>JANXRC010000259.1 GCA_025353195.1 Rhodocyclaceae bacterium
CTTGGAGCGTCCCGGCAGCCTGAAGTTGAGCGACATGAAGCCGAGAATCGCCCCGGCAAACAGCAACAGTTCAAATACCAGGTCCGGCGAGTTTCCTGTCATGGCAAGATACGCCAGGAGCACAACAGGAATCAGGGAAACGCTGCCGGAAAGTCCGTCGAGGCCGTCGATCATGTTGATCGCATTCATGACCCCGACAAAGGCAATGACCGTGACCATCAGCGACCACTTGCCCAGTTCTATAGTGCCTAGACCCACTAGGTCCCCCAGATGCGTGACCCAGACGGACGTGCCAGAAACGATCGCGATGGCACCCAGAGCTTGTGCCACGAACTTCGCACGATGGCTCAATGCATGCGCATCGTCTGCCACGCCAATGCCGGTTACCAGCAGCAGGGCACATATCAAGGTCCAACTTTCAAAGGGAACGCGGCCGAATGCAGCCTGCAGCGCAAGCAGCGTTAACAGAATCGCCAGGCCACCCACCAGCGGCGTGGGGTGGTCATGAACTTTGCGATGTCCCGGATGATCAATCAGACCCCAGCGTGATGCTGGAAGCATCAATGCCCTGGTCAAGCCTGAGGAAGCTAACGGAGCGAGAACAACCGCAAGCCACTCCCCCCCTGAGATGGACTGAAACATACGCGCCTCTCTATTAGCGACTGTCTCTGCAAGTGGCGGGGGCAGTCCTCGAAAGCGACTGAATATTCCCATCCACTGCACGGTTGGTTACTGTAAGGCCGTGCTCGACCAGGCGCTCGGCACGTGCCCTCTCGGCTGTCTGACGGAGACTGCTCCGCCGCGTTTGCGATTGTCGAAGCAACGTATCAGCGGATATCGACACCGTAAGCCCTCCCTACTTTTTACGAATTTCTTTACAGGATAACGTCTTCCAAGTAAAAACTGTCGAACTGCGGGCGAATAGTATCGCTTCGGACGTTGCGGATAACGGTTCGGTGGCGGAACGGCAAGCAGGCAGAAACGCTCTTGAAGACATGTCCATGACCTGGGTATCAAGGAGTTGGCAACTCAGCAGAAGGCCAAGGCAAGCATTGCCGGATCGTCCAGCATGGTCAGCATGAAATACGAGGCGATGCGGTAGATCAGCGGCTCGGCGGATTCGCTCAGTTGTCTCAGCAGGTCAGAAATGCTTTCGCTCATGACCCGCCGTGCAATATCCCAGCCACCACGGGCTCGGCATGCAGCCCGGCCTTGATGCGGGCCAGACCTTCCGACTTGCTGGAAGACACGGTCACGCGGCCACCTTCACCTGCGCGCCGGGTTTCCTGCCTGGGCTCGCGGGCGGGCTGAATCCCGATGGACGGCAGAGGATTCCTTCGAATCTGTCATTGCCGTTGAAACGCGTTACGCTGCACTTGCTTATCTCGCCGAGGGCTGCGAGAGCCGAGATATGTTGTTTCACCTGTTTAAGTGGTATCCCCATTCCGGCGGCAATCTCCGAATCAAGAAGCTGGCCGTGTTTTTTCAAATACTGTAAGACGTCTTGCATGATGTAATCCCCGTTAAGGTGAAACCAGAGACATTCTTTTGTTGCCCGCAAACGCCTGCTCCGAAGGCCCTATGCCGACTCCTGCGCCCTTCCATACCAGGCTCCGCTACTGGTGGTCGATGCCCACGATTTCGTCGGCCTCAAATTCGTCCGGCACAGTGCCGTCGCCAATGCCGGTGACCATGGCGGCCATGGTATCGTGTCGGCGCCGATTGAATATTGACCCACCCTGCTGATTGAAATTTGACCCAGGGCTGGCCGCTGATTTTTGAGTCAGCGGTTGTGGATAAGTGTAGCAAATTGCTGGTATTGACGTTCTCCTTTCCCTTGGCGGTGGACAGTGGGTGTGCGCGGGGGAAGTCGCGGAGGGCGTAGCCCGTAGCGAATTTCCCCGCGCGCGGCGACTCAGAACGGCTCGTCAGCGGGTGATGCTTTGCCACCCTTACGTTTCTGCTCCCGCGACTTGATCCGCGACTTTGCGGCGACGCTACTGTGCAGGAAGCGATGCGACTCATTACCCGTCTCCACGATGTGGCAGTGATGGGTGAGCCGGTCCAGCAACGCCGTCGTCATCTTGGCGTCGATAAAGACACTGGACCATTCCGAGAAGCTCAGATTCGTGGTGATGGCCACGCTGGTGTGCTCGTACAGCTTGGACAGCAGATGGAACAGCAAGGCGGCGCCGGTCTGGCTGAACGGGAGGTAGCCCAGTTCATCAAGGATCACGAGGTCCATCCTCATCAACTGAAGCGCGATTCGCCCGGCTTTGCCGTCGCGCTTCTCCCGTTCAAGGATATTCACCAGATCGACCGTGGAGTAGAAGCGTACCCGCTTGCCCTGTGCCGCGATCCCGGACACCGCGATGGCAGTAGCCAAATGCGTCTTGCCCGTGCCAGGCCCACCGATGAACACCACGTTCTGGGCCGTGTCGGCAAATGACAGCGTCGCCAGTTCCTTGACCAGATGCTGATCCACAGGGGAAACGTCGAAGTCAAATCCCGCCAGATCACGATGCACGGGGAACTTCGCCGCGTTCATCTGGTGCGTCACCGACCGCACGGCCCGATCCGTCGTCTCGGCTTCCAGCAGATGCTCGACCATCCATTTTGAAGACGCTGTTGTCGCTGTTTCCTGTGCCATCAAATCCGTCCAGGCACTCGCCATGCCGTGCAGCCGCAGTCCTTTGAGTTCAACCGTGACATCACGCATCGCTGACCTCCACCACCGCGGTCACAACGCCCTCAGCATCGCGCAGACTGTCGTAGCGGCCCGTGTTGGCCACCGGCGCCTCATTCAGGTGCAGGCTCGTCTCCACGCTGGCTGGTGTCGGACTGGCATTGAGTCGTGCCAGGACGTTGAGCACGTGTTCAGCACTGAGCGCGCCTGATTCGATCACCAGTTCCACAGCGACCAGTACCGCGTCGAGCCCATGGACGGGTACGGAGGCCAGCACCTGCGCCATGACCTGGTCGCCACCCGGATGCCGCATCAGGCCGCGCCTCAACTGCTGGAGCGGCGCCGGCAGGTCGGCAAAGGGTGCACCGTTTCGCAGCGCCCCCGGTTTGCGTTCCACCAGCGGGATGTAGTGCTGCCAGTCATAGCAGACCTGCCCACGGTCGGTCAGCCGATCATGGCTGGCGACCATCGCATCATCCGCCACCACGCTGACCTGGGTCGGATAGAGACGGGTACTGACCCGCTGGCCGGCCAACTCACAGGGCACCGAGTACCGGTTACGTTGCACGCTGACCAGGCAGGTGCTGGATACGCGCGCCGATTTCTCCACATAGCCATCGAATGGCGTGGGCACCGGCATCATCTCCGCAACTTCCAGCTCCAGCATTTCGGCGACGCTGAACCCGGTGTGCTCGGGATGGCGCAGTTCGCTCCAGAGCGACCGGCACCGCTCACCCAGCCAGACGTTGAGCTCAGCATAGGAACTGAACCGTCGATTCTGCGCATCCAGCCAGATGCGCCGGCGACTGTCCTGCACGTTCTTCTCGACGACGCCTTTCTCCCAGCCGGAGGCGACGTTGCAGAAGTCCGGGTCAAACAGGTAGTGGCTACACATCACAGCGAACCGTGCATTGACCACACGGCCCTTGCCCTTGTTTACCTTGTCGACGGCGGTCTTCATGTTGTCGTAGATGCCGCGCCGGGGAATCCCACCTAGCGCGATGAAGGACCGCGTGTGGGCATCGAACAGCATCTCATGGCCCTGACTTGGGTAGGCCACCAGCCAGAAGGCACGGCTCGCGCACAGCTTGAGGTGTGACACCTGCATCCGCCGATAGATGCCGCCGATGACAAGACCTTCTTCGCTCCAGTCAAACTGGAACGCTTCGCCCAGATCGAACTTCAGCGGTACGAACGCGTGCGGCGCTTTGCCTTCTTTCCCGCGCCAATCACGGATGAAGGCCGTGAGCTGGCTGTAGCCACCCGTATAGCCGTCCGCTTTGATTTCCGCAAACAGCGCCTTGGCGGTGCGCCGGTTCTGTTTGTTACGGTGAGCATCCACCGTGAGCGCTTGTTCCACGGCGGCGTGGAACACACTGAGTTTGACCTCCCCCTTAATCCTCTGATACGTCGGCGGCGTCACCCCCTGGGCCGTCCTCAGCCAACTGCGTATCGTGTTCCGCGATAAACCCGTGCGCTTCGCTATTTCGTGCAGCGACAGTTGGTCGCGCAAATGCATCCGTCGAATCTTGCCCAACATTTCCATGGTGATCACCTTTTGTCTCCTGCCTAAAAATTAGGCAGGACTAGTGGAACACCTGGGTCAATTTTCGATCAGCACATCCTCTCTAAGTGGGTCAGTTTTCGGTCAGCGTCTACACCCATGCGGAAAAGAATGCCGTCCGGGCAGCATACAACCGAGCTGAATATTTCCCTGAGCGGAAGAAAATGATGCAGGAATGGGCGGACTATCTCGACAAACTCAAAGCCGGGGCCGAGGTAATACCGTTGCATGGAGCAGCGGCGACAGTACCGGCGCGCGTCAAGGTAGTTGTCACCTCGGTCATGCAGCCAACGGTTGAATATGGTCACCATCCAAATGCGTCTTTATGATGGCGTCGCATTCGGGATTGAGCGTCACGGCGCCGATGGGCGCCCAGTTCCGAGTGGCGCCAGACCAGCGCGCAGGGTTGCGCTCGCGAGCCATAAGGTACAAGTCATGTCGCGCAGCCAGAATCGCATGATCGTCCCCGGCGTGGCGCTGAGCCGGGCTGACGTAACGGATGCCGCTGTGACGGTGGTCGAAGTTGTACCAATGCACGAAGCCGGCCGCCCACGTGCGGGCCTGGTCGAGACCGGCAAAGCCCTTGGCGGGGAACTCCGGCCGGTACTTGGCGGTACGAAACAGCGACTCGGCGTAGGCGTTGTCGTCACTGACGCGCGGCCGGGAGTACGAGGGTTTGATACCCAGCCAGTTGAGCATCGCCAGGACGGTGGTGGCCTTGAGCGTGGAGCCGTTGTCGCCATGCAGGACGGGCTTGGTGCCCATCGCGGCAATGCCCTCGGCCAGCGCGGTACGGCGCACCAGGTGCGTGGCATGGTCGGCGTGATCGACGTCATGCACCTCCCAGCCCACGATCTTGCGGCTGTACAGGTCCAGGATCAGATACAAGAAGAACCATCGTCCCATCACCTGGGCGGGCAGATAGGTCATGTCCCAGCACCACACCTGGCGCGGCTCGGTGGCGATATGTGTGGTCGGCGGCCTGACCGCCTTGGGCGCCTTGGCCCGTCCGCGGTGGGCGGTTTGTCCATGCGCCTTCAGCACGCGACTGAAGGTGGATTCGCTGGCGAGATAGACGCCCTCGTCGGCCAGCATGGGAACGATGCGCGCTGGTGGTACGGCGGCAAAGCGTGGCTCATTGGCCACGGCCAGCAGGCGCGCCCGCTCGGCCTCGGAGAGGGCATGGCTGGGTGTCGCTCGCACCGCCTGCGGCCGTCCATCACCGCTGACGAGGCCGTCGGCGGCCTGCCAGCGCTGGAGGGTGCGCAGGTCGATGCCAGCAATCTTGCAGGCCGGCTTGAGCCGCGCGCCGGCGGCATGCGCGCAATGGATGTCTCGGGTCAGCGCCTGGCGATCTTCGAGGCCGATCATTCGCCCTCTCCCTTGTTGAAGATCGCCGCGACTTTTTTTGACAGCACGAGCAGCGCGGCTGCCTCGGCCAGAGCCCGGTCTTTGCGCAGCAGCTCGCGTTCGAGTTCCTTGATGCGCTTCTTGTCTTGCCGGGTGGCTTGCGGGCTGGCGCGAGCTTCCTCCAGCTCCGCCAGCGCGGTGGTGGCACTCGACCGCCATTTGTCCAGTTCGGCCGGGTATACGCCGTGTTCGCGGCACCACGCGCTCTTGCCGGCTTCGTCCATGGCCGCCGCGGTGATTACCGCCTCAAGTCGGGCGCCCGCAGTCCAGGCCCGCCCTCGGGCGGGCCTGGACTGCGCGTCCTCACGCCAGCGTTCCAATGTCTGCACTGATACTCCGATTTCTTTCGCCACCGCGCCTACATTGGCGCTCTCCGGCGGCAGTAACCGCGCCACCGTCCTGTTCCTGAATGCTTCTCCGTACCGTGCCATCTTTCATCCTTATCGCCCCCAAGTTCAAGATCATATCGGGGCGACAACTATTCTGACGCAGGGGGGTTTCCCTACCACGACAAGGCCCCAGTTTGCCTTTAGGCTCTTTGCAGCATCTCTGGCCAAAGGAAACGAGGCATTTATTTCATCAAGCGACCTTGCATCAAGGTCTACGCACTTCTGAGTAAGGCGAACAATCCTGATGACCTTCTTGACACCAAAAGCGTTCGTACCCGTGTAAGAACCCTCGTTCTTTACTAGGGGTTCTAAACAAAGCTTGGGCTGACCACGAAGGGTCATAACTCCGTTATCCGCATCGTACTCAAGGGTTGGAAAGATACCCATTGGTGACGGGACAAACATAAGTGCGAGTGCTGAATTAGGAGCTACATCTCCAAAAAGACTGGAAGACTCCCATTTAGCTTGTCTTGCATTAAATTCATCCGTTGTCTCAAACTCTTTCTTTGACGGTATTGGCTTGCTTCGCAGAGCGTCGACAACATCAAGGGGGGAGTGAAACGGAAACTGC
>JANXRC010000225.1 GCA_025353195.1 Rhodocyclaceae bacterium
ACTTCGCGATCTCGTGGACTGCTGTTTTATCGCCTGCTTCAACAGACCGTCATGACAACGCCGGTGACTTACGGGAAAATCGTAGAAATTCCCAAAAAACCCGGAAAATGAATCCCTGTGGAGCTAAAGGGATACCCCATACGAAACTACAGTGTCCGAGGAGTTGAGCATGAGCTTTCGCTATATTTGTCCCTATTGCCACGTCCCGATTGATCCAGCCGCCATGGAACTGTCCTCCTGTGAGTGCGCGGATCTCCGGGTCTGTCCGAACTGTGATTCCCCCGTGGTGCTCGCGATGCGCGCCGGTTCAACGCAGTCGATCCTTGACGTCGAGAGCGGCCGCGCTGGTCAGTTCGATCCCCGGGAAGCGACGGCATGAACGCGCGCAACGAATTGCGGGAACGGCCGGCGGAGGCCTACCTGGCATCCCTCAACGAGGCGCAGCGGGCGGCCGTCGAATTCGGTATTGATCCTCGTGAAGGCCCGGCTCCGTCGGCGCCGCTGCTGGTGATCGCCGGTGCCGGATCGGGCAAGACCAATACCCTGGCGCATCGCGTCGCCCATCTGATTGCGCATGGCGTTGATCCCGGCAAGATATTGCTGCTGACCTTCTCCCGACGGGCCGCGGTGGAAATGACACGGCGCGTCGATCGCATCATGGGACAACTGGCGAAGGGAAATCGCGGATTCATAAGTTCTTCCCTTCCCTGGTCCGGCACGTTTCACAGTGTCGGCGCAAGGCTGTTGCGGGAATATGCAGGCCGCATTGGTCTTGCCCCGGGATTCACCATCCACGACAGAGAGGACTCGGCAGATCTCCTGAACCTGGTCAGGCACGAACTGGGTTATTCGGCAAAGGACAAGCGCTTTCCGATGAAATCCACCTGTCTGGGCATCTATTCAGCCACAATCAACACTCAGGCGCCGTTGAACGAGGTGCTGCAAGCCACCTATCCGTGGTGTGTGCAGTGGGAAGCCGAACTGAAGCAGCTGTTCTTGAACTACGTCGGGGCCAAACAGCACCAGCAGGTGTTCGACTACGACGATCTCCTGCTTTACTGGTCGCACATGGTGGCAGATCCCGACCTTGCCCTCGAGATAGGCGATCGTTTCAGCCATATTCTGATCGACGAATACCAGGACACCAACCGCCTGCAGTCGGCGCTCGTGCTGGCAATGAAGCCGGACGGCCGCGGGCTTACGGTGGTCGGCGACGATGCCCAGTCGATCTACGCGTTTCGCGGCGCCACGGTGCGCAACATTCTCGATTTTCCAGCGCACTTCACGCCGGCAGCCCTGCAGATAACGCTGGATCGCAACTATCGCTCCACCCAGCCAATTCTTGATGCCGCCAACGCGGTGATCGCATTGGCCAGCGAAAGGTTCACCAAGAACTTGTGGTCCGAACGCATCTCGTCTTCCAAGCCGCGACTGGTCGCAATCCGGGATGACGCAGATCAGGCGAACTACGTTGTCGAGCAGACGCTGGCACGACGTGAGGAAGGAGTGAAGCTCAAGTCCCAGGCCGTACTGTTTCGAACCGGTCACCACAGTGCCCGGCTGGAAGTCGAACTCACCCGGCGCAATATTCCGTTCGTAAAATTTGGCGGGCTCAAGTTTCTCGAGGCCGCACACGTCAAGGACGTACTGGCGGTCATGCGCTGGGCACAAAACCCGCGGGATCGCGTATCGGGGTTTCGCGCAATACAGCTGCTGCCAGGAATCGGTCCCAAAACGGCCGGCCGGATTCTGGACCACGTTGCGGCGGCAAGTCCCGGTTGTGCGCTGCTCGCAGAACAGCCTGTGCCGGAGTCGACAAGAGTTGCCTGGAGCGAGTTCGCCGGACTTGTCGAGGCCTCGGGGCTGGCAGGCGCTCCCTGGCCGGGGGTTTTCGAGCGAGCGTCTGCCTGGTACCAGGGTCAGATGGACCGCCTGTATGACGATGCCGTGGTTCGCGAACCCGATATCGGACAACTTGCCCGAATCGCGGCTACCTATCCCAACCAGGAAAGGTTTCTTACCGAATTCACCCTTGACCCGCCCGATGCCACCAGCGATGAATCCGGCGTTCCGTTGCTCGATGAAGACTACCTGATCCTCTCGACGATTCATTCGGCCAAGGGGCAGGAATGGGCCGCGGTGACCTTGCTGAATGCGGTTGATGGCTGTCTGCCCTCGGACATGGCCACCGGATCGCCGGCGGAGATCGAGGAAGAACGCCGACTGCTGTATGTCGCCATGACCCGTGCCAAGGATTACCTGGACATCATGGTGCCTCAGCGCTTTTACCTGTCCCAGCAGTCCGGCATGGGGGATCGTCATGTGTATGCCAGCCGGACCCGCTTCATACCCAATGCGCTGCTGACAAACTTCGATCAAGTCTCTTGGCCATCGGCGGAAAGCCCCGTGCAAGGGAGTTCGGAATCAAGCAGGAAAGCAGTGGATCTGGCGGCACGAATGCGCGCGATGTGGAGTTGATGGTTCGATATAGTCTTTGCACAAGAATTGAGCCATACTTATCGCTATCCATTAGCCTCAGGGGGAAACATGAAAAATCATTTTGCTTTGATAATTGCGGCCGCGTTCCTGGCCAGTTCCGCTCTTGCTGCCGACACAACGTCCAAAGCCAGCTATGACGCAGCGAAAAAGGCTGCTTCAAGTCGTTATGCCGAAGACAAGAAGCTCTGCGCCGACGAAGCTTCCTCCAGCACCCGCATGCAATGCCTGCGCGACGCGAAGGCCGAATACAACGCCGCGCTGACCAAAGCCAAGAACGAGCATGGCAGCGCCTCGGCCGAAAGCGACAAGGTCTGCGCAAGTTGCGGCAAGGTGCTGTCGGTGAAGGTAGTGGAAAAGGAAGGCCAGGCTGGCCCTGTCGGTATGGTTGCTGGCGGAGTCGCAGGTGCCTTGCTCGGCAATCAGATCGGGTCGGGCACCGGTCGGAGTGTCGCTACGGTCGCCGGTGCCGCGGGTGGCGCCTATGCCGGGCACAAGATCGAAGAGAAGATGAAGTCCGTCAAGCAATGGCATGTCGCGGTGCGTTTCGATAACGGAGAAGAAAAGACATTCAGCTTCGACAAGGACCCCGGCTTCACCTCCGGTACTGCCGTGAAGGCCAGCAACGGCAGCATCGTTCGTCGCTGATGCCGGACAGGTAGCAAGAACTCGAAGTGGCCCCACCCCCAGGGGCCCGTATCCGGCTATGCATCGAGGGATAGTTGCTCTCCCGCAGAGGGTGCCGGCTGACCCTTGATTTCCCCCGAATGCGGCACAGCGGGTCGTAACAGTCGGCGCTGGCGGGACGGCGCTTCGTCCTTGATCGCCGGCCGCACCGGTGATGATCAGTGCGGCCGCGTAATTACGGCGATGACCAAGGCTGCGACCAGGAGCACGAGTGGAGGGACAAGTTTCGGTGTGTCGGGTACGATCTTGCCGTGATCCTTCTCGACCTTTTTTCCCATGCCTTTCATGCGTACATAGATTTCCGCTACGCACCCAACGCTCAGGAAAAGCGAGAAGTTGAAGATGATCGAGTGGTACTCCATGTCGGATCCCCTGTGTCGGCTGCAGACATCATAGTTCAACTTCGGTGAAGTGCACCAGCGGCGGCAATCGCGCGACCGCGTCCCTGCCGCCAGCGCTTGACGAAATATATTATCTATATAAGAATATATTTTTAGTCTCCGGCGCACAAGACATCGCATGACAGCGGACCGCTCGGCCAAATACGCACGCAGCCAATCGCTGGATGTCTATCAGAAATTGCGCAGCGACATCGTGTCTTGCCGCCTGCCGCCGGGTCAGAAGCTCAACATCAACGCACTGTGCGCCAACTACGGTGTCAGCCTCGGCGCTATTCGGGAATCGCTCTCCCGACTTGCTTCGGATGATCTCGTCGTTGCCGAGGCGCAGCGTGGCTATCGAGTAGCGCAAGTATCGCCAGACAATCTGCAGGACCTGATGAAGACACGCGCCGAAATCGAGT
>JANXRC010000055.1 GCA_025353195.1 Rhodocyclaceae bacterium
CAGATCGCCAGAGATCGCCGCCGGGGCCACGCGGTGAAAGAAGGACAGCAGATAGGCGGCGATCGCCATGCCAAGGCCGAGCATCACGCCCGGCCGGGCAACGGTTCCGCTCATCCTTTCAGCGCTACTGGAAAGACTTCAGGCGCGAAGGGCGTCCTCGGCTTGCTCATGCCCACAGCTTACCAAACTAGTGGCTGCCCCCGAGATACGCTGCGCGCACGGCGGGATCGTTCTTCAACTTGTCGGCCGAGCCATGCACCGCAATGCGGCCGTTTTCCAGGACGTAGCCATAGTCGGCGACATCCAGTGCGGCGGCGGCGAACTGCTCGACCAGCAGCATCGTGATGCCTTCTCCCTTGAGGCGGCGGATGATGTTGAAAACCTCTTCCACCAGGATCGGGGCGAGTCCCATCGACGGCTCGTCGAGCAGCACCACCTCCGGATTCAGCATCAGCGCACGGGCAATGGCCAGCATTTGCTGTTCGCCGCCCGAGAGCGTCCCCGCCAACTGGTCACGCCGCTCGATCAAACGCGGGAACATTTCCATCGCCTTGTCGAGGTCGGCGTCGATGTCGCCGCGCTTGCGCGACCGGGTGTAGCGCGGAAAGGCGCCGAGGCGAATGTTGTCGGCCACCGACAGGGTCGGAAACACGCGCCGGCCTTCCGGCGAATGGGCCAGGCCGGCGCGCGCGATGCGGAAGGAATCCTGGCCGGTGATCTCCTTGCCGCCCAGCGTCACGCGCCCCGACCGGGGCCGGATCATGCCGGACACGGCGCGCATGGTGGTGGTCTTGCCGGCGCCGTTGGAACCGATAAGGGTCACCACCTTGCCCTTCGGCACGTCGATGGAAATGCCGTGCAGGACCTCGGTCTTGTCGTAGCCGGCGTGCAGATTTTCTATGGTCAGCATGAGGGGCTCCGTTCAGATAGTCGGCGCTGGCGCAGCGCCGAGACTGTCACCGCTGCCACCGAGGTAGGCTTCGACCACGCGCGGATCGTTCTGTACCTCGGCGGGCTTGCCGGAGGCGATCTTTTGCCCGAAATCGAGCACCGTGACGGTATCGCAAATGCTCATGACGACATCCATGTGGTGCTCGATCAGGACGATCGTCATGCCGTGTTCCTTGATCTTGCGGATGATCTCGATCAGTTCCTTGATGTCGGGCGCAGTAAGGCCGGCAGCCGGCTCGTCGAGCAGGATCAGGCTCGGGTCGAGCGCCATGGCGCGGGCAATTTCGAGCAGGCGCTGCTTGCCGTAGGGCAGGTTGCGCGCTTCCTCGTTGTGGAACTGCTGCAGACCGACGAAGTCGAGCAGGCTCGCGGCGCGCACCCGCGCCTCGCGCTCCTCGCGCTGGTAGCGCGGCGTGTGCAGCATGACGTCGAGCGAGGTACTGCGGAAGGTGTGATGCAGGCCGACCAGCACGTTCTCGATGGCGGTCATCTCGCCGAACAGCTGCACGTTCTGGAAGGTACGGGCGATGCCGGACAGTGCGATCTCGGACGGCGTGCCGCCGGAAATCTTCTTGCCGTCGAACACCACTTCGCCCGCGGTCGGCGCGTAGATGCCGGTCAGCACGTTCATCATGGTGCTCTTGCCCGAGCCGTTGGGCCCGATCAGGCCATGGATAGTGCCGCTGGTGACACGCAGGTCGACCTGGTTCAAGGCCTTGAGGCCGCCGAACTGCATCAGGATGTCGCGCGCATGGAGCAGCTCACCCTCCGCCTTCCGCCGTGGCGGTGTCCACACATGGGCCTGGTCACCGTGTTCGCGGTACACCGGGTGCGCATGCACCGCGCTCGGCGCAACGCGGACGAACAGCTTGCGGAACCAGCCGACGATGCCGTCCTGCAGGTAATAGACGATGAACAGCATCATGAAACCGAAGATGGTCAGGCGCCAGTCGGTGATGTTTTCCAGCTGCCAGGAAAAGATCGCCATGCCGACCGTACCCAGCACCGGCGTCGCCACCTGGCTCAGCGTCTTGCGTTTCGTCGCCACCATCGCAATGCCGGCCACCACGGCGACTGTCGCCGCAGCGGCTGCCAGCATCCTGAATAACTGCAGGTCGGCCAGCAGGCTGGGCAGCAGCACCACGATGGTGGCGCCGATCATCGGCCCGGTCCGCGTCTTGCGGCCGCCCATGATCACCGCCAGCAGGAACATCACGGTCAGCTCGAAGTTGTAGGTGTTCGGCGAGATGTACTCTTCCGAGTGGGTGTACAACGCGCCGGCGATGCCGGCCATGCCGGCGCTGATGACGAAGGCATAGACCTTGTAGCGATAGACCGAGACGCCCATGCAGTCGCAGGCCACCGGGCTGTCGCGCAGGGCCTCGAAGGCTCGGCCGAGGTGGGAGCGGACGATGCGATGCACCACCACCAGCGAAAGCAGCATGAGCACCAGCACCACGTAGTAGTACTCGACCTCATCCAGCTTGTGGCCGAGCATGGTCGGCTTCGGCACCTTGATGCCGAGCGGGCCTTCGGTGAGGAAGGTCATTTCGTTGATCAGGATCTGGATGATGGTACCGAAGGCCAGCGTCACCATGGCCAGGTAGGGTCCGGTGACACGCAACGCCGGCAAAGCCAGCAGTGCGCCAAAGGCCGCAGTAATGAACAGGGAAGCCGGCACGGCAATCCAGAACGGAGCGCCGAGCTTGAAGGCCAGTACGCCAGCGACATAGGAGCCGATGCCGAACAGGCCGGCGTGGCCGAGCGAAACCAGGCCGGTGTAACCCACCACGATATCGAGTCCGAACAGCAGGATCGCATAGATCATGATGGTCTCGAGCAGATGGACGTAGTACGGGTTGTGCACCAGCAGCGGATAGACGGCCAGGGCGGCGATGCCGAGCACCGCGGCGACGACGGAAAGCTTGCGCATGGTCATACCTTCTTGATCGCAGTTTTGCCGAACAGCCCCGCGGGCTTCACGGCCAGCACCAGCAGCAGCAGTACCAGGCCGGGCACGTCCTTGTAGCCGGTGCTGATGTAGAAGCCGGTAGTGGTCTCGGCAATGCCGAGGATCAGGCCGCCGACGATGACGCCAATGCCGGAAGTGAGGCCGCCGATGATGGCGACGGCAAACGCCTTGAGTCCCAGCACGGAACCCATGGTGGCGCCGGTCAGTGTCACCGGCGCGATCAGCACGCCGGCGAAGGCGGCCGTCATCGACGACAACGCGTACGAGAAGGTAATCACCAGCCGCGTGTTGATGCCCATCAGGCCGGCGGCGTCGCGATCATTGGAGGTGGCGACCACGGCCTTGCCGTAGATCGACTTGCGGTTGAATATCTCGACCGCCAGCATCATGGCCAGCGCGCCGACGACAATGATGATTTCCATCGGCAGCACGTTGGCGCCGAGGAAATGCAGCGGTGCTTCGGACACCGGCGAGGGAAACTTGAGGTCATCCTTGCCCCAGATGTTTTCGGCGACGTTCTTGAAAATGATGGCCAGCGCGATGGTCGACATGATCCAGCCGAACTCGCTCTTGATCTTGATCGCCGGACGCACGCCGATGAATTCCACCAGCGCCCCCTGCAGTGCGCCGAAAACCATGACGAGAGGAATCATCATCCAGAAATTGAGGTAGGGTCCGCCCAGCACGTTGCCGGCGAACGAAAGTCCGACCAGGGCGCCCAGCATCAGGGCCTCGCCCTGGCCGAAGTTAAGCGTGGCGGAAGTGGCGAAGGTGAGCTGATAGCCGAAGGCGATGACCGCGTAGATCATGCCTAGGGCGATACCGCTGAAAATCAGCTGAATCAGAATTTCCATTTGAGGTTCCCCTCGAGAATCGCATGCGACGAAAGCACGCAGCTCCCGGTAACACCGGGTGCTGCGTGCGCCAAGTGCAACGGTGTGACCGTTACTTGGCTTTTTCCATGACCGCCGGTACCGCCTTGGCCGCCTTGGCTGCCGGTGCCGCCTTGGTGGCCTTGGTGCGAACTTCACTACCGGTCTTCTTGTCTTCGTCGTAGGCGTAGACCACGCGACCGCCCTTGACCATCCCGATCACCGGGATGTTGGCGGTGATGGCTTCATGGTCGGTTTTGCTGAAGGGCTGGTTGTAGACGGTGACGACACCCTCCACCGGTTCCTTCAGGTTCTCCAGCGCATCCTTGATCTTCGGGCCGTCGGTAGAACCGGCCTGCTTGATCCCCGCAGCCAGCAGGTATACCGAGTCGTAGCCCTGTGCGGCAGAAACCGGCGACGGAATGCGATCAACCTTGTAAGCCTTCTGGTAGGCCTCGATGAAGGCCTTGCGCTTGGGCGTGTTGGCTTCCTGAATGAAGGTCTGCGGCATCAGCGCGCCTTCGGCGTTGGGGCCGGCGTTATCGATGAAGTTGCCCATCGACAGCGTCCATGAACCCATCATCGGCACCTTCCAGCCCAGCTTGACCATGCCGTTGGCGATCTGCGCCAGTTCGGGACCGATGCCATAGGTGATCACCACCTGGGCGCCGGCTTCCTTGGCTTTCAGCAACTGCGGCGTCATGTCGACGTCCTTGATGTTGTACTTCTCGACGGCGACCGCCTTGATGCCCTTGGCGTCGAGGGCCTTTTCCAGGTCCTCGCGGCCGAGCTGGCCGTAGTTGGTGGAATCGGCGAGGATCGCCACCTTGGTGTACTTGCGCTTGTCGATGACTTCCTTGACGATCATGCCGCACTGGATCGCGTCGTTGGCACTGCTGCGAAAGATGTAGTTATCCGGCTGGTCCTTGAATTGCTGGGTAATGACGGTAGCGGTGGAGACGTTGTTCATCACCGGTATCTTGGCTTCCTGGTAGAAGCGCTGCGATGCCAGTGATACACCGCTGTTGATGTAGCCGACGGTTGCAACCACCTTTTCCTTGTTGATCAGTTCCTGGGCAACCTGGACGCCGCGCTCGTTCTTGGCTTCGTCGTCGCGCTCGATCAGTTCGATCTGGCGCCCAAGCACACCACCCTTGGCGTTGATCTCCTTGGCCGCGAGCTTGACGCCGTCGCGCATGGAAACCCCCATCGGGCTGGAACCGCCGGTGAACGGGCCGGACACGCCAATGCGGATCGGCTCCGCGGCGAAGGCCATTGCGGACAAGGCCGCGGCGACAGCAAAGCCTGCAA
Source organism: Rhodocyclaceae bacterium (assembly GCA_025353195.1). Lineage (GTDB taxonomy): Bacteria > Pseudomonadota > Gammaproteobacteria > Burkholderiales > Rhodocyclaceae > Sulfuritalea. The sequence goes on from JANXRC010000055.1 coordinate 5,107, forward strand.
CTTTCAATGTCAATTTCATTATGACTCCTCCTGTTAGGGTTATTTTCTGCTGGCGGTCGCAATTGCCACCGCATCGCAGCTTAACGGCAGCGGGCCAATGACATAATTAGGGAAATTACCTATAGGGAGGGCGGTCATGCCGGATAGCTCGGGCAGCGGTACGCGATGGTACTGGAATCTGCCCTATATCGCCGTCGGGGTATTCGCCCTGGCGATGCTGGCGATTGTCTGGGTGCTGCAGCGCCAGGAAGTCGATGTCGAGCGCAACAGCATGACGCGAGACATGCACTGGGCGGAGCAGACCATGCGCATGCACATGGACTCGAGCCAGGAATTCCTGCTGCTGCTGGCGCGCGACCTTGGCGACGGCTCGCTGACGCGCGGTGCATTCCAGGTGCGCAGCACCCAGTTCATCGCCAACAACCCCGAACTGGTGAACATCCTGTGGGTCGGTCCGCGTGGCGAGGTGCACTGGACAGCACCCTACGATACCACCGACTGGCTGCCCGGCCAATCGCTCTCCCCCCGCCAGATGGAGATTCTTCCCCGCGCCGCGGGCACCGCCAAGGGACTCTATGCCGGGCCCTACGGCGAGGGCAGCGAACCCCGCCGCCTCGAATATTTCATCCCGGTGCAGCGCGACGGGCACGCCCTGGGGACGGTGATCGCCGTGTTCGACGTGGCCGGCATGATGCAGCACCTGGTACCGATCTGGTTCACCACCAAGTATTTGCTCAGCATCACCGGCCCCGACGGACAACTGCTGGCCAGAAACTCCTCGCTGCACGAAACCGACGACGCGCTGGCCGACGCGGTGCGCCTGTCGCCGCCGGGTGCCGGCCTCACCATGCGCGCCGTGGCCTATCGCAGCACCTCGGGCGTACCGCGGGCGCTGCCCGCCGTGCTGATCGTCGTGCTCTCCCTGCTGGTCGCCGCCAGCCTGTGGTACCTGCGGCAGAGCATGCACAGCCGGCGCCAGGCCGAAGGAGCGCTGCGCACCGAATACGCCTTCCGCAAGGCGATGGAGGAATCGGTCGTCACCGGCCTGCGCGCGATCGATCTCGAGGGCCGCATCATCTATGTGAACCCGGCCTTCTGCCGCATGGTCGGCCTGCCGGCCGAGAAGCTGATCGGCTGCCTGCCGCCTTTCCCCTACTGGCCGCCGGACACCCGGGACGAGTTGAATCACAACATCGAACTCACGCTGGTGGGTCGCGCGCCCGAGGAGGGCTTCGTCATCCGCATCATGCGCGCCGACGGCGAACGCTTCGACGTGCGACTCTACGTCTCGCCGCTGATCGACGCCGCGGGCGACCAGACCGGCTGGATGGCGGCGATGAACGACATCACCGAGCCGATGCGCGCGCGCGCCGAACTTCAGGCCTCGCACACACGCTTCGTTGCCGTGCTCGACGGACTCGATGCCATGGTTTACGTCGCCGATGCCGGCAGCGACGAACTGCTGTTCGCCAATCAAAGCTTCCGCAGCGTGTTTCCCGGCGACGCCGTCGGCCGCGACAGTTGGGAGATCACCGCCCCGCTCAACGTGCGCATCGAGGACCTCGGGCGCGACCCGCGTACGCTGCAGCCGGAGGAAGTGCCCTGCGAACTGTTCGACGGCGAGGTACGGCACGACGGCAATGGCCACTGGTACCACCTGCGCGACCGCGCCATCAAATGGGTCGATGGCCGCGTCGCACGCATGGTGATTGCCACCGACATCAGCGAGCGCCGCCAGATTGCCGAGATGGCGGCGCGCCAGCAGGAACGCCTGGACCATACGACTCGCCTCATTTCGATGGGCGAGATGGCCTCCAGCCTGGCCCACGAGTTGAATCAGCCGCTGGCCGCCATCGCCAATTACGCGATGGGGTGCGTCAAACGCCTCCAGGACGACGAGTTCGATCGCCAGGAAATGCTGGAAGCCATGCAGAAAGCCAATCTGCAGGCCGAGCGCGCCGGCAAGATCATCCGCCGCATGCGCGAATTCGTGCGCAAGAGCGAGCCGCACCGCGAAGCCGTGAAACTGCACGAGATTGTCGAGGAAACCCTGGGGCTGGCCGAGATCGACGCGCGCAAACTGGGCATTGCGATTCGCTGCGAGGTGTCGGCCGATCTGCCGCCGGTGTTCGCCGATCGCATCATGATCGAACAGGTACTGCTCAACCTGATCCGCAACGGCATCGAAGCCATGGCGGATACGCCGCGCGAGCAGCGCACGCTGTCCGTTACAGCGCACGCGGTCGAACCGGGACGCATCGAAGTGGAGATCTGCGACCACGGCATCGGCTTCGACGCCGCCGACGCCGAGCGCATGTTCGCGCCCTTCTTTACCACCAAGACGCAGGGACTCGGCATGGGACTCAACATCTGCCGCTCCATCATCGAATTCCACCGCGGCCGCCTCTGGGCACAGCCGATGCCCGGCGGCGGTAGCCTGTTCGCCTTCAGCCTGCCGTTGCAGGAGATGCAAAATGAGTGATGCGACGCCGCAGTATGTATTCATCGTCGACGACGACGAGGCAATCCGCGACTCGCTGCAGTGGCTGCTCGAGTCCCACAGCCTTTCGGTACGCCACTATGCCTCGCCGCAAGCCTTTCTCGACGCCTGCGACAGCACGCTGTCCGGCTGCCTGGTGCTCGACGTGCGCATGCCCGACATGAGCGGCCTCGAACTCCACGAAAGACTGGGCGCGCGCGGCATCACGTGGCCGGTAGTCTTCATCACCGGCCACGGCGACGTGCCCATGGCCGTGTCGGCGCTCAAGCGTGGCGCCGTCGACTTCATCGAGAAGCCCTTCCGCGACGACGAAATGCTGGCCCTGATCCGCAAGTGCCTGGCGACCGACGCCGAGCAGCGGCTGCGACAGCAGCGCGATGCCGTGTTGCACGAACGCAGCGCCTCCCTGACCGAGCGCGAGCGGGAAGTGATGAAACTGATCGTCGGCGGCAACCTCAACAAGGAAATCGCCGATCAACTGGGGATCAGCGTCAAGACCGTCGAGGTGCACCGCAGCCGGGTAATGGACAAGATGGCGGCGCGAACAGTCGCCGATCTCGTCCAGTTTTCGGTAGTCCTGGGCGGCTGACGGCGCCCGGACGTTCATTTCAAGACTTCGGGATTCAGCAGATCGGGTGGTCGCCGGCCGGCGAGTGCGGCGATCAGATTGTCGGCGGCGCGCATCGCCATCGCCATGCGCGTGGCGTGCGACGAGGAGCCGATGTGCGGTGTCAGCGCCACGTTGTCGAGTTCGAGAAAACCCGGATTGAACTTCGGCTCGCCCTCGAAGACATCCAGTCCGGCGCCGCAGAGTCGGCGCTGGCGCAACGCCGAAATCAGCGCTTCGTCATCGACGATGCCGCCGCGGGCCACGTTGATCAGGTGCGCTGTCGGCTTCATCAGCGCCAGTTCCGCAACGCCGATGGTGTGATGCGTCGCCGGCGAATAGGGCAGCAGCAGCACCAGAAAATCCGATTCACGCAACAGCGCATCCTTCTCCACCCATCTCGCGCGGCATGCGGCTTCGTCGTCGTCCGGCAGCCGTGTGCGGTTGTGGTAGACCACCTTCATGTCGAAGCCCAGCGCACGGCGCGCCAGGGCCTGTCCGATGCGCCCCATGCCAAGGATGCCCAGCGTGGCGTGATGCACATCCGTGCCCAGCCACTGGATGAACTGCCAACCCTTCCATTCGCCATTGCGCAGCCAGCGTTCGGCGGCAGGCAGGCGCCGCGCCGTCGCCATCAGCAGCGCCCAGGCCAGGTCGGCCGTGGTGTCGTCGAGCACGCCCGGCGTGTTGGTCGCCATCACTCCGGCACTGGTGCAGGCGGCGAGATCGATGTTGTTGTAGCCGACGGCGAAGTTGCACACCGCCTTGAGCTTTGGCGCCGCGGCGATCACCGCGGCCGTCACCGGATCGGTGGCTGCGGTCAGCGCACCGGCCTTGTCCGCCAGCCGCGCCTTCAGCCCCTCGACGCCGAGAATGACATCGACCTGATTGTCGTCGACCTCGAAGTGCTCGCCCAGACGGGCGAGTACCTCGGGAAACACCTCGCGGCCAACCAATATCCTGGGTTTCATAGTGTCCTCGCTCCCCTTTCCCTGAGACCACCGGCATCCTGCCACGCCGCCAGCCGGTGCTGCTTTGCGTCAGCGCCTGACCAGCGTCACCGGCACGTCGGTGTGCTGCAGTATGCCCTTCGCGACCGAGCCAAGCACCAGATCGGCCACGGCCGATCGGCCATGGGTGCACATCAGGATCTGGCCGATGCCGTGCTCCCGCGCGAAATGTGCGATGGTCTCGGGCGCCAAATCGCCGATCACGACATGGTGCTGACAGGGCACACCGGCGGCGTCGAGTCGCGCGCGCGCCGTCGCCAATTCCTTGAGCCCCTCGTCGTGGTAGTAGCCCTTCATGTCCTCGGCCGAGACGAACTGTGCCACGTCCTTGTGCAAGACATGCTGAACATTGAGCAGATGGATCTCCAGCGGCTCCTTGTACCAGCTCCGCATGGTCAGCAATCGATCGACCGCCCGCAGCGACGCATCGGAGCCATCGATAGGCAGCAGCAGCTTGTGCATGGTTGTATCTCCCACTTCTGATCCTGCGGGCCCGGCTTCGACTTCTTCCAGCGGCCGCTCCTCTTCCTCGACCTCGGCGCGCGCCGCAAGCAACTTGCCGACGATCACCACCAAGACAGCTCCCGCCACCGGTGCCACGGCGTGCAGCCAGGCGGCATTGGCTTCGATCCATCCGGCCACCAGCGGATCGCTCGCGGCCATGTCCCCCGCGACGTAGCCCAGCAGCGCCGCACCGAGCGTGATGATGACCGGAAAGCGCTCCATGAGCTTGAGCAGGAAGGTGCTGGCGAAAATCACCAGCGGGATGCTTATCGCCAGACCGATGACGAGCAACGTCAGGCTGCCCTTGGCCACCGCCGCCACGCCGATCACGTTGTCCAGGCTCATCACCAGGTCGGCGATCAGGATGGTACGGATGGCCGCCGCCATGTTCGAGATCGCCCCGCCGTCACCCTCGCCTTCCTCTTCCGGCAATAGCAATTGCACCGCAATCCAGAGCAGGAGCAGGGCCCCGATCAG
>JANXRC010000099.1 GCA_025353195.1 Rhodocyclaceae bacterium
GACGCGATGCGCGCCAGCGGCAGGCGCGTGGTGCTGGCGACCAACGCGCATCACAAGAGCGTGACACTGAAAATGGCCAGGACCGGACTCTCACCGCGCTTCCACGCGATTGTCAGTTCGCATGCGCTGGGCGCGGCGAAAGAGGAACAGGAATTCTGGCGGCGCCTGGCCGCGATCGAGCCCTTCGATCCGACCCGTACCTTGCTGGTCGATGACAGCCTGCCGGTACTCGACAGTGCCCGTCGCTATGGCATCGCGCATCTGGTGGCGGTGAAGAAACCGGACACGACGCAGCCGGAAAAACACACTGGCGATTACCCGGCCATTGACGATTTTTCGCAGTTGATGCCGTGATTTGCGCTTGGTGCAGCGCAGCTTGACGCTGGCGGCCAATCTCCGGTATGTTGTATACAAAATATCGTATGCAACTGCTAAATCGACGTGAAAACAAAGGTTAACCGATCATCCTTGTCCCAGCAGGCAGCCAACCTGCTGCGTGAGAAAATCTACAATCACGTGCTGGCGCCGGGCCAGCGGCTGGATGAAGCCGTGCTGGCGGAGCAGTTGGGCATCAGCCGCACGCCCCTGCGCGAAGCCCTCAAGGTCTTGTCCTCCGAGGGACTGGTTGACCTGCAGCCGCACAAGGGCTGCTTTGTCGCTGAAATGACCCTGCGCGATCTGGAGGAAATATTTCCGATCATGGCCACACTCGAAGGCCGCGTCGCTCACGAAGTGGCGAGCAAGCGCACGGCGGTCCAGCTCAAGGCACTCGATGCCCTGCATGAAAAGCTGGAACGACACGCGGCGGCGGGCGACGTCAATCGCTATTACGAGACCAACTACGTTTTTCACGACCAATTGCAGGAATGCGCCGGCAACCGCTGGCTGCAGATGGTGATTGGCGACCTGCGAAAGCTCCTGAAACTTTCCCGTCATCATTCGCTGCGCCTGGAGGGCCGCTTGGCCGTATCGCTGGCCGAACATCGCGCGCTGATGCAGGCCTTGCACCGCCAGGACGCCGACGCGGCGGAGCGGGTGATGCGCGGGCATCTGCTGGCGCAACTCGTCGCACTGCGCGAAATGTCCCTGGCAACGGAGGCCGTTCATGGTTGAAGGATTGGTTCGGCGCTGGCGTTCAATAGTCGGTGCCGGCAATACGGCGGGTGTCGGGCCGAAGCGGCTCGACGAGTGGCGCCGGCAACTCGCTGAATGTGCCGAGGCGCGGGGCGGCGAGGTTTCCGCGCGCAGCCGCGCGGCGGCGCTGGCGCAGACTTGCCTGGAACTCGACGACACCGGGCGCCACGCTTTTCTGCGGCTGATTTCCCTGGAGTTCGGCCCGTCCCCGGCGCGCGTGGCGGAAGCCCATGCGGCCTATCAGGAAGCCGTGGGCACCGAGCGGCAATGGGATGCGGAGGCCGAGCTGCGTGCATCCTTGCGTTCGGCACGGATCCGGATTCTCACCCAGTTCAACGCCATCCCGCAGGGCGTCAAGTTTCTGGTCGATTTGCGTGCCGACCTGCTGCGCTATCTCGATACGGATCCCGATCTGGCGCCGCTCGATCGCGAGCTCGAATCGCGCCTGGCTGCCTGGTTCGATATCGGCTTTCTCGAGTTGCAGCGGATCACCTGGAATTCGTCGGCGATGCTGCTGGAAAAACTGATCCAGTACGAGGCGGTGCATGAAATCCGCTCCTGGACCGACCTCAAGGACCGACTCGATTCGGATCGTCGCCTGTACGCATTCTTCCATCCGCGGATGCCGATGGAGCCCTTGATCTTTGTCGAGGTGGCGCTCACCGATCATCTGGCCGACAGCATCCAGGCACTGCTTGACGAGGACGCGCCGGTGTTCGACTCGCGCCGTGCCGACACTGCGATTTTCTACTCGATATCGAACACGCAGGCCGGCTTGCGCGGTGTGTCCTTCGGCAATTTTTTGCTGAAACGCGTGATCGACGATTTGCAGCGTGACTTTCCCAAGCTGAGGCACTTCGCCACCCTGTCGCCCATGCCCGGCTTCGCGTCCTGGGTCCGCAAGAATCCTCAGGAGCTGATCGCGGCCGGGATTGAACTCGACGCCGCGCAGCTTGCGGCGGGCGAATGGAGACAGGACGCAGCAGCGGCACGCAAGATCAATGCGTCGCTGGCGCAGCTTGCGGCGCGCTATCTGACGCTGGCAAAAGCCAGCCGCGGCGATGGCAGGCAACCGCTGGATCCCGTCGCCCGTTTTCATTTGGGCAATGGTGCCCGCCTGGAGCGCATCAACCCGCTGGGCGATGCTTCGGCGAAAGGCATGAAACAGTCCTTCGGCGTCATGGTCAATTATCTTTATGACGTCGACGTTCTGGAGAACAACGTTGAAAGTTTTGCCCGCGAGGGTACTATCGCCATGTCGGCCGCGATCAGGCGCCAGGCACGGCAACCATAAAATCAAACGAGGAGAAATCATGACCACCCGTCGTTCCATTCTGCAGGCCGCACTGGCCGCTGCCCCGCTGCTGCTGTTCGGACGCCAGGCGTTTGGCGCCGAACCCCTGAAGATTTCTCACCAGTTCCCGGGTGGCACCATAGACGCGGGCGATTTCCGCGACCGCCTGTGCCGCAAGTTCGCACTGGAAGCGGAAGCCCGCAGCAAGGGCGCGCTCAAGTTCCAGATCTATCCGGGCTCGTCGCTGATGAAGACCAATGCCCAGTTCAGCGCGATGCGCAAAGGCGCGCTGGACATGAGCCTGTACCCGATGCCCTATGCGGGTGGCGAGGTGCCTGAACTCAACCTCGGCCTGATGCCGGGGCTGGTGACGTCCTACGAACAGGCGGCGACCTGGAAGAACGCGGAGATCGGCAAGGCGCTCACCGAACTGCTGCTGGAAAAGGGCATTGTCATCGTCAGCTGGATCTGGCAGGCGGGCGGCGTCGCCAGCCGTGCCGCGCCGCTGGTCAATCCCGAAGATGCAAAGGGCATGAAAGTGCGCGGCGGCAGCAAGGAAATGGACATGATCCTCAAGGCTGCTGGCGCCTCGGTGCTGTCGCTGCCGTCGAACGAAATCTACGCCGCGATGCAGACCGGCGCGGCGGACGCGGCGATGACCTCTTCCACCAGCCTGATCTCCTTCCGCCTCGAAGAAGTTTCGAAGCATCTCACCACCGGTCGCGGCAAGGCCTACTGGTTCATGGCGGAACCGCTCATGATGGCGAAGAGCGTCTTCGACAAGCTGCCGAAGGACCAGCAGCAAATCATCATGCAGGTCGGCGCCGAAATGGAGAAGTTCGGCACCGAGCAGGCCAGGGTCGACGACAAGATGGTCGCCGACATTTACGTCAAGGCCGGCGCCAAGGTGTATGACCTGGACGACAAGGCCATCAAGAAGTGGCAGGCGCTGGCGCGCGACACCGCATGGAAGGACTTCGCCGCGAGATCGCCCAACTGTGCGCGCCTGCTGCAATTGGCCGAAAAGACCATTTAGGCTGGCATGAGTCACGGTTACGACCCGCGCCTGCCCGGCGCGAACGGGCCGGCGGCGGGCGTGCTCGGCGTACTCGACAGGGCCATGAGCCTGGCCAACCGCGCCCTGCTGGTGCCTTGCATGCTGGCCCTGCTGGCCGCCGCCGGCATCCTGACCTATAGCGTGTTTGCCCGCTATTTCTTCAAGATCGCCACCGACTGGCAGGACGAGGCGGCGGTGTTCCTGCTGGTCGGCGCCACTTTCCTGTCCGGCGCCTACGTACAGTCGCAGCGCGGCCACATCGGCATCGAGGCGCTGGCGGGCGTTCTGTCGCCGCGGGTGAATCGCTGGCGGCTGATGCTGGTGGATGCGGCGAGCAGCGCCTTCTGCCTGTTCTTTGCCTGGAAGTCGTGGACGCTGCTGCTCGAGGCCTGGCGCGAAGGGCAGACGACGACGAGTTCATGGGGCCCGCCGCTGTGGATTCCCTACTCGATCATGGCGCTGGGCATGACCCTGGTCGGCATCCAGTTGCTGTTGCACCTGATGGCCCGTGTCGTCGCCGTAAGGGCGGCACGATGAGCGTGCTCACCATCGGCCTGCTCTACGGCGCGGTGACGCTGCTGCTGATGCTCTCGGGCATGTCCATCGCCTTCGCGCTGGGCGGCGTGGCGCTGCTCTTCATGTACTTCTTCATGCCCGCATCGAGCCTCGACACGGTCACGCAGAACGTCTATGAAGAGCTCGCCAGCATCACCCTGCTGTCGATTCCGCTGTTCATCATGAAAGGCGCCGCGATCGGCAAGTCGGCCGCCGGCCGCGACCTGTATCTGGCGCTGCACGCCTGGATGCATCGCATCCCTGGAGGCTTGGGCATCGCCAACGTGTTCGCCTGCGGCCTGTTTGCGGCGATGGCGGGCTCGAGCCCGGCGACCTGCTCGGCGATCGGCAGCGCCGGCATTCCCGAGATGCGTTCGCGCGGCTATTCGGGCGGCTTCGCTGCTGGCATCATCGCCGCCGGCGGCACGCTGGGAATACTCCTGCCGCCGTCGATCACCATGATCCTCTACGCCGTCGCGGCAGAGCAATCGCTGGGCCGCCTGTTCCTCGCCGGCATCGGTCCCGGGGTGCTGCTGGTGGTGCTGTTCTCGCTCTACGCCACCTGGCGCTACCGCGTCGAATACCGCGCCGCCGAGGTCAGCCATGCCGCCGGTGGCATCAAGTCGGCCTACCTCGGGCAGCACGTCTACAGCCTGCGCGAGAAGGTCGAAATGCTGCCGCGCGTGCTGCCCTTCGTCATCCTGCTGATCGGCGTCATGATCGCGCTCTACGGCGGCTACGCGACGCCTTCGGAAACCGCCGGCCTCGGCGCAGTGCTGGCGCTGGTGCTGATCGCGGTGGTCTATGGCCTGTGGCGGCCGACGCAACTGGCGCCGATCCTGACCTCGACGCTGCGCGAATCGACCATGCTGATGTTCATCATCGGCATGTCGCTGCTTTACTCCTATGTCATGAGCTACCTGCACATCTCGCAAAGCGCGGCGGAGTGGATCGTCGGCCTGGCGCTGTCGAAGTGGCTGCTGCTGACGGTGATCCTGCTGATGGTGTTGCTGCTGGGCTTCTTCCTGCCGCCGGTGTCGATCATCCTGATGACCGCGCCGATCATCCTGCCGCCGCTCAAGGCCGTCGGCTTCGACCTGATCTGGTTCGGCGTGGTGATGACCATCGTCATGGAGATGGGCCTGATCCATCCGCCGGTCGGGCTCAACATCTTCGTCATCAAGAACATCGCGCCGGACATTCCGCTCAAGGACGTGATCTGGGGCGTGATGCCCTTCGTCGGCCTGATGCTCTTCGCCATCGTTCTTTGCTGTTTCTTTCCCTCCATCGCCACCAGCTTTCCCGATGCGGTGATGGGAATTTCGACCAAGTAATCGACATGAACCAGAATCTGTATTCCCTGTTGTTCGCTCATTTCCCGAAGGATTCCGCCGCGCCGTGCATGATCCTCCCCGACGGGCGGGTGTGGACCTACGGCGACGTCGAGCGCGCCTCGGCGCGCATGGCCAACCTGATCGTCGAACTCGGGCTCAAGCCCGGCGGCCGGGTCGCAGCCCAGGTGGAAAAGACACCCGAGGCACTGGTGCTGTATCTCGCCGCGCTGCGTGCCGGCATGGTGTTTCTGCCGCTGAACCCGGCCTATCAGCGCCACGAGCTGGAGTACTTTCTCAAGGATGCAACGCCGGGATTGTTCGTCTGCCGACCGCAGATGCGGGTGCTGGCCGACGAGTTGGCGGCGCAGGCAGGGGCGGGCAATGGGTGCACGGTGCTCGACCTGGATGATGACGGCCGCGGTTCGCTGATCAGCGCCGCCACGCCGCAGCCGGACAGCTTTTCCACCGTGGCCAGAACGACGGCCGACCTCGCCGCGATCCTCTATACCTCGGGCACCACCGGGCGTTCCAAGGGTGCCATGCTGAGCCACGGCAACCTCGCGCACAACGCCAGGACGCTGCACGCCTACTGGCATTTCGCGTCCGGCGACGTGCTGCTGCACATGCTGCCGATCTTTCATGTGCACGGCCTGTTCGTGGCCTGCCACTGCGTCCTGCTCAACGGCTCGGCAATGTTTTTCGAGCCGAAGTTCGATGCCGCGCGCGCCATGAAGCTGCTGGCGCAGTCGACCGTGTTCATGGGTGTGCCGACCTATTACGTGAGACTGCTGCTCGATCCCGCATTCGGCCGCGACACCTGTCGCAACATCCGGCTGTTCGTCTCCGGATCGGCGCCGCTGCTGAAGGAAACCTTCGACGAGTTCAAGCTGCGCAGCGGGCACACCATACTCGAGCGCTACGGCATGACCGAGGGCGGCATGTTCACCTCGAACCCTTACGCTGGCGAGCGGCGCGGCGGCACGGTGGGCTTCCCGCTGCCGGGCACTTCATTGCAGATAGTCGGCGCTGGCGGCGCGGCGGTAAAGCCCGGCGTCGTCGGCAACATCCAGGTCAAGGGCGACAATGTCTTCGTCGGTTACTGGGGTATGCCCGAAAAGACCCAAGAGGAATTCACCGCCGACGGCTACTTCAAGACCGGCGACATGGGCACCCTGGATGCCGACGGCTACCTGGTGATCAGCGGCCGCTCGAAGGACCTGGTGATCACCGGGGGGCTCAACGTCTATCCCAAGGAAATCGAGGAACTGATCGACGCCATGCCCGGCGTGGTCGAGTCGGCCGTGATCGGACTGCCGCATCCCGATTTCGGCGAGGCCGTCAGCGCGGTGGTGGTGCGCCAGAAGAACCCGGCGGGCGCTGCCTTGACCGAGGCGAGCATCATCGGCGCGATCAAGGGCCAACTGGCCAACTTCAAGGTGCCGAAGTGGGTATATCTGGTCGATCAGTTGCCGCGCAACGCGATGGGCAAGGTGCAGAAGAATATCTTGCGGCAGCAGTATTCCCCGATGCGCAGCCGCTGATCTTGCCATGCTGAACTTCCTGCCGGTGCCGCTGATCGGTCTCATTGCTTCGGTGCTGCTGGGGCTCAACGCGCTGTTCTGGGTGCCGATCCTGCTGCTGTTTGCGATCCTGAAGCTGATCCTGCCGTTCCGGGCCGTCCGCCTGCGCATCGACCCCATTTTGGTGGCCATTGCCGAGGTCTGGATTTCCGGCAACAGCGGCTGGATGACGCTGACCCAGCGCACCGCCTGGGATGTCGAAGGCATCGCCGGGCTCGATCCGCACAACTGGTATCTGGTCAACAGCAATCATCAGACCTGGGCCGACATCTTCGTGCTGCAGCACTTGTTCAACCGCCGCATTCCGCTGCTCAAGTTCTTTCTCAAGCAGCAGCTGAGGTGGGTGCCCGTCATGGGGCTGGCCTGGTGGGCGCTGGATTTTCCCTTCATGCGCCGACACAGCGAGGAATTCCTCAAGCAGCATCCGGAGATGCGTGGCAAGGACCAGGCGGCGACCCGCAAGGCCTGCGAGAAGTTTTCCCTGATCCCCACCAGCGTGATGAATTTTCTCGAAGGCACCCGTTTCACGCCGGCCAAGCATCAGCGCCAGCAGTCGCCCTATCGGCACCTGCTGAAGCCCAAGGCGGGAGGCATTGCGCTGGCGCTGAACGCAATGGGCGACAAGTTCCAGGCCATTCTCGATGTCACGATCGTCTACCCCGACGGCGCGCCGAATTTCTGGGAATTCCTCCGCGGAAGACTGAAGCGGGTGATCGTTCGGGTACAGACCTTGCCGGTGCCGGAACATCTGATGAAGAGCGACTATGCCGGCGATCCGGCGGTGCGCGAGGCTTTCCAGCGTTGGGTGCAGAAACTGTGGCAGGACAAGGACGCACAGATTGCGCTGTTGCTGGACCAAGCGAGGCGCTGAAGCGCGGATCGTGCCGGTGCTCCGGCACCGCTTTGCCTGCGGCGCGCAAAGCCCTCCGGCAAAATCCGCCGTTTCGTCAAAGGAGATCGACAGTGACCGTCAAAGACAGCAACGGCAATACCTTGAGCGACGGAGACTCGGTAACCCCGATCAAGGATCTTAAAGTGAAGGGCACGTCGGTGACCTTGAAGAGGGGGACGACGATCAAGAACATCCGCCTGACCGACGATGAAGAAGAAGTCGAATGCAATGCCGAGAAGGTCAAGGGCCTGGTCCTCAAGACCTGCTTCCTGAAGAAGGCATAGCCCGGCGCGCACTGGTCTTCTTGCCGCCGTACCGCCGGCGCCGACTCCTCAGGCCGCTTTGCGTCGACCGCCCAGGCGGTCGAGATAGACATACACCACCGGCGTCAGATACAAGGTCAGAAACTGCGACAGCAGCAAGCCGCCGACGACCGCCAGACCCAATGGCCGCCGCACTTCGGCGCCGGCGCCCCAACCCACCGCAATCGGCAGCGTTCCCACCAGTGCGGCCATGGTGGTCATCATGATCGGCCGGAAGCGCACCATGCAGGCGTCGAAAATTGCCTGCGCCGGGGCCATCCCGTCCTTGCGCTGTTTCTCCAGCGCAAAATCGATCATCATGATCGCGTTCTTCTTGACGATGCCGACCAGCATGATGATGCCGACGAAGGCGTAGAGACTCAGGTCGACGCGGAAGATCAGCAGCGTCAGCAGTGCGCCGAGCCCGGCGGCGGGTAGCCCGGAGAGAATGGTGAGGGGGTGCACAAAGCTCTCGTAGAGAATGCCGAGCACGATATACACCACCAGGATGGCGATCAGCAGCAGTACGCCGAGTCCCTGCAATGAAGCCTCGAAGGCCTGCGCTGCGCCCTGCAGGCTGGTGGTCAGCGAGGCCGGCATGTTCATCTCGCGCTCCATCTTGCGGATGCGATCGACGGCATCGCCGAGCGAAACGCCGGGCAGCAGATTGAAGGACAGCGTCACTGCCGGCAACTGGCCCTGGTGGTTGACGGTCAGCGCCTGAGTGCCGCGGCTGATGCGGGCCACGGTATCGACCGGCACCAGTTTGCCGTTGCTGGAGCGGACATGAATTTTCGACAGCGTGGCCGGGTCCGCCTGCAGCTCCGGCGCGACTTCGAGGATCACCTGATACTGGTTGGTGGCCGCGTAGATCGTCGATATCTGGCGCGAACTGAAAGCGCTTTGCAGTGCGTCTTCGATCTGGCCGATGCTGATGCCGAGCGGTGCCAGCTTTTCCCGGTCGATATCGAGCGCGATCACCGGGCTCTGGTTCTTCAGGTTGGTGTTGACGTCGACGAAGCCGGGCAATTGGCGCAGGTGGTCGAGCAGGGTGTCGTTCCAGCGGTAGAGCTCGGCCAGATCGGTGTCCTGCAGCGTGTACTGGAATTGCGCGTTGGTTACCTGGCCACCGATGCGGATCGGCGGCGGGTTTTGCATGAAGACACGGATGCCGGGCACGGCGGCCAGCTTGGGCCGCAGGCGGGCGATGATTTCGTCAGGGCCCTCCTTGCGCTGGTCGTGCGGCTTCAGGTTGAGTACCAGGGTGCCCGTATTCGAGGTTGGCCGCGGGCCGCTGGCGCCAACGAAGGATCCCAGCGTGAGCACGCTCGGGTCCTGGGCAAGGATGGCGGCCACGGTGCGCTGTCGCTGCATCATGGCCGGAAATGAAATGTCCTGCGGGCCTTCGGTGGAGGCAATGATCTGCCCCGTATCGCCGCTGGGCAGGAAGTCCTTGGGCACTGCGCCAAAGATCAGGGCGGTGGCGATCAGGGTGAGGACGAAGGAGAGCATGACCCACAGCGGTCGCGCCAGGCACCAGCCCAGCGAGCGACGGTAGCCGGTCAGCAGGTCGTCGAAGAAGCGTTCGAAGGCCATGAAGACCGGGCCGTGATGCTCCGGCGCGGCGTGTTTCAGGTAGCGGCTGCAGAGCATCGGCGTCAATGTCAGCGAAACGAATCCGGAGACCAGGATCGCGGCGCAGATGGTGACGGCGAACTCGTGCAGCAGGCGGCCGACAATGCCGCTCATGAACAGCACCGGAATGAATACCGCGGTCAGCGACAGCGTCATCGACATGATGGTGAAGCCGATCTCCCGCGCACCGCGGATCGCCGCGTCGAAGGGCTCCTCGCCATTCTCGATGTGGCGGATGATGTTCTCCAGCATGACGATGGCGTCGTCGACGACGAAGCCGACCGACAGCGTGAGCGCCAGCAGCGAGAGGTTGTCGAGGCTGTAGCCCAGGGCGTACATGACGGCGAAGGTGCCAATCACCGAGATCGGCAAGGCCAGCGCCGGAATGATCGTCGCCGACAGGTTGCGCAGGAACATCAGGATCACCAGGATGACCAGGAAGCCGGCCAGGACCAGCGTGAATTGCACGTCATTGATGGCCTCGCGGATCGAAACGCTGCGGTCGTAGTGCACCTGCAGTTCGATCGATGCCGGCAGGTTGGCCTGGAACGCCGGCAGCACACTCTTGATTGCGCTTACGGTTTCAATCGTGTTCGATCCCGGC
The DNA here is from genome assembly GCA_025353195.1 of Rhodocyclaceae bacterium. GTDB lineage: Bacteria > Pseudomonadota > Gammaproteobacteria > Burkholderiales > Rhodocyclaceae > Sulfuritalea. The sequence continues at coordinate 10,388 of JANXRC010000099.1, forward strand.
TGCCGGAATACCGCCAGCATGATGGTGCGCCGGTCGTTGAACCAGGCGGCGACCTTGGAGTTCTCGACGCTGTCGATGACCTTGGCCAACTCCTCCAGTTTTACCGGTGCGCCATTGCGCCAGGCCACGGTAAGGGGACGATAGGCCGCCGCGTCGAGCAACTGGCCGTTGGCTTGCAGGGCAAAGCTCTGCCGCGTGCCGTCGAGCGTACCCAGCGGCAGGTTGACATTGGCATTCTTGACCGCCGCCTGCAGTTCGTCGATGCCGATGCCGCGCGAGCTGAGCTGGGCCGGATCGGCCTGTATGCGAACAGCGTATTTCTGCGAACCGAAGACATTGACCTGGGCGACGCCGGGCAAGGTCGACAGGCGCTGCGCGAGCTGGGTTTCGGCATACTCGTTGACCACCCAGGTCGGCAGCGTCGCCGAGTTCATGGCGATATAGAAAATCGCGAAATCCGCCGGATTGACCTTGCGGAACGAGGGCGGCGTCGGCATGTCCGGCGGCAACTTGCGCTGCGCCGCGGCGATGGCAGACTGCACGTCCTGTGCGGCGGCGTCGATACTGCGGTCGAGCGCAAACTGCAACGTGATGGTCGACGCGCCCTGGGCGCTGGTCGAGGTCATCGAGTCGAGACCCGAAATCGTCGAGAACTGGCCTTCGAGCGGGGTGGCGACCGCGGCGGCCATGGTTTCCGGCGATGCGCCGGGCAACTGGGCAGTGACCGAGATAGTCGGGAAATCGATGCTCGGCAGTTCCGAGACCGGCAGCGCGCGGTAGGCGATGACGCCGAAGATGAGGAAGGCGGCCATCAGCAGCGTGGTCATCACCGGCCGGCGGATGCACAGCTCTGACAACTGCATCGCGGTTTCCTAGTTGGGCTTGCCGACGGTGACGGCGCCGTCGGGTTTGGCTTCCGGCGCGTCGGCGGCCTTTATCCTGGCTCCGGCCGTCAGTCGCAAGTGGCCCTCGGTCACGACGGTTTCCCCCGCGGCAAGGCCCTCGGCGATGATGGCGAATTGCTGCTGCACCGAGGCGACGCGGACCTTGCGCAGGTCGACGCTGCCATCCTCTTTCGCCACGAACAGGAAGCTGCCTTCGGCTCCCTGCTGGACAGCCTCGGCCGGAATCACCACCGCCTCCTTGAGCGTATCCAGTACCAGGCTGACAGTGACGAACTGGCCTGGCGCGAGCTTCTCATCCTGGTTGGGCACGACGGCCTTGAGCTGGATCGTGCCGGTCGCAAGGTCGACGCCGTTATCGAGAAAGCGCACATCCCCTTCCCAGTTGGCACCGCTGCCAGGCAGGGAAATTGCCGCTTTCATCGACTTCTGGTCGGAACGCATTCCGGTCTGCAATTGCGGCAGATACTTTTCCGGGACGGCGAAGCCGACATACAGCGGACGCACCCGATTGACCACCGCCAGCGCCGTGTCGCTGACCTTCACCGCCGTGCCGGGGAACACCAGCCTGGCCCCGACCACGCCGGCGAAAGGCGCCTTGATCGTCGCGTATGACAACTGCAGGCGGGCCAGTTCGACAGCAGCGGCATCGGCCATGACGGCGGATTCGGCGGCCGCTGCAGCAGTGCGCATTTCGCTGACCTTTTCTTCGGAGACGAAGCCCTTGGCGCGCAGCGTAATGTAGCGCTCGACATCCGAGCGCGCCTTGGCAAGTTGGGCCTGGCTCTTGGCCAGATTGGCGGTCATCTGGTTGAGCCTGGCCTGAAAGTCGGCGGGGTCGAGCCGCAACAGGACATCGCCTTGCCGGACATGCTGGCCTTCGGTGAATGTCACGCTCTGCACCTGACCATCGACGCGCGACTTGAGCGTGACCGTTTCGTAGGCCTCGGTGCGACCGGTGAATTCCAGTCGCAGCGGCATGTCGCGGACTACCGCCTTGGCCAGCCTGACCGGCACCGGCGGCGGCGTCTGCCCCTTTTTGCCAGCGGCGGGCGTTTCTGGCTTGGTGACGTACCACGCCGCCGCGCCGCCGATGGCAAGCACGGCGGCAATGAGCAGGATGGTGCGCGTCTTGGTCATGGGTGGACGGGCCCTCTCAAGGCAGCATGGATTCGAGAGCGAACAGTTGCGGAATTTCTTCGCGGCGACGGATCAGATGGACGGCGTCGCCGTCGATCATGACTTCGGCGGCGCGCGGCCGCGAATTGTAGTTCGAGGCCATGGACATGCCATAGGCTCCCGCCGATTGGACGGCGAGCAGATCGCCCTCGTTCAGCGCGAGGTGGCGATCGTGGCCGAGGAAATCGCCCGACTCGCAGATCGGGCCGACGATTTCGTAGGCCATTGCCGCGTCGGTCGTGTCGTCGGCGCCGTCTCTGGGGATACCGCTTCGCATAACTCTTACGATTTCGTGCCAGGCGTCATAAAGGGCGGGACGCATCAGGTCGTTCATCGCCGCATCGACCACGGCGAAGTGTTTTTCCGCGCCGGGCTTCAGCACGTCAACACGGGTCAGCAGCAAGCCCGCATTGCCGACCAGCGAGCGGCCGGGTTCGAACATCAGCCTTTCGCGGCGTGCGGCCAATTTCTCCAGCATCGGTGCGAGATAGGCGGACGCTGCCGGCGCCGGTTCGTCGGCGCGGTACTGGATGCCCATGCCACCGCCGAGGTCGATGTGCTCCAGCCTTATGCCGGCCGCAGCAAGGCGATCGACCAGCGCCAGTACCTTGTCGGTTGCCTCGGCCGCAGGCGCCGGGTCGAGCAGTTGCGAACCGATGTGGCAGTCGATGCCCTTCACCGCAATATGCGGCAGCGAGGCGGCGCGGCGGTAGAGCTCGAAGGCGTCGTCGAAGGCAACGCCGAACTTGGCATTCTTGAGACCGGTGGAAATGTAGGGATGGGTCTTGGGATCGACGTCGGGATTCACGCGCAGCGAGACCGGCGCGCGGCGACCGACGCTGCCGGCAACTTCACTGAGCCGGCCAAGCTCGCTGGCCGATTCGACGTTGAAGCAGTGGATGCCCGCCTCCAGCGCCGCGCGCATTTCCGCGCGCGACTTGCCGACGCCCGAAAACACGACCTTCTCCGCCGCGCCGCCGGCAGCGAGGACGCGTGCCAGTTCGCCGCCGGAGACGATATCGAAACCGGCACCGAGCCGCGCGAATACGTTGAGGATGGCGAGATTGGAATTGGCCTTGACCGCGTAGCAGATCAGCGACCGGTCAGCCATGCCATGTGCCTGCAGTGCGGCGCGATAGGCTGCATAGGCCGCGGTGAGAGCGGCTCGCGAATACACGTAGCACGGGGTGCCGAAGCGCGCGGCGACGTCGGCCAGGGCAACGCCCTCGACGTGCAGGCCGTCCTGGTGCATGACGCCCAGACTCATTGGCTAGGAGCTGTTGCTTTGTTGGTATTATCGGCCGCAGGAGTCGGCGTTGGCGGTACGGCGGCCTTGACCGCGGGAAGTTCCGGCGGTGGCAGCGTCAGCGGGGTCTTGGTGCCGCAGGCGGTGAGGGTCGTCACGGTGACCAGGGCGGCAAGAAACGATTGAATCAGACGCATGGCAAATGAGAGTCTATTCGGACAAAGGATGGTAACACGCGATGGATGAGCGGGAATTCATGACAGCGGCCGATGCCGAACTGGCGCGCATCGAGACGGCGCTGGACGTTGCGAGTGAGAGCGGTGTCGCCGATTTCGATGTCGAGACAAAACCCGGCGGGGTGATCGAGATCGAGTTCGCCAACGGCTCGAAGATCATCCTGAACCGACACGCTGCGGCGAGAGAGATCTGGCTGGCGGCGAAATCGGGCGGTTATCACTTCCGCCCCGAGGGCGGCAGGTGGCTGGGCACGCGCGATGGCGAGGAACTGCTGGCGGCCGTGTCCCGTACACTGTCGGAACAGGCCGGCGTCAAGGTCGTGCTCCCGCTCTAGTTCTTCTTTTCTGCGGGCTTCTGCGGCACGGGCTTTTCGGCGGTCGCCTTTTCAACCATTTTCGGCTTTGCATCCCTTACCGGCGCCGGTTCCTGCGTGGGTTCCAGCTTTGAATCCTGCTTCGCGTCCTCCCCGTCCGGCGGCGGGGGAGGCAGATATTCCTTGTACACGAGTTCCTTGCTGGTCTTGCCCGAAGGATCGTTGGCGACGATGGACACCAGGCCCGCTGGGGTTTCCTGCCAGCTCTCCGGCACGCCTTTCAAGGCCTGTTCCATGAAGGCGATCCAGATCGGCAGGGCTGCCGCGCTGCCAGTCTCGCCGTTGCCCATGCGCTTGGGCTGGTCAAAGCCGATCCAGGCGATGCCGACCAGGGTCGGCTGGTAGCCGCAGAACCAGGCATCGATGTAGTCGTTGGTGGTTCCGGTCTTGCCCGCCAGATCCCCGCGCTTGAGCACGGCAGCAGCGCGAGTGGCGGTGCCGCGCCGCACCACGTCGTGCATCATGCTGTCCATCAGCCAGGCGTTGCGGGCGTCGATCGCGCGCAGCGATTCATCTCCGGCAACCGCGGGCTGTGTGGCCGCCAGCACAGCGCCCTTGTCATCAAGAATCTGGCGCACGATATAGGGGTCGATCCGGTAACCACCGTTGGCGAATACCGAATAGGCGGTGAGTTGCTGCCACGGCGTCACGGACCCTGCGCCAAGTGCCAGTGTGAGATAGGGCGGGTGCTTGTCCGCATCGAAGCCGAAGCGGGTTATGTAGTCCTGGGCGTAATGGGTGCCGATGGAGCGCAACAGACGGATCGAAACCATGTTCTTGGATTTTGCCAGTGCGGTACGCAGGCTCATCGGGCCTTCGTACTTGCCGTCATAGTTCTTCGGCTGCCAGGCCTGCGAGCCCGTTTCTTCGGCGGAGATCGAGACCGGTTCGTCAGGGATTACGGAGGCTGGCGTGTAGCCTTTTTCCAGGCCGGCGGAGTAGATGAAGGGCTTGAAGCTGGACCCGGGCTGGCGCCAGGCCTGGGTGACGTGGTTGAACTTGCTGCGATTGAAATCGAAACCGCCGACCAGTGCCCGAATCGCGCCGTCGACCGGGCTGGCGGCGACGAACGCCGCTTCGACATCGGGCAACTGGACGATCTGCCAGCCCTTGTCGGATTTCTGCACGCGGATTACCGCGCCTCGCCGCACCCGTTTGTTCGGGGCTGCCTTATCGTCCAGCATGCGCACGGCAAACTTCAGTCCGTCGTCGCTGATGTTGAGCACCTCGCCGCCGCGCAGATAGGCGCGCACCAGTTTTGGTGTGGCCTCGAGAACGATGGCTGGCAGCAGATCGTCGCTGTCGTCATACTCGGCCAGCCGGTCTTCGAGTTCCTCGTCCTGATCCGAGGTAATGTCTTCCACGTCCACATAGGCTTCGGCGCCGCGATAGCCGTGGCGACGGTCGTAATCGATGACGCCGCGGCGCACTGCGTGGTAGGCGGCCTGTTGCGCGCTGCGGTCGATGGTGGTGATGACGCGCAGGCCGCGGCTGTAGACATCTTCGGGGAAACGCTCGGCAGCTATCTGGCGAGCCATTTCGGCGACATATTGGGCGCGCACACCGAAGTCGTTGCTGTCGTGCTTGACGTACAGGGCTTCCGCCTGCGCGGATTTCATTTGCGCTTCGTTGATGAAGTTGAGCTCGAGCATCCGGCGCAGGACGTAGCGCTGGCGCAACTGTGCGCGCTTTGGATTGGCCACCGGGTTGTAGGCCGAGGGCGCCTTGGGCAGGCCGGCGAGCATGGCCGCCTCGGCTACGCTGACATCCTTCAGCGCCTTGCCGTAATAGATCTGTGCTGCTGCGGAGAAGCCATAGGCATGCTGCCCGAGGTAAATCTGATTGACGTAGATCTCCAGAATCTGGTCTTTCCCCAGATTGTTCTCTATCTTGAAAGCCAGTAGCATCTCGTAGAGTTTTCGCGTCAGGGTTTTTTCGCTTGAGAGGAAGAAGTTGCGAGCCACCTGCATGGTGATGGTCGACGCCCCCTGG
>JANXRC010000109.1 GCA_025353195.1 Rhodocyclaceae bacterium
CGTTTGGCCATGCGCTGCGTCGCCATCGCCAGCGACAATGTCACCGTCGGCAGCAGGCCTTCCGGGACGTTGGCGACGATGATGCCGATGGCGAACAGCAGGTTCTCCCAGGTCGGCAAGCCCATCGCCTGGCCGACGAAGAACAGCACCACGCCCATGCCCGTGGCCAGCGCCGCAACGATGCGCGACAGGCGCGCAATTTCACGCTGCAACGGTGACGAGGCGGCGCCGGCGGTTTGCGTCAGATGGGCGATGCGGCCGAACTCGGTATGCATGCCGGTGGCGTACACCACCGCCCGCGCCTGGCCCGATACCACCGAAGTTCCGGCCAGCACCACGTTCTTGGCGTAGAGCGGCGAGTCTTCGACACTGGGCTCGATGGTGCGCGCCTTGGGCAGGGATTCGCCAGTCACCGTCGCGGTGTTCACACGCAGGGCGAAGGCCTCGATCAGACGGCAATCGGCCGGGATGAAATTGCCTTCCTCGAGCAGCACGATATCGCCGGGCACCAGATCGGTGGCCAGCAGCTCGACGATCGCGCCGCCGCGCAACGCCTGAACCTTTTGCGGCAGCAACTGGCGCAGCGCGGCGACGGCCTGCTCGGCCTTGTATTCCTGCCAGAAAGAAAAGATGCCATTGACGATGATGACGCCGACGATGGCCACACCGAGGCGGCCCATGCCCTGTCCCGGCTGGAAGTTTTCGGCAAGGAACGCCAGCACGGCCCCGATCCACAGGATGATGGCAAAAAAATGGGTGAACTCGCGGGCGAAGGTGAGCAACAGATGCTCGCGGGCGACTTCCTCGACATGGTTCGGGCCGAACTCCGCCAGCCGTCGCGCGGCCTCGGCTGCGTCGAGGCCGGCCGCCGTCGTCTTCAGGCTGGCGAGGGCCTGCTCGCTGCTGAGGCCGTGAATGTGCATGGGGCAGAGTTTTGCCTAGCGGGCTCCGAGCCGTTGCACGCGCGCCCGCAGTGCGGCGATTTCGTCCAGCAGATCGAGCGCCAGCGCCACGCCTGGCGGATTTATTTCCAGATCGCGCGTCAGCCGCCGCGCCAGCCGCGCGCGGCGCAGCGAATCACCGCTGAAGCGCCAGTCCTGCGGCGATTCGCCGACCGGTTCCAGTACGCCTTCAAAAACCCAGGCCAGCACATATTCCTCTTCCGCGCTGCAGGCCTGACACAGTTCCGTCAGGGTCAGCTGAACTTGTTCTTCGACCACCGGCCCCTGAATAAATGTCATGGCAATCTGGTTAATCACGGGTCATCCTTCCAGGTGTGTTCGCGGGTTGAAATCAAAAGCCTTGGCCATGGTCCGGTATGCCTCCTGCGCGCGCTCGCTGTCGGCCGGCGGCAACGCAATCGCCAGCACCACGTACAGATCGCCCGGCGGCGACCCCGGAATGCCGCGGCCTTTCAGGCGCAACTGGCGGCCGGCCACCGAGTTGGGAGGAATCGTCAGTTGCACCGGCCCCGCCGGTGTCGGGGCGGCAACCGAGGCGCCCAGCGCCGCTTCCCAAGGCGCCAGCGGCAGATTCAGATAGACGTCGCGGCCGTCGGCGCGAAACTGCGGATCGGGGTTGAAGGCAATTTCCAGGTACAGGTCGCCCGCCGCTGCATCGCCCAGCCCCGGACCGCCCTGACCGGCCAGACGCAGGTGCTGACCGGCGCGGATGCCCTTGGGAATGCTGACGTCGAGCTTGCGCTCCTGCATGGTGACGCGACCCTGCGAGTCCATGCCCGGCATGCGCAGCGAAATGCTGCGCTGGGCGCCACGATAGGCGTCAGCCAGATCGATCAGTACCTTGGCGTGGTGATCCTGACCTTGTGCCTGCCGGTGTGCGCGCTGCCCGGCAGCGGCATGGCGGCCGAACAGCGCTTCGAAGAAGTCGCTGTGATCGCCACCCAGTCCGGCGCCAAAGTCGGCACCGCTGAATTCGAAGCCGGCGTCCCATCCCGGCGGCGGCTGGAAGTCCTGCCCGGTCTTCCACTGGCTGCCCATCTGGTCGTAGGCTGCGCGTTTCTCCGGATCCTTCAGCACCGCATAGGCTTCGCCGATTTCCTTGAAGCGCGCCTCGGCATCGGGATCCTTGCTTACATCCGGATGGTACTTGCGCGCCAGCTTGCGGTAGGCCCGCTTGACGTCGTCCTGCGTGGCATTGCGCGGAACGCCCAGAGTCTCGTAATAGTCCTTGAATTTCATGGTGCAGAGCCCGCTGCTGTTGGTCGCAAGTCCGCAATTTACACCCCCTGCGGCGCACCTGCCTGGCCGATAATGTCGGCAATCCGGCGCTTTGCGCCATAACGGGAGAAACCCATGAAAGCAATGCGCATCGTCGGCATCGCCCTCGGCCTGGTGCTGGCCCTGCTCGCGGCGGGCGTCGGCGTGCTGTACGCGCTGTTCGACGGCGAGAAGATCAAGGGCGAACTGAGCCGCGTCGTGCTCGAGCAGAAGCAGCGCAAGCTGGATATCGCCGGCAAGCTCGAACTCTCGGTATGGCCGGACGTCAGCATCAAGGTCGGTCGCCTGACACTTTCGGAAGTGGGCGGCAGGGAAGAATTTCTCGCGCTCGATTCGGCGCGCGTGGCGGTGGGGGTGATGCCGCTGCTATCGAAGCAGGTGAAGGTGCAGCGGGTGGAAGTCGCGGGTCTCAAGGCGACGCTGGTGAAACGCAAGGATGGCACGCTGAACATCGCCGACCTGCTCGGCAGCAGCGAGAAGCCGGGTGGCGCCAAACCTGCTCCGACAGTCGGCGCTGGCGGTACGGCGGGTGCACCGCTGCAGATCGACATCGCCGGCATCAAGGTAGCCAATGCGCAACTCACCTGGCGCGACGAACACAGCGGCAGCACCACGGCGCTGTCCAATCTCGATCTCGCCACTGGGCGGGTACAGGCCGATAGCGGCAAGCAGACCCTGACGGCAGACACCCTGTCGATGGCCGCTAAGGGCACCAGCGGAAGCGACGCCTTCGAACTGAAACTCGAAACGCCCAGAGTCACCATTTCGCCGGAGAAGACAGGCGGTGAGTCGCTGAGCCTGGCCGCAACGCTGGCCGGCAGCGGCCGCACCGTAGCGGCCAGACTGGTGCTGTCCGCCGTCGAAGGCAACGCCAAGGCCGTGAAGATCGGCAAACTGGCGTTCGATCTCGATGCCAAAGCGGGCGAGACAACGGTCAAGGCGCACCTCGACTCACCCGTGACGGCAAATCCGGAAGCGCAGAGCCTGGTGCTGGAAAAGATCGTCGGCAGCGTCGATA
>JANXRC010000112.1 GCA_025353195.1 Rhodocyclaceae bacterium
CGCAGATCTACCGTGGCCAAGCTGGCCATCGGCTGCAACAGGCGCAAGGCAATTCGCGGCCGTCGGACCTGCCGCAAACCGTTGCCGCCTCCCGATCAGCCTGTCACCGCGCCCAGGTCTAACGGCGGCAATCTGCCACTCAGCGCTTGAATGCGATTGCCCCGGTCACGCCGCCCGAAGTGCCGTAACCGTAGGTGAACGCAACGCCTGCTGCCTCGGCATTCGGGCCGGCAAACATGCCTCCGAAAGAACCGCCCAATGTGTTGCCGAGGGGGTTCGCGCAAGTTCCAGTGCAACTGCCGCTGGCGAAGGCGGCGCTGAAGCGTCCCGAGACTGCGCTGAAACCAGAACTGCCACTCATTGAATAGACACTGCCATTCGTATTGCTGGCCGTGATGCCAACAGTCATGTTGCGATTGACGAAATCCGCCGTGAGCATCGCGCTGTTCAGACTCCCATTGATATTGGCATTCACGACCGATCCGATCGGCGAATAGCTTACCGTACCCAGCGTTGCCGGAAGTGTCTGGGTGGCCTGACCGACTATCCAGGGAAGATTGAAGCCGCTACTGCTCGTATACGAGGCGTAGTTATAGTCGACCACCTGTGCTCCGCTGCCGTTCCAGTAGCCCCAGCGCAGGTTGCCCGGCCCGCTGTCGGACCCCACCACGACATTGCCTGCAGTGCCCAGACTCGCCCGGCGATTCCCCGCCGGCGGCCCGATCCGCGTCAGCGAGCCGGCCGCGTCCACTTGCACGTCCCAGAATGCCGAGGTTGAAATCACCGACCCGTTGCCGCCGCCAGGATAGTTCGGGATTATTGCGGCAGCGGCCAACTGATTGGGCGGTGTCTGCTGCGGTACGGCGACGGTAAAGGTGCCACCGCCCGTGGCGGCATTTGAACCGGAGAAGGTCAAGCTTGCCTGCGATCCGCTAATCGTTCCCGACACGCTTAGCGTATCAAGAAAGCCTACCGTGTTGCCGGGGCCGCAGGTCGAACAGCGGAACGCTCCTTGCTGCGTCGGGTAGTCGGCGCGGTTGGCGCTCCCGCTGAACGTTATGGTGCCACCCGAAATAGTGACCGGAATGCCATCCGAGTTGGACGGGGTACCGACGTTGAAGAACCCTCCCGAGTTATCCTGGAACGCCACGTTCACATAAGCGCGCTGCAGCACCAGGCTGACCCCGAGGACGACTTCGTTGATCGTGGCGTTTCCACAAGGTCCGTTTGTACAGGCGCTGACCGGTACGGTGCCACCGGTCAGGCGAAAGAACAGGATCGGCGAACTCGTGGTCGGCTGGACCAGCGTCGTGGGTCCTGATACGGCAACTTGATTGGTCGTCTGGAACGGAACAACCGTTACCACAGTCGGTAGCGTGCCGCCGCCAGCGCTCGAGGTTACGCGACTGTCACCATTGGTGGCGCCCTGGCCCGTCTGTGCGACCGTTGTTGAGGACTCCGAGCCGCCCCCGGACTGGGACGAGGAGGCAGTCTGCTGCCCGCCGCTTGCACGTGCCCGCCCTTCCAGTACGTCGCGCAGGAAGCCCGGCGGTGCGATGATTCGCTGTGGCGCGGCAGCAGCGCTGGGTACCTGGAAATACTGGTTGGCGCCAAACAGGCGCTCGCCGGTCTGGTTGGTGACCGCTATGCGGCCGTCGGTTACCGCGCCATACGTCCCGTTGGATGCGACACTGCCGTCGGCATTCCGGCAGTTGCCATCACAGTGCACCAGCGTGTAGTTGGTGCCTCGAATGCCGATCGTCGATGTCGGCGTCGTGACCTTGTAATCGTTGTCGTGAGTGAGTTTGCCGATCAGACCCGTCACCGTCCGCATGCCGCCCTTGGCAAGGTTGAAGAAGGCGCGCTGGAAGCCGCCCGGTTCGGCGTTCTTGAACGAGTATTCGCTGACCTTGAATGTCGTCTCGGGCCGCAGCGCGACCATCGAGTCGTCGGTGAATAGGACCTGGGCGTTGGACTGTGCTCCCAGTTGCAGCGTGTCGCCGGAACGCACTTCACTGCCGCGCTGGGCAGTGATGGTCTGTGAACCACGTTCGATCTTCACGTCGCCGATCGCGATCAGCACCCTGCCGGCGACCTCCTGCGCGTGCAACGTTGATGAGCAGAGCAATGCCGCGAAAATGGACAGCAGCGATGCCGTGTGCGCAGTGAAGATCCTCGACTTACTTGAATTCATATCGCACCTTGAGAGCAAAGAGATCGCGCGGGAAAGTGTAGAGCTCGATGTTCGAATGGTTGCGTGCAGTAGTGATCTCACCGCGGAAGGACAGGTTACGCGAATAAAGGTAGGACGCTGCGATATCGATCGCCTCATAACGGTCGGAGCGCTTCACGCCGAGCAGCGCATCGACCTCCTTGTAATCCGAGTTGAGCAGCGTGTAACCGAACGACACCCCCCATTCTGCTGCAGGCGTAAAGCTGACACCGATGCGGCCGCCTGATGTTCTCGGTACCAGGTCGTTACGGTTGTCGAGGGTATATTGCTCGCCGGCATTGAGCGAAACATTCAGAACAGGTTGCAGCGGATGGGCGAACAGCCTTCGGTAGCCGGCGGCCAGGCCGACGAAATCCGCATTTCGCGGCTGGTTGGGGTTCGCGTAAGTGAGACGCCCCGCTTGCGCACCGAGTGTAAACGCCTGTTGCTCATCGATCTGGTACTGCCATTCGCCTTGGCCGGCGTGGGTCGCCAGGTAACTGTTGTTCCCCATATGGAGCTGGCTTTCGCTCGCTCCCAGGCGAAGCAGGTGCTTTTCGTTGAGCCACGACGCACCACCGCTCAGATTGTAGTTTTCTGAATTGTAGAGATGGTTTTCGGACTTGTCGTTGTACTTGAAGTCAAGCTGCCCGCTGCCGAACAAAGCTATGCCCGGGGCGACCGGGTAGGAGATGTAGCCGCCTGCTCCGAGGCTTGTGAAATTATCGCGCTGCTTGGTACCGCCTTGCGCGATCAGAACCGGACCCAGATTTGGCAACACGATATTGGGGCTTGCGACGCCACCATTGACGTTCGAATCAGCACCGATTCCGACCTCGACATACATCGACTGCGTCACCGAATAGCGGGATTCCCGCAACCGGATCACGTCCAGAAACCGGTCGATGGTCGCCGCGACATCGGCAGGTGGCGAGAGCTTGCGCAGCGCCTCGAACTCGTCCCTGGCACGGGCATCCTCGCCGAGAATGAAGTAGCCCCGGGCAAGTTGAAGCCGAGCCGAGGTGTTGTCCGGAAACTGCAGCAGATAGCGCTCGAGAGCCAGCACACCCTCGCCGGCATGACCGCTCTCGACCGCCGCAATGCCGAAATAGAAGTCGAACGCCGAATCACCGAACGAATCCCGTGACTGTCTGCCGGCAGCGTAAGCATCGGCCAGCTTGCCGGCTTCGACCAATGCCTTGACGTCTTCGACCGGGGTGGCGAGGGCGCAAACCGGAAGCGCAAGCGCCGCAATCAGGCAAAGATGGTGCTTGAGTTTCATATTTGTCATTCTTGAAAGGGACCCGAAGTCATTGTTTCTGATCAAGCTACTTCTGTCAATACGGGCTTCAGGGCTGGAATTCTGTCGTTTCCCTTGCAAGTGAGGCAGATGGCTCGGGCTAGTGCGGCTCATCGCCATCCGACGTCCCGTGACAGTTCGACGGCGTGTTTCAGTTCGCCACGCAATCCACGTAGTAGCGCACGGCGCCATTGCTGGCGTCCTTCACCAAGCCGTGAATGTCGGTCTCGAAACCGGGGAACTTCTCGTTGAACTCGCGGGCGAACTTCAGGTAGCGGACGATCGTGGCATTGAAGCGCTCGCCGGGAATCAGCAGCGGAATACCCGGCGGATAGGGCGTCAACAGCACCGCGGTAACGCGGTTTTCCAGCTTGTCGATGGATACGCGGTCGATTTCCCGGTGCGCCATCTTGGCAAACGCGTCGCCCGGACGCATGGCCGGCACCATGCTGGACAGATACATCTTGGTCGTCAGGCGGGCGACGTCCCTGGCCTTGTACACCTCGTGGATCTGGGTGCACAAGTCCTTGAGGCCGACCCGCTCGTAGCGCGGATGCTTGACCACGAACTCGGGCAGCACCTTCCATAGCGGATGGTTCCGGTCGTAGTCGTCCTTGAACTGCTGCAGGGCGGTGACCAGGGTGTTCCAGCGGCCCTTGGTGATGCCGATGGTGAACATGATGAAGAAGGAATAGAGGCCGCACTTCTCGACGATCACACCGTGTTCGGCGAGGTACTTGGTGACGATCGCCGCCGGAATGCCATTGTCATCGGAAAAGGCCCCATCGACGTCGAGTCCGGGGGTAATCACGGTGGCCTTGATCGGATCGAGCAGGTTGAAGCCCTTGGCCAGCTTGCCGAAGCCATGCCAGCGCGCGCCGGGCTTGAGCATCCAGGCGTCGCGCTCCTCGATGCCTTCCTCGGATAGGTCGTCCGGACCCCAGACCTTGAACCACCAGTCGGCGCCCCATTCCTTGTCCACCTTGCGCATGGCGCGGCGGAAATCCAGCGCCTCGGCGATGGACTCCTCGACCAGCGCCCTGCCGCCCGGCTCCTCCATCATCGCCGCAGCGACATCGCAGGAGGCGATGATCGAGTATTGCGGCGAGGTCGAGGTGTGCATCAGATAGGCCTCGTTGAAGACGTCGCGGTCGAGCTTGTTGTTCTCGGCGTCCTGCACCAGGATCTGCGAGGCCTGCGAGAGGCCGGCCAACAGCTTGTGCGTCGACTGCGTCGAGAACACCATCGACTCCTTGCAACGCGGGCGGTCGGCGCCGATGGCGTGATAGTCGCCGTAGAAATCGTGGAAGGCGGCATGCGGCAGCCAGGCTTCGTCGAAGTGCAGGGTGTCGATCTTGCCGTCGAGCATTTCCTTGATCTCTTCGACGTTGTAGAGGATGCCGTCGTAGGTGCTCTGGGTGATGGTCAGCACGCGCGGCTTGGCGTTCTTGTCGGTGGCGAAGGGATGCGCGGCGATCTTCTTCTGGATGTTCTTCCAGCGGAACTCCTCTTTCGGGATCGGCCCGATGATGCCGTAGTTGTTGCGCGTCGGCATCAGGAACACCGGGATCGCGCCGGTCATCATGATGGCGTGCAGGATCGACTTGTGGCAGTTGCGATCCACCACCACGATGTCCCCCGGCGCCACCGTGGAATGCCAGACGATCTTGTTCGAGGTCGAGGTGCCGTTGGTGACGAAGAACAGGTGATCGCAATTGAAAATTCGCGCGGCGTTGCGCTCGGAAGCCGCCACGGGGCCAGTGTGGTCGAGCAGCTGGCCGAGTTCCTCGACCGCGTTGCAGACGTCGGCGCGCAGCATGTTTTCGCCGAAGAACTGGTGGAACATCTGGCCCACCGGGCTCTTGAGGAAAGCGACGCCGCCCGAGTGGCCGGGGCAGTGCCACGAGTAGGAGCCGTCCGCCGCGTAATGCACCAGGGCGCGGAAGAAGGGCGGCGGCAGCGAATCCAGATAGGTCTTGGCCTCGCGCACCACATGGCGGGCGATGAATTCCGGCGTGTCCTCGAACATGTGGATGAAGCCGTGCAGCTCGCGCAGGATGTCGTTCGGGATGTGGCGGCTGGTGCGAGTTTCGCCGTGCAGGAAGATCGGGATCTCGGCGTTCTTGTAGCGGATTTCCTCGACGAAGGCGCGCAGTTCGGCGATGGTTTCCTTTTCGCGGTTGGCCAGTTCCTCGTCGTCGACCGAGAGGATGAACGCCGAGGCCCGGCTTTGCTGCTGGGCAAACGAGCTCAGGTCGCCGTAGCTGGTAACGCCCAGCACATCCATGCCTTCTTCTTCGATGGCGTCCGCCAATGCACGGATGCCGAGGCCTGAAGCGTTTTCGGAACGGAAGTCCTCGTCGATGATGATGATCGGAAAGTGGAAGCGCACGGCGGTATCCTTCGCTCTAGATCTTCGGCAGGGTCACGCCGACCTGCCCCTGGTACTTGCCGCCGCGATCCTTGTAGGAGGTCTCGCAGACTTCGTCGGCTTCGAAGAACAGTACCTGGGCACAACCTT
Source organism: Rhodocyclaceae bacterium (assembly GCA_025353195.1). Classification (GTDB taxonomy): domain Bacteria; phylum Pseudomonadota; class Gammaproteobacteria; order Burkholderiales; family Rhodocyclaceae; genus Sulfuritalea. Next base: position 6,034 of record JANXRC010000112.1, read on the forward strand.
CGCCGGCGTAAATCTTGGCCGGCAGCGGCGTCGTGTTGGAGAATTCCAGCGTCACGTAGCCCTCCCATTCCGGCTCGAACGGCGTCACATTGACGATGATGCCGCAGCGGGCGTAGGTGCTCTTGCCGAGGCAGACGGTGAGGACATTGCGTGGAATGCGGAAATACTCCAGGGTGCGCGCGAGGGCGAACGAGTTGGGCGGAATGACGCAATGGTCGCCGTCCATCTCGACGAAGGAATTCGGATCGAAATTCTTCGGATCGACGATCGTCGAGTAGACGTTGGTGAACACCCGGAACTCGCGCGAGCAGCGGATATCGTAGCCGTAGCTCGAAGTGCCGTAGGAGACGATCTTGCGGCCATCGATCTCGCGCACCATGTCGGGCTCGAAGGGTTCGATCATTCCATGCTCGGCCGCCATGCGGCGGATCCATTTGTCACACTTGATGGTCATGGTACATCCGTAAAGAGGAGCTCAAGGGGGCGCAGTATACGGCCTGCGCAGATTTAGCACAGCAGTTCGGCCAGTCGGGCGACATCGGCCGGGGCGCTGTCCCGGGCGATGGCCGCCAGCGGGATGCCGGCAACAAAGCGCGACAGGGTTTCCAGCGTGGCATTCAGTGCAACCGCCGAATCCGGCGTTTCATTGACGACAATCGCCGTCACACCAGCGCCGACTCTTGCCAGAGCCTCCAGTGCCGTCAGCGTGTGGCTCAGGCTGCCCAGATAGCTGCCGGCCACCAGCACGCAGGGGAGGCCACTGGCGGCGATCCAGTCGCGCACCGTGTGCCGCTCGTCGAGCGGAGCCATGACGCCGCCGACGCCTTCAATCAGCAGCGGGCGGTCCGGCGCGGCGATGGCCCTGCGCGAGAAATCGACGAGTTCAGCGAAATCGATCCGGCGTCCTTCCCGTGCCGCCGCCATGTCCGGCGACAGCGGCGCGGCGAGACGCCAGGGCGCGATGGCATCGAGTTCCGCGATGCTGACCTCGCGTCCCAGCGCCGCCAGCAATGCCCCGGCGTCGCTCGCCTGCGGCAGGAGCGGATCGAAGCCGGACAGCACCGGCTTGATCGCCGCCGGCCGCCGGCCCTCGCCACGCCAGTGCCGCAGCAGCGCGCAGGCCAGCCAGGTCTTGCCGATGTCGGTACCCGTGCCGGTGATAAAATTTGCGCCCATTCTTCCTCCGCCGCGTCATTCTAGCCGGCGTACCCGTCCCCGTTCGACATGTCCGACTGGCTCACCAAAGGCCTGCCCCATATCTGGCTGCCCTACACCCAGATGGCCACCGCCGCAGCGCCGCTGGCGGTGATGGCGACGCACGGCGCACGCATCCGCCTGGCCGATGGCCGTGAACTGATCGACGGCATTTCCTCGTGGTGGACCGCCTGCCACGGCTACAACCATCCGCACATCCGCGCCGCCGTCGAGCAGCAGCTCGCCACCCTGCCGCACGTGATGTTTGCCGGCCTGGTGCACGAGCCGGCGCTGCGTCTGGCACACCGGCTGGCGGCGCTGCTGCCCGGCGACCTGGAACGCGTCTTCTTTACCGAATCCGGCTCGGTGGCGGTCGAAGTGGCGCTCAAGATGGCGATCCAGTATTGGCGCAACAAGGGACAAGTGGAGAAGCAGCGCATCGTCTATTTCCGCCACGCCTATCACGGCGACACCTTCGCCACCATGGCCTTGTGCGACCCCGAGGAAGGCATGCACACGCTGTTCGCCGGAACCATGCCGGACCAGTTGATGGCCGAGTTGCCGACCGACGAGAGACTGCGCTGCGCCTTCGACCTGCTGCTGGAAACCCACGGCAAACGACTCGCTGCCGTCATCATCGAGCCGCTGGTGCAGGGCGCCGGCGGTATGAAGATGCACGACGCGCAGACACTGGCCTTCGTCGCCGAGGCTTGCGCCCGGCACCGGGTGCTGCTGATCGCCGACGAAATCATGACCGGCTTCGGCCGCAGCGGGCGGATGTTCGCCTGCGAGGAAGCCAACGTGGTGCCCGACGTCATCTGCCTGTCGAAGGCGCTGACCGGCGGCACGCTGCCGCTGGCGGCCACCGTGGCGCGCCGGCACGTGTTCGAGGCCTTCCTGTCCGACGACCCGTCTGCTGCGCTGATGCATGGCCCGACCTACATGGCCAACCCGCTGGCCTGCGCCGCGGCGAACGCCTCGCTCGACCTGTTCGATCCCGGTCACAATTCGCCGCGGCTGGAACAGGTGGCGGCGATCGAAGCGCAGTTGCGCGAACAACTCGCCCCCTGCCGCGAGCTTGCCGGCGTCGCTGAAGTTCGCGTCAAGGGCGCAATCGGCGCCGTGGAACTGGCCGGCGCCATCGATCTCAAGCGCCTGCGCCAACGCTTCGCCGAACTCGGCGTCTGGGTGCGGCCCTTTGGCAGCGTGGTGTATCTGATGCCGCCCTTCATCATCAGCGCCGGGGAACTGGCGACACTCACCGCTGCCGTAAGCCAGGTGCTGACGGAACGCGCAGAAGCCCTGAAAGGGATGCCGACCTGGACACAATACTGAAGGCGCATCTCGCCGCATTGAGCGCTGCCCAGCGCCTGCGCCGCCTGCGGCCGTGGCACTGGCACGCTGGGGCTTTGCGCGATGCCGATGGCCGCGCCCTGATCGACGCCTCGTCGAACGACTATCTGGGCCTGAGCCAGCATCCGCTGGTGAAGGCGCGCGCTGCGGAATGGGCGCAGCGCCACGGCGCCGGAGCGCCTGCCTCGCGCCTCGTCACCGGTACGCGCGAAATCACCCTGGCGGTCGAAGAAAAGCTCGCCACCTTCAAGCGCTGTGAAGCCGCCTTGCTGTTCTCCAGCGGCTTCCAGGCCAATGCCACGGTGATCCCGGCGCTGAAGAGAGTTATGCGCAGCGGTATCCCCGGGGACGGCGCCGGTGATGCGGCGATTTTCAGCGACGCGCTCAATCACGCCAGCATGGTGCATGGCTGCCGGGTCGCCCGAGCGAAGACAGAGGTCTTCCGCCACAAGGATCTCGATCACCTCGATCATCTGCTTCAACAGCATGCGGGCCGCAAACTGATCCTCACCGAGTCGGTGTTCAGCATGGATGGCGACCGCGCCGATCTGCCGGCGCTGGTGAAACTGGCCGAGCGCCACGGCGCCACGCTGTATGTCGACGAAGCCCATGCCACCGGCGTATTGGGGCCACAGGGACGGGGACTTGCGGCTGAATGCAGCGGCGGTGTGGATGTCGTGATGGGCACGCTGGGCAAGGCCTTCGGCGCTTTCGGCGCCTACATCGCAGGCTCGCGGACGCTGATCGACTATCTGGTGAATTGCTGCCCCGGCTTCATCTACACCACCGCGCTGCCGCCTGCGGTGCTCGGCGCCGTCGACGCGGCGCTCGATCTGGTGCCGGGCATGGACCAGGAGCGGATGCGGCTGGCGCAGAATGCGCAGCGCCTGCGCGACGCGCTGGCGCGGCACAACTACGACACGCTGGGTTCCAGCACGCAGATCATTCCCGCCGTGATCGGCTGCGAAGAGGACGCGCTGGCTGCCGCCGGGCGACTCGAAGACGCAGGAGTTCTCGCCATCGCCATCCGCCCGCCGACGGTACCGGACGGCACCAGCCGGCTACGCCTGACCCTCAGCAGCAGCCTCGGCGAGGCCGACATGCAGCGACTGCTGGATGCGGTCGCCACATGCCTGCCGGTAAGACCGCAAGGCTAAGTGTTTACCACCTTGATGCTGGGGAACTTGCTGGTGTGGTCCTTGGCCCGCTCGGCGATCTTCACCGCGATGCGCCGCGCGATGGTCTTGTAGATCTGTGTCGCCGGTCCTTCCGGATCGGCCTCGACGGTCGGCTTGCCATCGTCCATCTGCATGCGGATCGCCATGTCGAGCGGCAGGGCGCCGAGCATTTCCACGTCGTAGTCCCTGGCCATCCGGTCGCCGCCGCCGGAACCGAAAATGGGTTCGGCGTGGCCGCACTTGGAGCAGATGTGAATGCTCATGTTCTCGACGATGCCGAGGATCGGGATGCCGACCTTCTCGAACATCTTGAGGCCCTTCCTCGCATCCAGCAGGGCGATGTCCTGCGGCGTGGTGACGATGATGGCGCCGGTCACCGGCACCTGTTGCGCCAGCGTCAGCTGGATGTCGCCGGTGCCGGGCGGCATGTCGATGACGAGGTAATCCACATCGCGCCAGCGCGTCTCGGTCAGCAGTTGGGTCAGCGCCTGCGTCACCATCGGGCCGCGCCAGACCATGGGCTGCTCGGGATCGATCAGGAAGCCGATCGACATGGCCTGGATGCCGTGCGCATCCATCGGCTCGAGGCCCTTGCCATCGGCCGACTCGGGACGGCCGCTGGCGATGCCCAGCATCTGCGGCAGCGAGGGGCCATAAATGTCGGCATCGAGCAGGCCCACCGTGGCGCCTTCAGCGGCCAGTGCCAGCGCCAGATTGACCGCCGTGGTCGATTTGCCGACGCCGCCCTTGCCGCTGGCCACCGCAATGATGTTCTTGACGCCCGGAACCAGCTTGACGCCCTTCTGCACGGCGTGCGTGACCACCTTCGAATAGACGTTGGCGCTGATATTGCCGATGCCGGGGACGGTCTTCAACTGCGCAATCACTGCCGCGCGCAAGCCTTCGATCTGGCTCTTCGCCGGGTAGCCGAGTTCGACGTCGAGCGACACATCGCCGCCAGTGACGCGGATGTTCTTGGCGCTGCGGCTGCTGACCAGATCCTTGCCGGTGTTGGCATCGACCACAGTCTTGAGCGCAGCCTGAATGGTTTGTTCGTTGATGGACATGAAAGGCCTTTGATGATGACGAAGAGTGGGGAGGAAATCGCGAGCGGCGGATTATCACCCGGAACCGTCACGTCATACCCGAGTGAATTAGTCGGGATTATATATTATCCGGAGTGGCTTTGCCCGCGTCGTTTGCGGGCTTAGCCCACTCCGCAGGGGCATCATCAGGTTCGGCTGATTTTCCATCTTCGCCGACGGCGATCGGGATCAGCCGGGCGATGCGCTCGCTTCGGCCAGCGGCAGTTCGACCCAGAAGGTGCTGCCAATGCCATCGACGGACTCGAAGCCGATTCGGCCTCTCATTCTCTCGATCAGCCGCTTCGACATCACGAGTCCGAGGCCGACGCCCTGGATCGCCCCCTCTTCCAGACCCAGACGCGAAAATGGATCGAACAGTTCATGCTGTTTTTCTCTCGCGACCCCGACCCCGGTATCGGCGACGAGGATGCGCAGATAGGCCGTGCCGGCTGGCTGGCACCAGATCCTCACGGTGCCGCCGGCACGATTGAACTTGACGGCATTGGATAGCAGATTCAGCAGCACCTCCTTGACCAGAACCCGGTCCGCCCACACCGCCCGGTCCGCGCCGACGCCGCAGTCATTGACCAGCCCGACGCTGTTTTTTTGCGCTTCCAGCTCGATGATCGACAGACAGGGCGCGATGACTTGTTCCGTAACGACGGGCTCGATGTTCAGCGACAGTTCGCCCGTCTCGGCGCGGCTCATCTCCAGCACCTGGGTCAGCAGATCCCCCAGATGCAGCCCCGCCGCGAGGATGTTCCTGGCGCCTTTCTGCTGTTCATCGCTCAGCGGATGCTCCTTGTCGCCGCCAAGCCGTTCGGCAAAGCCGAGGATCGCATCCAGCGGCGCGCGAAACTCGTGGCTCATCGACTGCAGAAACACGGCCTTGGCCCGGCTCGATTGCTCTGCTGCGTGCTGCGCCTGGCGCAGATGCGCCTTGACCCGCGCCCGGTCGCGTGCCACGACAACCCCCGCCAGGACCACCATCCCGGCGGATCCCAGCATCGAAGTCAGCATCACTCCGGGAGCGTCCGACGCGGCAATGAAACTCACGGGAACCCAGCCCATCGTCGTCGACAAATAGAGGAGCACCAACGCCGCCGCCAGCGCCACGCCCGTGACCAGGAGGATGGCGGCATTGCCGAAGGTGCTCTGCATGGCAAGGTTGGCGAGAAATCCCGGCAGTGCGATCGAGATGATGCCGCCGGTCAGGAAGGCCCATACCCCGATGATCAGAACGCCGCCGAAGTTGGCCACCACCAGGCCGAGGGTAATGTCTCCCGTGGCACGAATCAGGATCGCGCCGAGCACCGGAGTCAGAATGCCGGCCGCGAACAGGGCATATTCCACCGCCGGGAGATGCCCGCGCACCACGACGACGCCCAACAGCATCAGCGAAACGACCAGCGAGATAGTCAGCAGGGACTTGGCGATGCCCCTGTGACGCGTGTTCTTGCGCGGATCATCACGGCCTTCGGGCGGCACAAACCAATCGATCACATCCATGTAGCAATCCCCCTCGCGGCCCCGACAAGGCCGTCAATATCCATCGGTGAAGCCCATTTTATTGACGGTCCAATCCGCCACATAGGACATATGACCGCCCATGCGATCGATTCTCGGCAAGGAAGACCCTATGCACAATAGGTGATTCGGTGCATACGAAACCGGCAGATGCGGCGCCGTATCACCAGCGCCGACTCCTGGGTTTCCCTCTCCGCGGAGATGCCGGGACTCGCCCCGGCGGGCGAGATACTTTCTTGTGATGCGACAAGAAAGTACCCAAAGAAGCGCACCCCCGCCGCCTCGGCCCTGCGGGCTGCCCTCGCTGCGGAAGGCCCGCCGGGCCGGTCGCTAAACTCGCTGCGCTCAGACAACGCGACCGGACTTCCCCCGGCGTACCTTCCTCGCTCGGCGGGTCAGAGGGGGAATGAAAGTCGTCGCGCGTGTGAGGCCGTGGCAAGAATGAACGCGACGCTGGCCTTATTGCTCCACTTACGCATGGGCCCTTTCATGACGGTGATATAGTCCAATCAATTCAATTCCAGGAGCAAACAAATGCACTGGATCATCGTTATCGGCATCATCGCCTTTCTCTTCTATGCACTGACGCGCAAGAGTCCGGGCACCAAGCCTTCCGGCAAATCAAGCTCTGGTGGCAAATCAGCGGGGCAGGGCACCAAGTTCCTGCCACCGATCCCCGAGGGCTTTCAAATCTTCAATGGACGGTTGGCCGTCGCAGGTGTCGAACACAGGCGCGATGATGCCATCCGCTTCGCCGGAGCTTCCGACCAGACGCTTGCGCTGGAACGCGAATCCGACAACACGCACGATGCGAACGCCATCAAGATCATTGGCGTGTCACGCGGCACGCGCTGCTTTATCGGATACGTCCCCAAAGAAGTCGCCGAACAGATCGTCGGCAGCGGCCTTGTGGATGCCGTTCAACCGCGCTTGGAACGCATTTGGCGCACCGACAACGGCTTCGTCGATGTCACCTTCCAGATCGTCGGCCCGAAGGACAAGAGAGCACAATACGAAGACTTCCTGAACAACAAGCCTGCCGACGCTTGGCAGAAGGAATGTTTGAAGTTCTTTGGGTTGCCAGTCTCCAAGGGACTCACCCTTGCACAGGCCGCGCAGATCATCGCGGTACACCGCAAGAAACTGGAAATCGAAGACAAGACCCAACTCGACGAGTGGGATGCCTACGAGGAAATCTGCGAACAGTTCGACGAAGCCGATTTCCGAGAGGAGTTCGAATTAAAAAAGGTAAGTGCCAAGGCGCTTAAAGAAGCACTGGAGGCGTTGAAGCAGGAAGGTGACACGATGCGTTCGCTAGCCGGTGACATCGACAAAGTTGTTGATAAGGTCATTGCTTTGAAGCCCGAGTTGGAGAAGAAATAGTGGCGGCGGATTAGCTGGCGGTCACACGCGATAAAAAGTCAGCTTTTGAATTGAATTGATTCTTGCCACGGCCTGACACGCGCGACGGCTTTCATTCCCCTCTGTCCCGCCGAGCGAGGAAGGTTCGCCGGGGGTCGTCCGGTCGCGTTGTCCGACGACGGCCGTTTTTTGGCCGGCTAGTTTAGCGACCGGCCCGGCGGGCCTTCCGCAGCGAGGGTAGCCCGAAGGGCTGGGGCGGCGGGGCACGCTTCTTTGGGTACTTTCTTGTCGTGCAACAAGAAAGTACCTCGCCCGCCGGGGCGAGTCCCGGCATCTCCGTTGAGGAAGAAGACCCAGGAGTCGGCGCTAGCGATACGGCACCCCGCGCCGGTACAATGCACCCCTTGAGATGCGGCCGCCGCCGCCAGCACCCGGAAAGACCGTGTCATGACCCGCAAGATTCTCCTTACCGCCGCCCTGCCCTATGCCAACGGCGCGATTCACCTCGGCCATCTGGTCGAATACATCCAGACCGATATCTGGACCCGCTTCCAGAAGATGCGCGGCCATGAATGCTGGTTCGTCTGCGCCGACGACACCCATGGCACGCCGATCATGCTGCGTGCGGAAAAGGAAGGCATCACGCCGGAACAGTTGATCGAGCGCGTGCACGCCGAACATTCCCGCGATTTCGCCGGTTTCCATGTCGCCTTCGACAATTACTACACCACCCATTCGGACGAAACACGCCACTACTCCGAAGACATTTTCACCAAGCTCAAGGCCGCCGGCCTGATCGAAATCCGCTCGATCGAGCAGTACTACGATCCGGTCAAGCAGATGTTCCTGCCGGACCGCTTCATCAAGGGCGAGTGCCCGAAGTGCGGGACCAAGGACCAGTACGGCGATGCCTGCGAATCCTGCGGCGCAGCCTACGCGCCGACCGACCTGAAGAATCCCTACTCGGCGGTATCGGGTGCGCAGCCGGTACTGAAGTCGTCCGACCACTATTTCTTCAAGCTCTCCGACCCGCGCTGCCAGGACTTCCTGCGGCAGTGGACGCAGCAGGAAGAGCGGCTGCAACCGGAGGCCGCCAACAAGCTGCAGGAATGGCTGGGCGCGCCCGGCGAGAATAAGCTCACCGACTGGGACATCTCGCGCGACGCGCCCTACTTCGGCTTCGAGATTCCCGGCGCGCCGGGAAAATTCTTCTACGTCTGGCTCGACGCGCCGATCGGTTACATGGGTTCGTTCAAGAACTTCTGCGACAGGAAGGGGCTCGATTTCGACGAGTTCTGGGGCAAGGATTCGAAGGCCGAGCTGTATCACTTCATCGGCAAGGACATCCTCTACTTCCATGCCCTGTTCTGGCCGGCGGAACTGGCGCATGCCGGCTACCGGACGCCGACCAAGGTCTTCGCCCACGGCTTCCTGACCGTCGACGGCGCCAAGATGTCGAAGTCGCGCGGCACCTTCATCACCGCCGAGAGCTACCTGACGCAGGGGCTCAATCCGGAATGGCTGCGCTACTACTTCGCCGCCAAGCTCAACGGCAGCATGGAAGACATCGACCTCAACCTCGAGGACTTCACCCAGCGCGTGAATTCCGACCTGATCGGCAAGTACATCAACATCGCCAGCCGCGCGGCGGGATTCATTGCAAAGCGTTTTGACGGCAAGTTGCAGCGGGAGCACGTCATCGCCCGATTCAAGGCGGAATTGCCGGGATTGATGGAGGCTGCCGATGAAATCGCCGGGTATTACGAGGGCCGTGATACGGCGCGCGCCCTGCGCCGTGTCATGGCGCTAGCCGACCAGATCAATCAGTACGTGGACAGGAACCAGCCCTGGGTACTGGCCAAGCAGGAGGGACAGGACGCCAAGCTGCACGAGGTCTGCACGCTGCTGATCAATGCCTTCCGCCTGCTAACCATCTACCTCAAGCCGGTGCTGCCCAAGCTGGCGCAACGCGCCGAGGAGTTCCTCAACGTCGCCCCGTTGCATTGGGCGGATGCCGGCCATCTGCTGCCGATCAGCCACCCGATCAACCCCTACGAACATCTGATGCAGCGCATCGACGCGAAGCAGATCGACGCACTGATCGCCGCCAACCGCGAATCGTTGGAGCCCACCGCCGTAGCGCCGGCGCCGTCCCCGGGGATACCGCTTCGCGTAACTCCTGAGCCGCACTCGCCGCAACGTCACGCCCAGCACCAGCAGGCCACGGAGGACAAGGTGCAGGCACAGACCAGCCCCGTGGAACCCGCTATCTCGATCGACGACTTCAGCAAGGTCGACCTGCGCATCGCCCGCATCGCCGACGCGCAGCACGTCGAAGGCGCCGACAAGCTGATCCGCCTCACACTGGATCTCGGCGAGGGTGACACGCGCAATGTCTTCGCCGGCATCAAGTCAGCCTACGATCCGGCACAGCTGGTCGGGCGGCTCACGGTTATGGTGGCCAACCTCGCGCCGCGCAAGATGAAGTTCGGCCTGAGCGAGGGCATGGTGCTGGCCGCGTCGGACACCGACGGCAAGTCGCCCGGTCTGTTTCTGCTTTCGCCCGACAGCGGCGCGCAGCCGGGCATGCGCGTGAAGTAATGGAAGTTCGACGGTTGGTCATCACCGGCTTTGTTCAAGGCGTCGGTTTCCGCTATGCGATGATGGCGCAGGCCCGCCTGCATGGCGTGAACGGCTGGGTGCGCAACCGTCGCGACGGCAGCGTCGAGGCCACGATCGCCGGCAGCGCAGGCCAAGTCGAGGAGATGCTGGCATGGAGCCGTATCGGCCCGGCCGGCGCCACAGTCGATAAGGTCATGGTTGAAACCGCCAGCGGCGAATACACGGACTTCGAATTGCGGCCGACCGCTTGAATTGCGGCAAATAGCCACAACATAAACGAGGTTTCCACAATCACTACCTAAGGAGTTCCATCATGGCCGTACTCGTTGGCAAAAAAGCCCCCGACTTCATCGCGAATGCTGTTTTCGGCAACAATGAAATCAAGGAGCTCCAGCTGTCCTCGTACAGTGGCAAGCACGTTGTGCTGTTCTTTTATCCGCTCGATTTCACCTTTGTCTGCCCCTCGGAACTGATTGCTTTCGACCATCGCCTGGACGAATTCAAGAAGCGCGGCGTCGAAGTCATCGGCTGCTCGATCGATTCGCAATTCACGCACCTGGCATGGAAGAATACGCCGGTGAACAACGGCGGCATCGGCCAGGTCGGCTACCCGCTGGTGGCCGACATCAATCACGCCATCTGCCAGGCCTATGACGTCGAAGCGGCGGGCGGCGTGGCCTTCCGCGGCTCCTTCCTGATCGACAAGGCCGGCGTGGTGCAGCACCAGGTGGTGAACAACCTGCCGCTGGGGCGCAACATCGACGAAATGCTGCGCATGATCGACGCCCTGCAATTCACCGAAGAACACGGCGAGGTCTGCCCGGCCGGCTGGCAGAAGGGCAAGAAGGGCATGAGCGCCTCGACCGCAGGCGTCGCCAAATACCTGGCCGAAAACGCTGCTGCGCTCTAGGAAATAGCAACTCTCCGGCTGCAACCGGCAAGCCGCTCCCATTCAAGGGGCGGCTTTTTCTTTGCGCAGCGGGGCACCGCGCAACGTTGCAAAGAAGCAATACCGCCTTTGCTCGGTCATCCCATTGCCCTTTCTGGCGTGACCCCGATGATCCATACTGCATTCGGGGATGACTACTCCCATCTGCGGCGCCGTCGAAGAGCACGAGCCTGGATCCGGCATCGCTGGAAATCAGCCATCCCATTTCAACCACGGGAAATCGTGGGGTTGGTATTTTTTTAACCAAAAATGGAGACTTAACAATGGAGCTGATTGCTGGCTTGGAATCTGAGCATCAAATCGCGGTGGCGCCTCTTGGCCGTTCCCTGTCCGTAACGAAGGAGCCGCTGTCGCAACCGAGCGTGACAGAGGAAAGATTGCCGTTCACCGTCAGGATCGTGCGTAACGAGCAGGATCTCGACAAGGCGGTCTTGATCCGCCACTCGGCCTATGGGCGTCATATCCCGGAGGTCGCGGCATTGCTGGAGAAAGCCGAGGACTACGACAGCGAACCCGGTTCTGCGGTACTGCTGGCGGAATCCAAGCTGGATGGTTCACCTCTGGGCACGATGCGGATCCAGACCAACCGCTACCGCAAGCTGGCGCTGGAACAGTCGGCCGACTTGCCGTCATGGCTGCAAGGCAAGAGCCAGGCGGAAGCCACCCGCCTCGGCGTAATCGGCAACCGCATGGGGCGACTGGTCAAGACAGCCCTGTTCAAGGCCTACTACCAGTATTGCGTGCTGGAGGACATCGAGTGGATGGTCATTGCCGCTCGCGCGCCACTGGATCGGCAGTACGAGGCGCTGCTGTTCCAGGATGTGCTTCCCGACGGCGGCTTCATCCCGATGCGTCATGCCGGAAATATTCCGCACCGGGTGCTGGCATTCAACATCGAGCGTGCCGACTTCAACTGGCGCCAGGCGAAGCATCCTCTGTACGGTTTCGTTGTGCTTACCCGCCATCCGGATATCGATCTCGGCGACGCAGGCAACCCGGCGTTTGCCGACAGGCATTACCCATCAATGGCTGGCGCCAGGAAGAACTGAGGTGCGGAAGAAGGGCAGTAGAATCGCGGCCAGGGATGCCGGGGTTCTACTGAGTTGGCTATAGAGCGTTTGCAGCGAATATTTGAGTCAGGCATTAGCGCGTCAGTCGATACGTTTCTGTACCGGCTGTCGGTCTATGGCGTTCCCGTCGTCATTGGCTTGGCGTCGCTGCTGGCGCTGGCCCTGTTGCCGAATGAATACCCGCTCGACGGCGCCAGCCCCCTCGAACTCAGCGTGCTGCAACAGGATGGCGCGTCCCTGACGCCGCGCCAGGCGCTGGCGCAGCTGCCCGATCAACACGCCGCTGCCGAACTCAACACGCGCCTGTCGGAAGCGCCGTTCTGGTTCAGCTTCGTGGTGCCGGCGCAGGCTCAACCGGCGATCGTCGAACTCCCTTCCCGGCATGCGCTGGAAGCAGCGTGCTGGAGTGCGGCCGACCTGCAGCCGCTGGGCTTTGCCAGTCGCACCGCGGCGGAAGGCGCGATGAAGGCGGCGAAGACCGGCTTCGTGCTGGAGCTCGGGGCGCTGCCGGTATCGGCGCGCGTGCTGTGTCGGGCCAGCCACACCGGTCCGGCACACATCTCGGCCGTGCTGTGGTCGGCAGCGCAGTTCGATCTGTCGGACCTGAAGTTTCATCGCAACTCGGGCCTGCTCGACGGCGGGCTGATCGTGCTCTCGCTCTTCGTATTGATCACGGCGCTGATCAACCGCGAATGGCTGTACGTGCTGTTCGCCGCATGGCTGATCGCCAACCTGCGCCTGGCGGCCATTTCCGCCGGTTGGGATACGCAGTGGCTGGAACGCACAATACCTCCCGACTGGATCATTGCGCTGCGCAAGCTGACTACATCCGCATATTACGTGCTGACTTTCACGCTGTTCAGCGAACTGTTTTCCGACGATCTGAAACGGCTGAAATCGACCCTGATGTTGCGCGTCGCCCAGTGGTCATGCCTGATCCTGCTGGTGTCGGCCATCAGCCTGCCCTACGCAAGTTTCCTGCCCGTGCTCTGGCTATTGACGGCAGGCGGGGGCGCAATGATCGTCTTTCTGCTGATCCGCATCCTGGCCGTGACGCGTTCCAAGGTGGCGATCTGGTATGGCGCGGCGCTCGCCACCGCACTCCTGGCCAGTCTCAACGAAGTCCTGGCCGCTGCCCTCGGCTATCGCGGCTTGATCGGCAGCGTCAATAGCGTCACAGCGGCCCTCGCCTCGAGCCTGTTGGCCGCGCTGGCCATTGCCGAACAGATGCGCCAGGAAAGAGAAGGGAGGAGAAAGGCCCAGGACGAATTGCGCAACACCTACGAAGCGATTCCGATCGGGCTGTTTTCGCTCGATGGACAGGGGCGACTGGTCCAGATCAATCCTGCCTATGCCGGCATGCTGGGGAGGTACGCAGGCGACTCCGGCCACTGGGGCGACGACTTCCAATCGGATGCCTGGGAGCGCCTGCAGATCCTTGCCGATAGTTCAGTCGCCGACGACATGGAACTCAAAGGCATCACCGGCCACGAGGGGCGTCAACGCAGCTTCCTGGTCAAGGCGACGCGGAACAAGGGGAGGATCGAAGGCTCATTGCAGGACGTCACGACGCGCGTCGAGGCGACCGAAAAACTTCGTTTCCTGGCCGAGCACGATCCATTGACCGGCATCTTCAACCGGCGCGGCATCGAGAAGACGTTCTATGCGGAGAATTTTTCGCTGACGAGCGGCAGCGCGATGGCGCTGGCCTATCTTGATCTGGATCGATTCAAGCTGATCAACGACCTGTTCGGACATTTGGCGGGAGACATGGTCTTGCGCCATGTCTGCGACCGCGTCAACAAGATATTGACTGACGGGCAAGTACTCGGGCGCGTCGGCGGCGACGAGTTCGTGATCATCTTTCGGCGGGGGCCGATACAATCGGCCGCCGAAAGATGCCGGCAAATCATTTCAGGAATATCCGCCGAGCCTTTCGCGGTCGGAGGGCGCGCATTTCAGGTCAAGTGTTCGATCGGGCTGGTCGAAATCGCCCGGGGAATCAAGGAAGACGACGCGGTATCGCTGGCGGACCGGGCCTGCCGCGAAGCGAAGGGAGGGCATGAGGGCAATCTGGTGATTTACCAGCAGGACATGTCGGTGTTTGCCGAGCGCGCGGAGGAATTGAGGCTGATCCAGCGCCTGGACATGCCGGAGCCGGAGGGATTGTTCCTGCTGATGCAACCCATCATGTCCTTGCGCGATCCCTACGGCTCACTCAACTTCGAGGTCCTGTTGCGCATGCGCGACAAGGACAATTCCATCCTGCCCGCTTGGAAAGTCATCACTGCAGCGGAACGCAACGGCCGCATTGCGGCGATCGACAAATGGGTCCTGACGACCACGCTGGAGTGGCTCGTCACCCATGCCGCGCATCTCAAGAACTCGAGCTACGTGTCGGTAAATCTGAGCGGCGGCTCGCTCAACGACGAGAATTTCATCGAAGACGCGTTTGCGATCCTGGCGCGCTATGGTCCTACCGTGCAGCGACTTTGCATTGAAATCACAGAGAGCGTGGCGCTGCACGACCTCGCCAATACGCGGCATTTCATCGAGGGCATCCGGAAATACGGCGCGAGACTCGCGCTGGACGATTTTGGCGCCGGCTACACGTCATTCTCCTACCTCAGAAGCCTGCCGGCCGATGCGGTCAAGATCGACGGCGCCTATGTCAAGGACCTGCTCGCGCATCCGGCCAATCAGGCGATCGTGCAGGCGATCGTTGATCTCACCCGCAATCTGGGCATGAAATGCATCGCCGAATGGGCTGAGGACGTGGCAACTCTTGAAGCGCTGGCCGAGATGGGTGTGGATTACGTGCAAGGCTACGTGGTATCCGTGCCGCTGGCGCCGGAACGGATCCTGCTGGCCGGTTCCGCCGCGGACTGCATTGAAGACGAGCGCACGGCCCGTTTCGTCAGGGACTCGCTGCCTGCCATCCTGGTCCGCGCCGACCAGCCCGGTCGCGATCGTTTCAATTGACCGCTGCAATGCCCGCAATCGGCCCGCTGAATGGCGCTGATGGCGGCTAGCCGCGAATCGCTGAAGCCAATCGCCGTGTCACCAGCGCCGACTATTGTCGCCCCCCCCCATCGCCGACGCGCCGCGGCCTTGTTCGCGAGTTATCAATCGAAGAGCTTGTGCTCGATGGCGTAGCGGATCAGGTCGGCATTGTTGCCGATGCCGAGCTTCTCCATCAGGTGCGTCTTGTGTGTGGTGACGGTCTTCGGGCTGAGATGAAGCTGCTCGCCGATCTGGCTGAGCATCATCCCTTGCGCGATCAGTCGCAGCACCTGCCATTCGCGCTGACTCAGATTCTGGTGCGGATCACCGCCACCGTGGGCCCCGGTATCGAAAGCCAGCAACTCGGCGATGGTGGGATCGATATAGTGCTCGCCGGCGCCGACGCGGGTCACTGCCGTCAACAAGGTGTCCGGGCTTGATCCCTTGGTGATGTAGCCCGAGGCCCCGGCCTGCAGGGCGCGGCGCACCGTTCCCGGTTCGTCGTGCATGCTGAGCACCAGAATCGGCAAGTCCGGTTGCGCCTTCCTTGTCTGCTCGATGAGGCTGGTCCCCGACGCGCCGGGCATGGTCAGATCCATGATGATGAGATCGGCACCGCCAGCGCTCGCCGCGGCGAGGGCTTCAGCCGCGTTGGTGGCTTCCCGGACGACATCCATTCCGGAGAACGAATGCAGCATCTGCTTGAGGCCGACACGGAACAGCGTATGGTCGTCGGCGATGATGATTCTGATCATGGCGAAGGTGAACTCCTGTCGTCATTGTCCGCCTTGAGCGGAACCTCCGGCAGCATGACGGCAAGGCGAGTGCCGGCGCCGGGCGTGCTGTCGATCTCGAGCACGCCGCCGAGCGAGGTGACGCGTTCCGAGATTCCCAGCAAGCCAAAGTGCGTGGCATGGTCGACCCGCTGCGCGTCGAATCCCCTGCCATCGTCTTCCACCAGCAGACGCATTTCACCCGCATTTTGACTGAGCGTGATGTTCACATTGCGCGCCATGGCATGACGGACGATGTTGGTCAGCGATTCCTGGATGATGCGGAACAGCGCAATTGCGTAATCATCGTCGAGCCTGTCCGCTGCCGGCGTACACGAAACGCCGCACTGGATTTTCGCCGGCCCGAGAATGCGCGCGGCAACCCATTCCACGGCCGCCGTCAGCCCAAGATTGAGGGCTGCAGGTCGCAGGTCGGAAGCGATGGTCTTTACGCTGCGGTAGGCGTCGGCAATCATCGCATCGATGTTGCGCGCCGCATTGCGGGCGTCCGTCGAGTCGGCGGGCAGGCTGCGTTCAAGCAATTGCAGATGCATGCGCGCGGTGGTCAGCACCTGGCCCAGTTCGTCGTGGAATTCGCGCGCCAGGCGCGCGCGCTCCTGCTCGATGCGTACCTCGCGGTGGCGCGTCAGTCGCCGCAGCTCCTCATGCGAGCGTTCCAGATCCTGCTGCGCCCGCTTCAGCGCCGTGACGTCGAGGATAACGCCGTGGATTGCGCGCTCGCCCGCTGCAGTGAATTCCGTGGTAGCCCTGATTTGCAGCCAGCGTGGATGCTCGGCCGTCGGCAGGCTGCGCACCACCGACTCGAATTCGCGCGCCGGCGGTGTCGCTGCATCGCGCCAGACCAGGCCGCCAAGATCGTCGGCATGAATGCCGCGGAAAAAAGCCTGCGGATCCGCCAGAATTTCAGCCGCCGTGCACGGCAGCAGTCTCGCCACGCCTTCGCTTATGGAGCGAAACCCCGGGACCGGGGCGGCGACGTACTCGAACAACGCCACCGGCAGCTGACTCGAGACCTGGCGCAGGCGCTCTTCCGAGGCGCGCAAGGCCAGTTCGGCCTGGCGGCGGCGCAGCGCCAAGCCCTGCCGACGGCGCCACGACCAGAAGGCGAAGGCCATCATCAGGCTCAGCGTAATGCCGATCAGGATCATGGCGGAGAGCGTGAGCTGTCGCGATGATGCGATGCTGATATCCTCGGCGGCAAGAGCAAGCGACACGGCGGGAAAACTCCAGATATAGGGCCTGCGGCCGATTATAGACAGCGGGGGGTTCAGCGGTGATCCGCGAGAGAAGGGATCAGGAGGGTGGGCACCGACGCAGGATCAGGTTTGCCCTATCCATAATCAGCTTTTGCCGATGGCGAAAAAGTGCAGGAAAGGGAATCATGGTCCCATCGTCAAAGTGCACACCGCACAGCCAATGGTATGCGGACGAGCGTACGATGTGCATGTTTGGACACGATGGGTTCGCGGGTTGGTTCGTTGGGTCGCATCGACATCTTCTTTCAAGCATTGTTTACAGCCGAGGTCGCCAATGAAAACACAAAAAGGATTCTCTCTGATTGAACTGATGGTCGTTGTTGCGGTGATAGGCATTTTGATGGCGATTGCGCTGCCGAACTACACCACCTATGTGATCAGAAGCAAGGTTCCGGACGCCACCTCGAACCTGTCGAGCAAACGGGTGCAAATGGAGCAGTGGTTTCAGGACAACCGGAGTTATGTCGGCGCACCCCCCTGCGTAAACGATACGGCCACCAGCAAGTACTACGACTTTTCGTGCCCGATCGCGACACCGGGCACGGCCACCACATTCACTCTGGCAGCGGCAGGCAAGTCGTCCATGGCTGGCTTTACCTACACCATCGATCAAAACGGCACCAAGACCACCACTATCGCCGCCCCGGCCCCTTCGAGCTGGCAAGCGACGTCGGCGAACTGCTGGATCACCAACGAGGCAGGCGCGTGCTGAATCTGAAACATCCCCAGCGCGGAATGAGCCTGGTCGAACTGGCGGTCGGGCTTTTGATCGTCGGGATCCTGCTTGCCCTGGCGGCACCCAGCTATACCGGGTGGATTCAAAACACCAAGATTCGCACCACCTCCGAGGCCATCCTGAACGGTCTCCAGTTGGCGCGCACCGAAGCGGTCAGGCGCAATACCCGGATCCGCTTCCAGCTCACCGACACGATTCTCGCCGGCTGCGCGAATTCGACGAGCGGCGCCAACTGGGTAGTCAGTTTTGACGACCCCACCAACCTGTGCGCCAACGCGCTGCTGACTGACGCCACAGACGCAGGTGACATCCTCGCCAGTCCGGCGCCACGCATGATTCAGCGCAGGCCGGCGGCCGAAGGCTCCACCGGCATTACCGTTCTGGCCGATCAGGCGGTCATTGTCTTCAACGGCCTCGGGCGGGTGGTACCGATTCCTGGCGCCACGATCAACATCAATATTTCCAACCCGGCTGCAGGAGCCTGTGCGGCCGTCGGCGGCGGCGGTCCCATGCGCTGCATGCGCGTAACCGTTTCCACCGGAGGCCAGATCCGCCTGTGTGACCCGGCCCGCACCGGCACCGATCCAGTGGCCTGCTGACATGATGACCCACCGTTCAGATGCGCCTTCCCGCGATGGCCAATCCGGCTTCATGCTGCTCGAGGCACTCATCGCCATCCTGATTTTCTCTCTGGGCATTCTTGCCATCGTGGCCTTGCAGGCGGTTTCAATAAAGTTGACGGAGGATGCCAAGTATCGCAGCGATGCTGCCCTGCTGGCCGAGGAGCTGCTCGGTCAAATATGGACCAGCGATCGCACACCGGCAACCATGAATGCCGTGTTCGCCACCGGCGCCAGCGCCTGCACCGCTCAGGCCGCCGGCATCGCCGCCGCCGCCGCCGCTTGTGCCGCTTGTACTGCGGATCCCTACAGCAACGCCTGTCAAAGTTATCCGACGTATACGACGTGGTCCGGGTATCCCTCTCCCCCCGCTGCCAGCGATCCGGTAGCGGACAGGAGGACGGTGAGCCACACCCTGCTTGGCACCATCACCAATCCGCCAACCGTGGTGGTTGACACCAGCGCCGGCACGGCCACCACCGGCACGGTGACCGTCACCGTGCGCTGGCAGGGTCCCAATGATGGCCTTCCGCATTCCCACGTCGTCACGGCGCAGATCAGATAGGAGATGAAATTGTTTTTTGTCACCCACAAATCTGTTCAGAAGACCACGTGCCGGGGCGCCAGGGGCTTCAGCCTGGTCGAAATCATGGTCGGCATGGTGATCGGCATGCTCGGCATCATCGTCATGATGCAGTTGTTTACCCTCACGGAAGGGCGCAAGCGCACCACCACCGGCGCGGGCGATGCGCAAAGCGCAGGAGCCATTGCCCTGTATGGCGTGCAGCGCGACATTCGCCAGGCCGGATACGGCATCACCGATGTCAAGTTGCTGGGCTGCAATATCCTCTTGCGTACCGGCGTCACACTCAACGCGATTGCGCCGGTGACGATCAACCACGCGTCGATACCGGCGGGAGACCCGAACACCGACACCCTGCTGGTGGTCTACGGCAACTCCAACAGTTCGCCGCAGGGTGAAGTCATTATCGATCAGCTCGCGGCCGCCACACCGCCCTACACCGTTACTGCGCAGGCTTCGTTTGCGATCAACGACCGGGTCATCGCCGCCCCGGCCACCCGCCTGACACCCTGCAGCCTGATGCTGGACACCGTCGCCGGAGTCGGTGCCACCATTGGGGTCGCCACGGGCAGCGCCACCATGGGACAAGGGACGCTATTCGATCTGGGGCAAGGGCCGAAGATTCTGGCCTATGCCATTCATCGCGGCAACCTGACGGTGTGCGATTACATGACCAGCAACTGCGCTGCCGCCTGTTCGGCCACCGACGGTCCTGCCGCTACCCTGGTCGGCGGATCGTGCAACACGGCCTGGACGCCGATTGCCAGCAATATAGTCAGCCTGCGCGCCGAGTATGGACACGACGTTTCGGTACCGATGGATGCCATCGTCGACACCTATGACCAGGCCACACCCGGGACCGCATGCGCCTGGGCCATGGCGTCCGCGCTGCGGCTGGCACTGGTGGTACGCAACAGCCAGTTTGAAAAGACGGCCGTCACCGGTGGCGCCCCGGTCTGGGCCGGCACCACCAGCGCCGTCAGCGTGCCGATCAATCTGACCATCGACCCCAATTGGCAGAATTATCGCTACAAGGTCTACCAGACCACGGTGCCGCTGCGGAATGTCTCCTGGCTGGGAGTGCAATCAGGATGCTGATCAAACCTGCACCGAAGCCGGCCTGTCGAATCCAACGCTCGCGGCAGCGCGGAGTGGTACTCATGATTGCCCTGATCATGCTGGTGGCCATGACACTGGGGGGACTCGCGCTGGTGCGCTCGGTGAACATGACCAACATCATCGCCGGCAATCTGGCGTTTCAGCAGGGGGCGACCAACTCGGGCGATACCGGCGTCGAACTCGCGGTCCATTGGCTGGAGATTAACAGCGGCGTCACCCTCTACACCAGCGTCGCAGCGCAGGGCTACGTTGCAACCCGGCAAGACCCGGCGCCGGGACAGAGTTGGGATGCCTTCTGGCGCGCAGTGCTGGTCAATCAGGCCGTCACGGTCAATCCCGCCAACCCCGGCGTCTATATGGCCTATACCCCGTCGGCGCCGAATGCCGCCGGCAACACGGTTTCCTTTGCCATTCAGCGCCTGTGCGCACAGGCACTGCCGCCCAGCAGTGCCGGGGCGGGATGCTCCATGCCACCGGCCACCGTCAGCACCAGCAGCAGCAGCAAGGGCGCCGGCGTGGTTGCCCTGCAGTATGGCAGCCAGGTCTATTACCGGATTACCTCGCGCATTGCGGGGCCCCGCAACACCGTCAGCTACGTCCAGGCGATCGTGGCGATGTGATGTATCGAGAAAAAGGAAATCATCATGACTAGCCGACTAATCAAAAGCATCAGTCTGGCGCTGCTATTTCTGGGCGCCGCTTCCGGCACCCAGGGTGCCGCCACCAGCATCGCGTCGGCACCCCTGGTGACATCTTCCGCCTCGGCGGTACTGCCCAACCTGACATTCATACTTGACGATTCCGGCAGCATGGCCTGGAACTACCTGCCCGACTGGGCCAGCGGCGCCCCCACCGTGCTGGCCAGAAACAACCGCTACAACGGAGTGGCCTACGACCCGGCCGTAATCTATCAGCCGCCGGTTCGGTACGCTGCGGACGGCACGCTGGACACCGCCACCTATCCCGGCCAGGCTGGAACCTCTGCCGCGACAGGGGCCAACACCGGCGCCGCCATGCCCAACTGGAAAGTGGTCAAGAACGATGCGTATGGCGTGCAAACCACCAGCACCACTGACCTGACCGCTGTCGCCTACTTTTACACCTTCCTGCCGGGTGAGTTTTGCACCGATGGTCACCTGCACAACTGCACGACCGGTTCCGCGCCGACCACGACCAATCCCAAGACAGCCTACCTGCGCTGGTGCGACAGCTCGGCGCAGACCAATAATGCAACACCGTCAGCAACCACGCCCAAGGGCTGCCAGTCGGCGTGGACCTCGGGCGCTTTCAATAACGCGCGTTATCCGGGGCTATTCACCGGGACCCCGGCGACCAGCGTATTTACCGTAGCGACGGCGGCATCAAACCCGACGGTTACCAGCATCAAGGCCAACGGCCTGGAAATCCTCTCCGCCACAACCGCAGGTTCCACCACGATAGCCACGGTCGCCGCCAATATCGTCGCCGGGATCAATGCCTGTACCGATTTCGTCACCGGCAATTGTCAGGTGGCGGGCTATAGCGCCGCCCTAAGCTCCACTTCCACGGTAACCATCACGGCGCCGACGACCATCGGTTCGACGGCGATCAACGCCAACACCTACTCTCTGGTGATGGCATTTACCAACACACTGACGACGACGAGCCCCACCAAGAGCGGCGCGTCGCCGTTCACCATGACCGCGTTCGCCGGATACAGCCTTGCGGCCGGCCAGGTCAACGTGCCGGGGCGCAACGTGCGCACCAACATCGTGTCGACCAACAACAGCTATCCCTATCCGGGCACCACCACCAAGGCATCCACACGCTCGGACTGCGCCGGCACCACCTGCACCTACGTCGAGGAAATGACCAACTACGCCAACTGGTTCACGTACTATCAGACGCGCATGCAGATGATGAAGACTTCGGTCAGCATCGCCTTCAGTCCGGTGGGGCCCAAATACCGCGTGGGATATTTCAGTATCGACAACAATACCGGCACCGATTTCCTCAATGTGTCGGATTTCAACATAACGCAGAAACGGGCGTGGTATGCCAAGCTGTTTGCTGCCCAGCCGAACAACAGCACTCCGCTGCATCCGGCGCTGACCAATGCCGGACGCATGTATGCCGGCAAGTTGAATGGCAGCACCTTCAACGGCAGCGTCGTCGTCGATCCGATGCAGTATTCCTGCCAGCAGAATTTCACCATCCTGTCTACCGACGGCTACTGGAACCTCGGCAGCGGCTATCAGCTCAATGGCACGACCACGGTCGGGCAGCAGGACGGCAACGAGATCCGGCCGTTTGTCGACTCCAGCATCGTCACCGACACGACGGTGACGCCGTGGAGCAAGGTTGACCGCAAGCAGACTGTTACCCCCGTCACCGTCACCACGCCCTATACGCGCACGGTGACCACCGTATCCGCCATCACACAGCCGACGTCGTGCCTGGCCGACAACAAGGCGAATTCAGCCGGCACCAAGACCAGGACCTGGTGCATTACCATGACCAACACGGCCAGCTCCGATTGCAAGACCCTCGACAGCGGAGGCACCCGCGTTTACGCATGCCGTGGCTCGACCTCGTCGGGCCTGCCGCCCGGGGGCGCAGCGTGCCAGACCGATCCGGACAATGGCCATACCTATTGCATCTACAGTGGCAACAGCACCATCGGGGCGAGTCGCTGCCAACAGGTATATTCAGGCAATACCTTGTATGCTTGCGACATAAACGGCTTGTCCAGCGTCAGCGTCCAGACCCAGACCGCCAACGAGACCTCCACGGGAACCACCACCTCGATCGACGACTTTACCTCGACCTACAACAGCACGGTGGTGACCACCAACGGTGTTGCCGCGCCGCCGACCAACAGCGCCGTCACGGTGAGCAGCGCCAACGTCACCCCGGCCACATTTGCCGCGACGACGCCATCGGACGATACCGGCGTCCCGGCTGCAGGGGCGTATGTCAACAGCGGTGCCCCGGTGGTCACGAGTACCAGCACACCGCCGGCCGCCGGGGCGTCACCGGGTACGGCCGGCTCACCGGTCAACACCAATGGCACACCGGTGGTCACCACCACGATTCCCGGGACCTATGCGGCAGGAGCCGCGACCACAACCAGCGTCGGCACCGGCGGCACCGCGAATACCCTGGCCGATGTGGCCGAGTACTACTACAAGACGGATTTGCGCACCACGGCATTGAGCAATTGCACCGGCGCGATCGTGCCTCCGGCGACGGCTGGCAGCGATGTGTGCAGCAACGACGTACCTGCCACAGGCGACGATGCGGCTTCCTGGCAGCACATGACCACCTTTACCCTGGGCCTGGGGGCGTCCGGCTACATGCTGTTCTCGCCCAGCTATGCGTCGGCAACGGCCGCCGGCGATGACTTCTTTGCCATCAAGAACGGCGAGAGTGCCAACAGCGTCGCCGGCATCTGCAGGTGGCAAGCCGATGGCACGACCTGCAACTGGCCGACTCCGGTCAGCAACACGCAGACCACCATCGACGACCTCTGGCACACCGCCATCAATGGCCGCGGCACCTACTTCAGCGCTACCAGCCCGGCGACACTGGCTTCCGGTTTGAGCAGTGCCTTGTCAAGCGTAAGTGCCCGCATCGGCGCTTCGGCCGCGGCGACCACCAGCAACCCGAACGTGACCTCGGGCGACAACTTCGTCTTCAGTTCCACCTTTTCCACCCAGGTTTGGGACGGAGAGCTGGTGCGGCAGCAAATCGACCTGACCACCGGCATCGTGTCGTCGGCAGTCGACTGGCACGCCGAAGAGAGGCTCGACCTCCAGACGTATTCGGCTCGCAACATTTACACCTTCGATTCCGGCGCCGCGAACAAGCTGAAATCATTCACCTACGCCGGTTTGACGGCGACCGAGAAGACCTACTTCAACACCCCCGCCATCCTTGGCTTGACCCAATTCTGCGCGTCCGGCGCCACCTGCCTGAGTTCCACCGACCAGAGCAGCGCCGCCGGCGCCAACCTGGTGAACTTTCTGCGCGGTCAGCGCACCAACGAGGGGATTGCCAGCGACACGAGCAAGTACTACCGCCAGCGCAATCACCTGCTTGGCGACATCGTGACGGCCGAGGCAGTCTACGTAAAGAAATCCCTGTTCCAGTACCTCGATCGCGGCTACCTGAAGACACCGGACGGCACCACCTTTACGCCCTTCGTCACCACCAACAATACGCGTCGGGGCATGGTCTATGCGGCGGCCAATGACGGCATGCTGCATGCCTTCTATGCGGCGTCGGCGCCCTGCACGACGCTGCCGAACCCGTCGGCCAACCCGCCGGTCACGGCCGTTCCCGCAGATTGCGATCCCGATGTCACGACGGGCGCCGCCGTATCAGGCGGGGACGAGGCATGGGCCTACATACCCGCGCTGGTCATGCCCAATCTCTACAAGCTGGCAGACAAGAATTATCCCAATCAACACAGTTATTTCGTTGATGGAACGCCGGTGGTGGCTGATATCTGTACCGCCAACTGCAATGCAACACCCAAGGTGGTCAAAAGCGGCGAAACCACCAATTTCATTATCGCCTCGATCAGCTGGGCGGCCGGGGTGGCGACCGTCACCACCAACGACGCCAATGGTTTTTCGCCGGGGATAGCCGTAATTCTCAGTGACGTCGCGGCCAATGGCTACAACGGTACCTTCACGATCGTGGCCATACTGAGTCCGACCACATTCACGTTCGCGCTGGCGGCGAATCCGGGCGCCAGCCCCAACCCGGTGTGGAAGACGATTCTGGTCGGCGGCCTGAACGCCGGCGGGCGCGGCTACTACGCGCTGGACGTCACCGACCCCTTGGCGCCCAAGGCGCTGTGGGAATATACCGACAGCAACATGGGCTTCACCTTTGGCAACCCCGAAATCGCCAAGCTCAAGGATGGCACCTGGGCGGTCATGGTGACTTCGGGCTACAACAACCTGTCGCCCGGAGACGGCATCGGCCGCCTGTACGTGCTCAATGCAAATACCGGCGCCGTGATCCGCATCATCAGTACCGGCACCGGCACGCCGGCCGCCACCGTATCGACCGCGTCCTGGTCGGCCGGCAGCGCGACGATAACCACGACAGCCGCCCATGGCTTTGCGGTCGGCAATTCGGTCACGGTCACGGGACTCACCCCCGACGCATACAACGGTACCTTCACCGTGACCGCCGTGCCAACTACGACCACATTCAAGTATGCGCTGACCGCCAATCCGTTCGTGACGATCCCCGGTCTCGTAAATTCGCGGGCAGTCAGCGCAGCCTCGTGGTCGGCAGGCACGGTAACCATGGACACCACGGCGACCCATGGCTTGAGTGTCGGCAGTGCCATCACCGTCACCGGTTTTGACAATGCCAATACGGGTTACAACGGCAGCTTCATCGTGACCGCCGTTCCCAGTGGAACGCGCTTGCAGTATGCACTGGCGTCCGATCCGGGCGGCTGGACCCCGGTAGGCTTCGAAGCGGTCAGCAGGAGCGCATCCGTTGCAACGCCCTGGGCCGCCGGTGCAGCGACCATCACCACCGACACGGCGCATGGCTTCAGCGTAGGCAGCACGGTCACCATCGCCGGCTTTTCACCCAGCGGCTACAACGGTACGGTCACCGTGACCGCCGTGCCGACGACGACCACGTTCAGGTATGCGCTGGCCGCCGACCCGGGCGCGACCGGAGCGGTTGCCGGGGGCACCCCGAGCAATCTTGGCCACATCCGCGCCTGGGTAGATAACGCGACGAACGACAACACGGTCCAGCGCGTATACGGCGGCGACATGTTCGGCAACGTGTGGCGCTTCGATGTCAACGGTGACATCGGTGCGGCGGGATACGATGCCCAACGCCTGGTGACGCTTTACACCGACGCGACGGGTACCGCGACGCAGCCGATCAGCAACAGGCCCGAGCTCGGCGAGATAACGGTAGGCAGCACGAAATATCCCGTGGTCTACATCGGCACCGGCCGCTATCTGGGCACCCCGGATCTGACGGATCTGTCGCAACAGACAATGTACGCCATCAAGGACAGCATGGGCAGCACTTCCCTGGGCAATCCTCATGACGCCGCGTCGAAATTTGTCCAGCAGGTGCAGACCAACACGCTATGTCCGACCGGCACGCCGACCCATATCTGCCGTACCGGAGAAATCGTGCGCACCACCACCAACAATGCGGTGGACTTTTCGACCAGGAACGGCTGGTATGTCGACTTCCCGGACCCTGGCGAGCGTGACAACACCGACCCTGTGCTGCAGCTGGGAACTCTGGTATTCAATACCAACGTCCCCAACGTCAGCGCCTGTACGGCGGGCGGCTACAGCTATACGTGGTTCCTCGACTACAGGACCGGCGGCGCCGTATCCAGCTCGACGACAGGTGTCTCGGCGCGCAGACTCGGCAGCGCGCTGGCGACGCGGCCGACGGTGGTGCGCCTGCCCAACAACACGGTGGTGGCCTTGACCCGACTGTCGGACAGTTCAACCACGACATCCGACGTCGCGATCGGCTCCGGCGCGACCAATACCAGGCGCGTTTCCTGGCGCGAGTTGATTTCCGAGTAGGGGCAGAGACGAAGCTGCCTGGATGATGGGCACGGGTGATCTCGGCAGCGGCCTGCTGGCTGCTGCCGAATGCGCCCCGGGCTGGAGATGGATCACGGTCGGGCGGGCAGGGCGAACCCGGCTGCCGGTCGAATCGCCGTCCCGCCGGCGCCGACTGTTTGCCCGCGGGACGAATCGCCGGATTCCTGACGCACCCCCTAAAATAGCAGTAGGCAGAGAAGGGTCGAATGCTTGGCCCAGATGGCCCGATGCACCTTGCCATACCAGATATGAATGGTCGAATCGACGCTCCGCCCCCTCTGCTCCTCGATGGCTCGTCCATGGAAGACCGTTGGCGCGCAACTCCGAAGGAAAGCCGCTTCATGCTTTCGCTGGGAGTCTCCTGCGCGCTCCATGTGTTCGTTCTGTTTGCGCCGGTGTTCGGCACGGTCGCCCGATCAGCGCTGCCGTATTCTCAAAGCAGCCAGAAGACGCCATCCAGTCTTTCCGTCAGCTTGCCTCCGTCACACATCGTCACGGCCGAGGACTGGAATCTGTCGGCGGACAACCCGGTTCCGGCCGAATTATCGGTACCGGAACCGATAACGAACGGCGCGTCGACTCCATCGGGCAACCGGGCGGATGCAAGCGATCTGTTGCCCATGCCGGGGGTCGTCTATTACCCGACCAGTTTTCTGACCGTGCGCCCACAGCCAATCGGCGAAGCCGATCTTGATCCGCCACACTTAAGGCCCATTGTTGCGTCCGGCAAGGTGAGGCTGACAGTCTGGATCAACCCGTTTGGCGAATCTTCCAAGGTTGCGGTGGAAGCCACCGATCTTCCGCAGATTTTCGTTGACGCCGCGGTCGGGGCATTCGAGCGGCTACGCTTCAAACCCGGCGAACTTCATGGTCTCAAGGTTGGCGTCGTCATGAGAGTCGAGGTCACCTACGACGACGGAAGGATGATCAAGACAGAAGTGGCGCCGTAGCAGTATCACGGCCTTGCCAGAATCAACTCGAAGGATCCGCGGCAGAACATGAATCGCCTTTTCTCCCTGCCGGAACACCACCGCGGCACGCCAATCGGACCATGACATAATCGCGCCATGCCCCGCCTGCAACGCGACATTCTCCTTGGCTTTGCTCTGATCTGCGCGCTCGCGATCGGCCTGGCGTCGTCGAACCTGCTGCGCTGGGCCGATCAATCCCTGTATGACGCGCAGACGCGCTGGCTGCGTGCCCATGCGCCATCAGCGCTGCCCCAGGACGTGGTGGTGATCGGCCTCGATGAGGCCGCCTACGAGTCGATTCTCGAACCTTCCGCCCTTTGGCACAGGCATCTGGGCGACCTTCTCAGCGGACTGGCCGAAGCCAGACCGGCCGTGGTCGGACTGGCCACGGCGCTGCCGGTGCGCTCCTACGATTTTCTGATCAAGGGCATCGACGCGCCGCTGATCGACGGCATCAAGCGACTGCGCGCGGCTGCTCCCCTGGTGGTAGGGCAGCCAATGGGCATTGGCCGCCAGTTGCGACCGATCGCACCCGAACTGCTGGCTGCGGCTGGCAATGACAGAGTGGCATCGCTGGCCATCTGCGAAGACGCCGACGGCACGGTGAGGCGCGTCTACCAAGCGCGCTGCCTCACCGAGGACAAGCACGAGCCCTTCGCTCACGCCATGGCCAGGCATCTGGGGCGGGAAGGTACCCGCACCGGCATGATCGATTACAGCGCCGGGGGAGAGATCGAGTACATCCCGTTCCGCGAGGTGCTCAGCTGGATTCGTCTGGGCGAGACCGATCAGTTGAGAAACCGTGTGCAAGGCCGCGTGGTGGTGGTGGCCAGCCTGCTGCCGACGGAAATCCGCTACCGCCTGCCGGTCTCGCTGGCGGCATGGGAGCGCGGCAGCCGCACCGAGCCGGGCGCCGTGGTGCACGTGCAGGCCCTGC
Source organism: Rhodocyclaceae bacterium (assembly GCA_025353195.1). GTDB lineage: Bacteria > Pseudomonadota > Gammaproteobacteria > Burkholderiales > Rhodocyclaceae > Sulfuritalea. The sequence continues at coordinate 34,989 of JANXRC010000112.1, forward strand.
GTTCGCTGCTCAGCCGCGGCCTGATCGAGCGGATATCCGAACCCCTGTCCCTGGTGCTGGCCGGGCTCGGCGCGCTGCTCTGGTTCGGTCGCAACGGCTGGCGCAAGCTGGCCGCGGTACTGGGCGCGGGTGGCGCAGTGGTGGCGGGCGCCACCTATGCAATCTGGCAGGGTTACTATCTGCATTCCGGGACCCTGCTCGCCATCATTCTGATGGCATTTCTGGCGCGCCTGGTCTGGGAGTCCGGGCGCCATTACCGTGAGAAGCAGTTGTTGCGTTCCGCATTCGCCGGGCATGTCAGTCCGCAGGTGATGCGCGCCATTCTGGGCGGTGCGCTGCAACCGGATGCGGACGGCGAGCAGTGCAAGGTCACCATCCTGTTTGCCGATATCCGCGGCTTCACCGCACGCAGCGAGAACTCGACCCCGGAAGCCATGATCCGCCTGCTGAACCGCTATTACGCCGAGGTCTCGGCGGCGATCCACGCCCGCGGCGGCGCCATCGACAAGTTCATCGGTGATGGCCTGATGGCTACCTTCGGCGTGCCGCAGCCCCTGCCGGCGCCGCAGCGCAACGCGCTGGAAGCGGCGCAGGACATGCTAGTGCGCGTTGCGCGACTGAACACCGAACTGGTCGCCGAAGGCCTGGCGCCGCTCGAAATCGGCATCGGCATTCATAGCGGCGAAGTTCTGGCCGGCTATGTGGGTTCGCGCAAGCGTCGCGATTTCACCGTGATCGGCGATCCGGTCAATACGGCGTCACGCCTGGAGGGCATGACCAAGACGGTAGGCTACCCGGTGGTCTGCTCCCATGAAGTGGCGGCTGCCGTGGGCTTTGCCGGCGGACTGGTGGACCTCGGCGTGCAGGACATCAAAGGCCGTTCCGCGCTCCATCTGTGGGGCTGGAATCCGCCCCTGGCAAAGCGCGTGAAGACGAGGGCGCCTTGAATTCCGTTAATGCATCGCGCTTCTTCGGCTACGCCGCGCTGGCGTGGTTCGCCTCGACGCGCTGGGACCGGTTACGCGATCCGCAGTTGCGCATCCAGTTTCACCGCCAGATCAACGCTCACGGAATTGCCGCGCTGCCCGTCATCGCCGCGCTGGCAGCGCTGACCGGGGCGACGGCGGTAACCCAGGTCACTGCGCTGGCCGGGCAGGACAACGACCTGGCCCAGCGCCTGCTGTTCTTCGGCCTGTTTTTCGAACTGGCACCCCTGCTCACGGCACTGGTGATGGTGGCTCGCAGCAGTGCCGCCATTGCCTCGGAACTCGCGGTGATGCATCTGTACGACGAATTCACCGCACTGCGCCGCATGGGAGTGCCGGCGGCAGACTACCTCCTGCTGCCACGCATTCTCGGCCTGACGCTGGCCTTGCCGGCGGTGACCGTGTGCTTCCAGATCATCGCTGTCGGCAGCGGCTGGCTGGCTACGGCCCTGCTGCAGAATCAGCCCCTGTCAGAGATCGCCGGGCACTTCTTCGACCTCGCCGATCCGTGGCTGCCGCTTGCCAGCCTGGCGAAAAGCGCCCTGATGGGCGCGGTCATCGGCATCATCGCCTGCCATCACGGCAGCAGTGCCGCGCGCTCGACGCAGGCAATCTCGACGGCGTCGATCCATGCCGTCGGCAACGGGTTGGTCGCAGTGTTCGTCGTGGATGTGACATTCGCCATCGCCGCCTATTTCCTGAAATGAAGCCCGTCGCGCGACCAGGTCTGCCGCACCGCCTGCCGGCCATCGCCATGGCTCGGGTGCGAAGCCGCGGCGCCGCGCTGCGGACGATCGAGGAAGTACGGTAGACATGTCGCTACTCGTCCAACTCGAGCAACGCACGCTGGTGCTGACCGGCGATGGCGAGCAGCGCCTGCTGATTCCGCTCGATCAGGGCGGTCGCCATCGCATCGTTGCTCCCGATGCCGCGACCATCCAATGCGTCGTCGATGCGCTCGAAACCTGCGCCGGCGTCGGTGTCCTGCCTGCCAGCGGCGGCCTGCTGGGGGCCATGACGGTGGCGGACAATTTTGCGCTGGCTTTGCGCTACGGCGCCGATCCGCTGGACGATGCCGCCAGCGAATGGCAACACGCCCTGCAACTGGCATTCCAGCTTTGCGGTGTGCCCGAGGAACGCATCCGCAGCATCGGGCGCGAGCGGCCGATGAGCCTCGAACGGATCGAACGCTGGCTGGTCGGCTTCGTCCGCAACCTGCTGCGCCCGCCTGAATTGCTGGTGCTCGACCGGATCTTCGGCGGCCTCTCGCGCCGCCAGGCCGAGGCGGTGATCACCCTCGAAGCCGTTTATCATGACGTCCATCCCTTCCGCCCCACCCTGTTCGTCGATATCGATAGCCATGAACTGCCCGTCATACCGGATTGCATGAATCGCCTGGAACTGGAGGCCCTCGAATGTCCATGCTGATTGCGCAGGACCGCGAAGCCGAAGCATTGCGCCGCGGCACGCGCCGCTTCGTGCTGTTTGGCCTGCTCGTGGTACTCGCGCTGATCGTCGCCATCCTCGTGCGCCAGGGCCTGTTCCGCCAGACCGCGTCACTGGGCTTTGTCACCGATTCGGCGCAGGACATCAGCAAGGGGCAGGCGGTGCGGATCGCCGGCTTTCGCGTCGGCTCGGTGGTCGCCGTGACGCTGCGGCCCAATGGCGAGGTCGAGGTGGGAATGGAAATCGACGCCGACCACTTGCGTTTTGTCACCCGCGATGCCGTGGTCGAACTGCGCAAGGAGGCGTTGATCGGCGCCGCGGTGCTCGAGATCGTGCCCGGCCCCGATCGCACCCGGCTCGCTGCCGACCAGGCGCGACTGGCCTTCACGCGCGGCGACAGCCTGACCGCCATGGCCGGCCAGCTGCGCGAACAGATCGCGCCGATCCTGAAGGACGTCAAGACCATCACCGGCACGCTGGCCGACGCCCAAAAGGGGCTGCCCGCGACGCTCGACCAGGTGCGTGAAACCACCGGCGCGCTGCACACGCTGCTCGATACCGGCAACCGCCAGGTTGCAGGTGTTGCCGCTTCCGCCACCCGCGTGCTGGGCAAGGCAGAGGAAAATCTTTCCCAACTCGCTATCACGCTGGAGATCACCAACAGCCGCCTGCCACCCCTGCTCGACCGTAGCCAGCGCATTGTCGATCACATGGAAAAGATCACCGCGGACGCCGAAACCACCCTGCCGACAGCCTTGCGCGATGGCGGCGCAGCGGCAGCCGATGTGCGCGAGATCGTCGCCGGTGCCAAGACGGCCTGGCCGATCCGCAACCTGATTGACGCCCCGGCGCCGGTCACGCTCAAGGCAGACAGCGATCCGCGCGGCGAGGGTGCACATGTCGCGCCCTGAGTTCTTCCCGCGACGGCCGTCGCTTTGCGCTGCGCTGCTGGCGTCGTTGCTGCTCGCCGCCTGCGCTGCGGCGCCAAAGGCCGGCGCCCCGCAGTTGCGCAAGCAGGCGCAGGAAGCAGAGGCGGATGGCGCACGGCGCTATGCGCGCGGCGACTACACGGGAGCGGCGCGCAGCTTCGGCGCGGCGCGGCAGTTGCAGCAAAGTTTTGACGATCCCGCCGCCGCCGGACGAAACGCCCTGAATCAGGCTCGTGCCGAACTGGCACAGGGCCAGGCGGAAGCGGCGCTGAATCGCGCGCAGCGCATCGCCCAGCCGGAACTCGCTCTCGAAGCCATGCTGCTGCAGGCGCAGGCGAACCTGGCACTGGGACGGCTCGCCACGGCACAGGCGATCCTCGCCGCTGCGGCAACGGCCTGCGCGGCGAACTGCCCGCAGCTCGCCAGCCTGCATTTGTTGCAGGCGCGTGCCGCGCTCGCCGACAAGCACGCGGCGGACGCATTGGCGCACGCCGAAGCGGCCTTGAAGCTACTGCAGGATACGGACGAAGCGGCCGAGACGGGCAACGCCTGGCGGCTCATCGCCGCCGCGCGGCTCGCCAGCGGTGATGCCGCCAACGCCCTGCCCGCGGCGAGCGCCGCGCTCGAAATCGACCGCCGGCTGGCGCTGCCGGAAAAGATCGGCCGCGACTGGCTGTTGATCGGCGACATCCGGAAGAAAGTCGGCGCTGGGGCTCTGCACGCTCGGGACTCCGCTTCGCGGGCGAGCGACACGGTGGCAGCCTACCAGCGCGCGCTCGACGTGGCCACCGCAGCCGGTCTCGGCGATGTCGCCGGGAGCGCGACGCAAGCCCTGACCCAGGCCGGCCAGGGCACGGCCGCTGCCAGATAAGATTCGTATCCGGCATACTTCATACTTCCCTGTATTCTTGAACCCTGTTTCACCCCACCACAAAGGAGTTCACCATGGCACGCAAAAAGAAACTCGACTTCTCCGACATCGCTACCGTCCGCAGCAAGGAGAACCTCAATCAGACCGCTTTCTGGACCCGCTATGGCGTCACCCAGTCGGGCGGCTCCCGTTACGAATCGGGTCGCAACATTCCGAAGCCGTTGGCTATCCTGTTGTGGCTTCATCGCTCGGGAAAGGTGACTGACAAGGATCTGGCGGATGCCCTGAAGTAGGCAACGGTTGTGGGCATGCCGTTTTTGGAAACCGGGTCACCAAAGATGCAAGGACTTCGCTGATGATCGAAACGGCACGCGGCACGGTGCATGAGTGGCAGCGCGACCACATGGGCCACATCAACGTGCGCGCCTACATGGAGTTCCTCGAGGAGGCCTGCTGGCAGTTTTATGCCATGCTGGGAATGACGCCCTCGCTGCTGCGCAGCGGCGCACTGCATCTGGCCGCCGTGCAGCAGAACATCAGCTACCGAAAAGAGCTCTATCCCGGCGATACCGTGGCCGTGCGCACCGGGGTGCTGGAAATGCGCGAGAAGGTGTTGCGCTTTCGGCACGAACTGTTCAATACCGAAACCAGCGATGTCTGCGCCGTTTGCGACTTCACGGTGGTCTGCCTCGACCCGAAATCCCGCAAGTCGCGGCCGTTTCCGCCGGAAGTGGCGGCACGAGCCGGTGAGTTGATCCTGCCCGCAAGACCCTAGAGTATCCATCCCACAATGCCCACCACGAAGAAGCCCGCAGCAGAAGTGACGGTGACCGAGTTCGAGCCCGAATTCGTTGCCGGTCTGAAGAAGATCTTCGAGGAAATGATCGCCTTCAACCAGGTCCTCGGCCTGAAGATCACTTTGATCACGCCTGAACGCGTTGCGGCATGCATCGCCATGCGGCAGGAGCTGGTCGGCAGCCCCAACCGGCTCCATGGCGGCGTCATCAGCGCCGGGCTCGACGCGATGGGCGGCCTGGCGGTGATGGGAGCCATCGGTGCGCGCCACATGGATGAAGCGCCGATGCAACGGCTTCACCGTTTCGGCAAGCTGGGCACCATCGATTTGCGAATCGACTATCTGCGCCCCGGCATCGGCGAACATTTCGAGCTGCGCGCGGAAGTGCTGCGCCTCGGCTCGCGCGTGGCGACCACCCGCATGGAATTCCTCGGCGCGGACGGCAAATTGCTGTCCACCGGGGCCGGCGCCTACATCGTTTCGTGAGCCGCTCGCAGAGCTTGTAAAGAAATCGTGGCGAGCGGGCCGCAGATTCCAGCCAAATCCGCCACCGACTCCATTCAAGATCGGGCCACTCGGGAACCCGAGGGTGAATGGCTGCAAAACGCCGTTCAGCTTTTTTGCGTCACCGGCGGCAGTGTGCCCGTTGCCGACGGTGGATGGAAGTGAAAGCCGCCATTGACAGCGAGCTTCCAGAATTCCGAAGCAGCCGTTCGCTATCCTTTCAGAATAATGACGATGATCCAGACGATGATGGATATAACAGCATAAAGTTACGGAAACGCTGATCATTTGTACCTCGCGGCACTCACCAGCCAATTCGGTGGCGATCTTCGTTATCGCAGCTTCATATCATCAAGAAACTCCGACCCCGGCTCAACGCTCGTCACCAGCAACTGATCCCGCGCCCGCGTGCAGGCGACGTAGAGCAGGTGCCGCTCGGTGTCATACACTTCTTGCAGATCGGCGTCGTCGCCCACCGTCTCGATGCGCTCCTGCAAGGGAATGATCTCGTCGTCGCAGGCCATCACCGCCACGGCGCGGAACTCCAGTCCCTTGGCGAGGTGCATGGTGCTGATCGAGACCTGATCACTACTGGTCTCGACGTGCTCATCCAGAATCTTGAAGGCCAGACCCGATTCCTCCACGGCGGCGCGGGCACGGTCCAGTTGTGCGGCAGACCGGACGAACACGCCGATCTCGTGCAGCAGTATGCCGGCCTCGGCGCATTCCGTGATCCAGTTGC
>JANXRC010000142.1 GCA_025353195.1 Rhodocyclaceae bacterium
GGAAACACTGAATAAGCCGCCGCAAAATTCAGCGACGAATTGAAATCGAGACGAAATTGTGACGCCAATGTCATTTTCATCAAATAATCGGCCTGTATTGAGGCGGAACGCAGGGTATTCCGCCTCGTTCTGCTCATGCCGGACGCACCTCTCCCGTCAGAGGTCGTCCCCATTTGCTGACGTTGAGCATCGCCAGCATGGCGAAGGCGCGGTTGGCGTTCTTTGCCAGACCGCGATAGCGAACCTTGGCAAAGCCCCACAGACGCTTCAGGGTCAGGAACGGATGCTCGACCTTGGATCGCACGCTGGACTTCCGGCGGTTCGTTTCCTTGTCGGCGTCAGTCAGTGGGCGATTCTTGTAGGCGCGTTTGTTGGTGAAGTCCTTCGCTTTCGGCGCGATATCCTTGAGCCGCTTACGCTGATCCTTGCCCCGGTAGGCGCTGTCGCCGTAGAAACGGGTTTCATCGCCATGCAGAAGGTTCGGTACTTGGTGGCTGTCATGGACGTTGGCGGCGGTGACGCTCGCGCTATGGACCAGACCGGTCTGACTGTCGGCCCCAATGTGCAGTTTCATGCCGAAGTACCACTCGTTGCCCTTCTTGGTTTGATGCATCTCCGGGTCGCGACTCTTCTCCTGGTTCTTGGTCGAGGGAGGGGCCGCAATCAGCGTGGCATCGACAATCGTGCCGCCCGACAGCTTCATGCCGTTGGCCAACAGCAATTCGCCAATCTTGGCGAACATCGCCGCACCCAGTCCATGGTCCTCCAGCAAGTGACGGAAATTGAGCAGAGTCGTCGCATCTGGTATCCGCTCGCGACCAAGGTCGAAGCGACAGAACTCCCGGAACACGGGCACATCGTAGAGCGCGTCCTCGCAGGCTTCGTCGGCCAGGTTGAACCAGTTGGCGACGCAGTACATCCGCAGCATTCGCTCCAGGCCCACCGGCGGACGTCCATTCCCCGCCTTCGGGTAATGCGGTTCGATCAAGGCGCAGAACTCGGCCCACGGCATCAGGCTTTCCATGCGCGCCAGAAACTCCGCCTTGCGCGTCGCCCGGTTGTGCTTCTCGAATCCTCTGGTCGCTGCCAGCGTCATTTGCTTCATCGTCTTGTCCCTTGTGATCACAACTCTTTGTCTGACTCCATGACAAAAAAATCGTTCACAGCGTTTGATACTTATTCAGTGTTTCCCTAGGCTGTGACCATTGACTTCGACGTTCGTGACTCCCACCAATTGGCCGGTACCAGCGGCAGGCGTGCCCACAACAACATTGCCGTTGATCAAAGTTGTCAACTGCCGTGCAAGTTGATCTGCAGGCGTGGTGATTCGCAGCCACCAATTGACCATCTCGATAAGCTGTGCACGAGGTTTGCCGATTGTGGCGAGGCTGAGATCAGCGAGAAAATCCTGCACGCCAAGCGTGCCCTGCATCGACACATAGACCTTGTCGGCGTAGGGCGTGCCTGGATTGCCCTTCCAGACCGTGGCGTCAAACCCGGAGCCAGTGATGTCGCTGGACTCGTTGTGCGAGACAATCGAGAAGTTCGCGGCGATGAAGGCGGCTTGAGGCGCGGTCAGTCCGGGTGCGAGTTGAACAGTGAGACCACCACCCGAGAGCCCATCTTGCAGGTTGTTCGCATAGGCAGCGTCGGCCAGTAGGGCATTGATATATGTATCATTGATTGTCGTCATGTTCTGTCTCCGCGTATCAGTTGATCAGCGTCAGTTCGTATTGCTTTGGGAAGGTGCCAGAGTTCTTGGGGGAGCATCCTGGAAGCCCGATGGTGATCGGAGCACTCTTTTCTGAAATGCCCAGCATCCGAATGAACCAGCCGCCTTTTGCGACGTAGCTGTCGTACTCTGCAATCTGCTCATTGGTTCTGACATCCAAGAAACTCAGGTGCGAGTGATAGATCGCGATCGGAGTCCACGGCAGGATCTCGTTGGATGGGTCGATCACAACTTTCACCGTCCGGCCTCGTGCCTTCTCTGGATCGATGCGAAGCACGGCGTTTTCTCGGCAAAGCTGCCTAAACTGGTAGCCTCCGATGAGTTCGTCCGCCACCAGCAGCGCCATAGACGCCGCCATCAGCATCGCCGCAACCCCTATCCGCAGCGACGTATTTTGAATCGGTCGCGCGATCCGCCGGGCGACCAGAACGGCGGCGACACCGAGGATGGCGAGAACGGCCAACAGATAGAGGCCAGTCATGCCGCCATCCTCCCCACCGTCCCGCCAGCGCCGACTCTTGTCGCGCCGCTCCGAATGTCATTCGGATCGGCCTGCCCATCGCCAAACAGATCAACTATTGGGGTCAGCATCACATTCATTTCCATTTCTCTCTCCTCAGAATCCGAATTCGGTTTGTTCTTCAACACTGCCAAGGGGATTGCCAAAGGGGTCAGAGTCATTTCGCATTTCATTTCGCATCATCGCTTCCTCCATTCTCAGAATCCGAATCCTTGTTGTTCAGCGTGCTCCGGTCGTGATGCCGGCTCGTCGTTGGGTGTCCGTCCCCGCTTGCCGGTATTGCGTCGGATTCCCAGTCGGAAGCAGATCGCTTCGGCGAACCGTTCGCTACCGAGCGGCATGCCCAGCTTCAGCGCCTCGCGAACTTCGCTGGCCGCCTCCGCATCCAGTTGCGGACCGAATAGCGCCCGGTAGGTTTGGCGGCGCTGCTCGTTATCGGCGTCAAGGCCAAAGTAGAGCGAGTGCGGAGTCAGGCGGGTGTCGGGCCGGGCCAGGCCGTTGGCCCGGTAGCTCGACCAGCGGTAGCCGCCGGGGTCGGCCACCATGCCTGCCCGCACCGGGTTGAGTTCGATGTAGCGCATGCAGGCCAGGAGATAGCTTGCTGCCTGAACGACACTTGACTTGTAGCGCCCCTCCCACAGGCTGCCGCTGCGTCGGTACTGGCGATTGGCGTACTGCACGTAGCGACGGCCCAGCGATTGCATCAGGCGCGCCGGAGCACCCGGCGTGGTCGGAGTCAGCAGTAGGTGTACATGGTTGGTCATCAGAACATAGGCATGGATGGCACAGCGGCAATCGCGAGCCGCTTCTTCGAGCCAGTGGAGATAGCACTGGTAGTCCTCGTCGGCGAAGAAGCAGGGCTCGCGATTGATGCCGCGCTGAACAATGTGCAGCGGGTGATCGGCGAGAAGAATGCGTGAGCGGCGTGGCATGTCAGGTGCTCAGATAGTCAAATGACTCTGACCCCTTTGATTTATCAACCAGAAATGCTTCGGCCGCCATTTGTAGGTTCGCAAACTTCAGATATTCGGTAAGTGTGGGCACGTCACTTCTCCTGTTTGATGTGGAGTACGGATTCAACAAATCTGCGAGTTTGATCAAGCTGAAACGGTGGATTTCCCGGGAATCTGGGAAATGCCGGACAGGCATTGTTTGCTGCCATCAACCACGGCGCTCGATCACCCGCATCACTGCCTTGCCCGCGATCCACCATGTAGCCAATGCGCTCAGCTATCACTTCATTGGTCTTGAGATCCATCACCTTGAGCGAACTTCCGGCAATCCAGTACTCGCGCTCTTCGCGCGTGGAGATGTCGTCGTAGGTGGCGCCATAGCGAGGGGATGGGCCGGGAGCGGGGACTTTGTCGAGAACGAAACGCTTATATGTCGTTGAGTAACTGGGGTCGCGCCGCCAAGGCTCGTCGATTCGTCCCGTATAGCGATACCGCTTGCCGTCCTTCGGGTCGATGGCTTCGACGTAGCGGTAGTCGTTGGAGACCAACGCTTCAGACGCAAGAGATCCGTACTTGTTTCTCCCCTGAAGGAAGCTATTGATCAACCCTTCGCCACGAACGTCAAATCCATACGGATCATCCATCGCAAACTGGTCGCCCCGGTTGAGCTTTTCCGGTCTGAGCTTCCGCAGATAAATGCCTTCCACATTCTCGACCGTGCGCTTGATGAACTCGCCGGACTTCTTGCAGCGCTCCGCGAACATCGCCTCGGCCTTCGCCAGTCGAGCTTTCGGGTCTTCCTTGGCGGGCGGCGTCTGTGCGCAGACGGCCATCGCCGCCGCTGCCAGCAGCGCCGCCGCGAACAGCTGAATTCGTCGTGCGTTCATGCCGCGCTCCTCCAGAGGTTTTGATTGACGGCGACAGGCGTCGATTCGCCGTGCCGCCAACGCCGACTTATCTGTGATCGTCCGACGAACTGGGCGATGGTCGCCTGCGTCGCACCCACTACAAGCCGCAGCAATACGTTCTGCACGCTGAGCGAATCGACCAGCAGGACCAGGCTGTGGGTGTCGGCGAAATTGTTCTGGGCGTACTGGTCCACCAGGAGTTTGGGGTTATCGAACGAACCCAGTGCCAGACCGGGCAGCATGTCGCCGCGATAGAGCGGCTGGTCTTCGATGAACACCGGCACGTTGGCGCCGTAATGCCATTGGGAATTGGCGACGGCCGACATGGGCGTGGTGGTGGTTTCCGTGCCGACGAGATCGAACTGGTTGGCAAGCATTGGGCTGCCGTAGCTCTTGCCGGTGACGGCCTGCATTGCGCCGCCCAGCGTGGTCGCCGAACGGGTCCGCGTGGCGGCCAGACCCACGGCAAGACGATAGTCGAGTTGTTCGGCGAGGATGCTGCCGGGCAACACCGTCAAGGGACTGCTGTCCTTGTCCGCGTCGCTGCCACCGGCCTTGAGGCCGGCAATGCGCAAGGCCTCCTTCTGCATGTCGAGCATGTCCTTCAATGCCTGGAGCAGGGGTGCTTTTTCTCCGGCGAGGGGGTCGATGCCGCTGGTAGCGTAGGCAATAGGGTCAGTCTGCAGGCCGATTACCTCGGCGATGGCGACTTCGGTCAGGGCCTTGGCTTGGGCGGTAGTAGTCGTGGCGGTGAAGGTGAGCCGGGTCTTGATCTGCTCGTAGAGCAAGGCCAGTTCTGGTGTGGTGAACAGGGCCGTCTCGATTTGACCGGGGGTGCTGCGCAGGCTGTTGAAGTAGCTCAGGGCGTCACCCAGCGTGCCCGTCGTGACCTGGCCGACACCGGCGCCGTTGAAGGTGACGACTTCCTTGATGCGCGCGGCGCCGCCGTAGATCGTGTCGCCGCCGTGAAGCAGGTTGAAGGCGGTGGCCAGATGGCCGCCCAGGCTGTAGCCGGTGACGGCATAGCGCTGGGGATCGCCGTCGGGATTGGAAAGCTTGCCGCTGCTTACGAGGTCGGGGGTCATTCGGCGGGTCAAAATGTCCGCCAAACGCGCCCCAGTCATTCCGACTACAAAGTTGTCAACGTAAGAGGCATCGGCCAAGAGCGCGTTGATGTATACGTCGTTAATCGTTGTCATTTGACCTCTCCATTTGCTTTCTCAGGTGGCTCGATGTACTTGATGCCGAATTCCTTAAACGTCTCGATAGAACCCGGCCTATTGGCTGGAACACAGGTACCCTTGAAAGTCAGGGGCACGTGGCTTTCGGTAATGTTAAGAAACCTTCCCCCTTTGGCAGTCAATTCGTTGTAACTCACTACAGTTTCACCCGTAGTCGCATCGACAAAGCGCACCGGTTTGAGCACCACCTCGATCCATGTTCCATTGATCACAACAGGCGGCGTCTTAGCCAGGTACACCGTCCGGCCAACCGCCGTGGCTCGGTTCACCTGAATGGTGGAGTTTTCCTGGCAGAGTCGCTCGAACTGTCGCCCGCCGACAAGTTCGTCGAGTACCGGTAGCGGCAGCAGCACCACGAACGCCAACAGGCCGACCGGAAGACGCCATTGCGCTGCCGGAATTCGGCTGGCGACGACCTTGCTCAGCCATGCAACCAAGACAATCCAAAGGCCAATCACCAAGAAGAGAATCAGTCCGCCCATTTACGCCACCTTCCTTTCAGTTGATTCATTCGCCCCAAAAAAGTCGGCGCTGACGACACGGCGATTTGTAGGTGTCGCAATGAAGTCAAAGAAGTCGCCGGTGAGGAATTCGCCCCAGCCGGTGCCGGCCTGGGTGTTGCCGGCGTTGATGGCGTCTTCGATGCTGATTTCGGCATCGGCGTAGAGACGGTCGTCGCCCGGCCCACCGACGAGTATGTCGTAGCCTGCGCCACCGAGGATGACGTCGTTGCCCAGGCCACCGTCTGCGCCATCGTTGCCGGCGCCGGCTTCGATCAGGTCGTCGCCGGCGCCCCGGAGGACACCGGGAGAAATCTGGTCTTGCGCAATGTTGTCGTCGTCGGCGCTGCCG
>JANXRC010000146.1 GCA_025353195.1 Rhodocyclaceae bacterium
CTCTACGCACTGGGGGCCAGTGTCGGCGCGCGCTACCTGAAGTGGCTCGCCGGCGATACGGATCGCATCCGCCTGCTGCCGACCGCACCCGAGTGGACGCTGGGGCGTGATTTCCCGGCGCCTCAAGGGAAGACCTTCCGCGAACTGTACGCCGCGCGTCGCTCAGCGACGCCACGCACCTGACCTGAACAAAGGAAGACAAGATGAGTTCTCGTGAAGACATCCTCGGTCGCGTGCGCGCCGGACTCCAGCGCGACGCCACCAATGCTGCCGCAGGGCGCGACGAGATGGAGGTGGCGTTGTCGAATCGCACCCACGGTCCGAAGCCGGCCATGGACAGCAGTCCGCAAGCCCTGCTGGAACGCTTTCGGGCCAAGTCGGAACAGCAGTCGAGTACCGTGGACATCGTGGCCGGGGAATCCGCCGTGCCCGCCGCGATCGCCCGCTATCTGACGACCATGAAGCTGCCCACGTCGGCGGTTGCGTGGCCGTCGCTGAAGGCGCTGGACTGGGCGGCAGCGGGCCTCAAGGTCGAGCCACGCGGCGCGCGCGATGCCGATCTGGTCGGCATCACCGGTTGCTTTTGCGCCGTTGCCGAAACCGGCACGCTGATGATGTGTTCCTCGGCCGATACGCCCGCCGCCATCAGCCTCCTGCCGGAGACGCACATCGCGGTTGTCCACGCCTCGCGCATCCTGCCCTACATGGAGGATGCCTGGGCGCTGGCACGCAAGGAACTCGGAGACTTGCCAAGGGCGGTGAATTTCATCTCCGGCCCGTCGCGCACCGGCGACATCGAGCAGACCATCGTGCTCGGCGCGCATGGCCCCTACCGGGTGCATCTGGTGATCGTCGCGGACTGACATGCGTCGCCTGCTGGCCGTTGTCGCTCTGCTATTCGCCGTATCGCCAGCGCCGTCCGCAAGGGATACCGTCTCCGGGTCAGCCGGAGACATAACTTTCGCGCAGATCGGCGATGAGGTGCTGCCGCCGGTGTTTGTCGACACCCTGCTTGAACTGCCCGACGATGCCGCTCAGGCGGCCAAGTCGGGCAGGCGTTTGCTGCTGTATTTCGGCCAGGTGGGCTGCCCCTACTGCAAGGAACTGATGCAGACCAGCTTCACGCAGAAGGCCATCGCGGACAAGACGGCCAAATATTTCCTGCCGATTGCCTTCAACCTGTTTGGCGATCGCGAGGTCACCTGGTTCGACGGCAAGGTCCGCAGCGAAAAGGAACTCGCCAGGTTTCTCAAGGTGCAATTCACGCCCACACTCCTGTTGCTCGACGAGAAAGGCAACATCATCGGGCGCATCAACGGCTTCTACCCGCCGCACCGATTTTCCGCGGCGCTCGATTACTCGGCGCAGCGACTGGAGGGCAAGCTGTCGTTTGCCGAGCACATGAGGGCGGTGCCGCAAAGCGGCGCCAGCGCAACGCTCAACGAGGAGGCCTTCTTGATGAAGGCACCCTTCAATCTGGCCCGAAAAGCCGGGGGCAAGCCGCTGGCCGTGTTGTTCGAAACGCGTCACTGTGCGCCCTGCGATGAATTGCACCGGGAAGCCTTCAAGCGTGAAAAGACGCTGGCCGCGGTTTCGCGCTTCGACGTCGCGCGCTTCTCGCTGTCAGGCCGCGAGGCGCTGACCACGCCGGACGGGCGCAGCAGCAACGCCGAAGCATGGGGCAAGGAACTCGGCATCAGCTACACGCCGAGCGTGGTGTTCTTCGATGACCGTGGCCGGGAAGTGTTCCGGCTGGAGGCCTACCTGCGCCCCTTCCACTTTGCCGAATCGTTCGCGTATGTCGGTAGTGGCGCCTACCGCAAGGAGCCTGAGTTCCAGCGCTTCCTGCAGAACAAGACTGAACACCTGAAGGAAAGCGGGGAGCGGCCGGAGTTGTGGAAGTAGCGCCTGTTTTCAGCTCATTCGGTCCGGTACAGCTTCCCTTTGCGTACCAGCCACTTCTCCACTTCAACCCCCCAGAACACCACGCTCGATATGAGCACGCAGGCGACCAGTTCTCCTGCGCTGAGCGGCTGGGTATGGAAGATGGAATTGAGCGCGGGCACGTACAGCGTGGTCATTTGCAGCAGCACGGTGCCGATCAGCACAATGATCAACGGCCGGTTGGATAGCACGCCGATGGTGAACAGCGATTCGCGCTCGGAGCGGATTGCAAGTATGTGGCCGAGTTGCGCCAGGGTGAGCACGGTGAATACCATGCTCTGCCAGTGCGCGTCGCCGCTGTGGTAGGCCCAGGCCTGCGTCAGCAGCGTGGCGGCGCCCATCAGCAGGCCGACCCAGACGACATGCTGCCAGAGGCCGTGGGCGAAAATGCTTTCATTCGGCGGGCGCGGCGGGCGGCGCATGACGTCACGCTCGGATGGCTCGATGGTGAGGGCAAGACCGGGCAGGCCATCCGTCACCAGATTGATCCAGAGGATATGAATCGGCAGCAGCGGGATCGGCAGTCCGAGGAACGGCGCGAGCAGCAGCGTCCATATCTCGCCGGAATTGCTGGCCAGAATGTACTTGATGAACTTGCGGATGTTGTCGTAGATGCGCCGGCCTTCGCGCACCGCATGCACGATGGTGGCGAAGTTGTCGTCCAGCAGCACCATGTGCGCGGCCTCGCGCGCCACGTCGGTGCCGCCCTTGCCCATGGCGACGCCGATGTTGGCCGCCTTCAGCGCCGGCGCATCGTTGACGCCGTCGCCGGTCATCGCGACGTATTCCCCGTTGGCCTGCAAGGCCTGCACGATGCGGATCTTCTGCGCCGGATCGACGCGGGCATAGACCCTGACCGATTCCACCTGCGTCCGCAGTTCGGCATCCGACAGCGCAGCCAGCTGCGGGCCTGTCAGGACGACTTCGCCGTTGTTGTCGCTGACGATGCCCAGTTGGCGCGCAATGGCGCTCGCCGTCGCCGGATGGTCGCCGGTGATCATGACCGGCGTGATGCCCGCTGCCTGGCATTCCGCCACGGCATGGTGCGCTTCGCGCCGTGGCGGGTCCATCAGGCCGACCAGCCCGAGCAGGGTGAGCCTGCATTCCGCCGTGGGCAGATCATCCGGCAGCGTCTCCAGTCGACGCATGGCGATCGCCAGCACTCGCAAACCGGCCTGGGCCATCGTTTCCGCCTGCCGCTGCCATGCATCCGACATTAGCGGGCGTTCACCCTCTGCATCGAGCTGGTAATCGCACAGCGCCAGTACGACTTCCGGCGCTCCCTTGGTGTAGGCGATGAACTCGCGGCCGGCCTGGTGCAGGGTCGTCATGCGCTGGCGTTCTGCGTCGAACGGAATCTCGGCAACGCGCGGATAGGTCTGTTCCAGGAATGTCCGGTCGGAGCCATGGTGCAGCGCGGCTTCCAGCAGGGCGATCTCGGTGGGGTCGCCGGAGGCCTGACCGGATTTGCCCAGACTGGCATCGCTGTTGAGGGCGAGCGCACGGAACAGGTTCTGCCACGCCTCCGTGTCCAGGGACGGGGTGGCAGAGCCGGCGGCATAAAAGACTTCCGCCTGCATGCGGTTCTGGGTCAGCGTGCCGGTCTTGTCGGAGCAGATGTAGGTAATTGAACCCAGGGTTTCCACGGCCGGCAGGCGGCGCACCAAGGCATGTTGCTTGACCATGCGCGAAGCGCCGATGGCCAGCGAAATTGCGACCACGGCCGGTAGTGCCTCCGGAATTGCAGCGACGGCCAGGCTGACCGCGGTCATGAACATGAGCAGCATCGGTTCGCCGCGCAGCAACCCGGCGGCAAACACGACGGCGCAAATCGCGAGCAGGACAATGGTGAGCCGCCCGCCGAAACGCGCCAGACGTTGCTGAAGCGGCGTGCGGCTTTCCTTGGCTTCCGCCAGCAGGGTGGCGATCTTGCCCAGTTCGGTGGCCAGCCCGGTGGCAATGATGATGCCGCTGCCGCGGCCATAGGTGACGATGGTGCCCTTGTAGGCCATGTTGCTGCGGTCGCCCAGGGCGCTGTCGGCGGCCGCCAGCTTTTGCACGGTCTTTTCCGACGGATGCGATTCGCCCGTCAGCGCTGCCTCGGCGATGCGCAGGTGTGCGCTGTCGATCAGGCGCAGATCCGCCGGTACGATATTGCCCGCCTCCAGCAGCACGACATCGCCCGGCACGATCTGGTGCGATGGCAGGCTTTGCAGTTCACCGCCGCGCCGCACCCGCGCCAACGGCATGGCCATGTTGCGCAACGCGGCGATGGCGCGCTCGGTTCGGGTTTCCTGGAAGAAGCCGATGCTGGCATTGAGTGTCACGATGACAGCGATTGCCAGCGCGTCCTCGAATTCGCCGAGGGCCATGGAGATGGCAGCGGCAGCGAGCAATACCAGGATCATCACGTCGCTGAACTGGGACAGGAAGATTTGCAGCGGGCCGCGCTGCTTGCCTTCCGGCATGGCGTTGGGGCCATGGCGGACAAGCCGGCTGGCGGCTTCGTCCGTGGTCAGGCCGGCCGCCGGCTCTACCTTCAGTGCAGTGGCCACTGCCTCGGCAGTCAGGGTATGCCACGGCGGAGTGCGAGACTCGGTCAGCGGAGCATGCGGTGTGGTCATGGCTGGATTATGCATTGAAGCCTGCGGCAGGCGGGTGCCGCTACACCGCGCCTACCCTGCAGCGCTGTCGAACAACGTCCCGACGGCGAGTGGAAGATATACGAACAGCGCAACACCATTGCCCGAGGCAGGGGCACCAATCTCGACGGTGCCGCGGTGCAGTTCAGCGATCCGGCTGACGATGGAAAGGCCGAGACCGCTGCCCGAAGAGTCGGCGCTGGCGCTACGGTAAAAGCGCTGCTGAACCCGCTCGCGTTCGTCTGCCTCAATGCCGCGCCCGTTGTCGCTGACGGTCAGCACGGCGCGGTCTCGATCCCGGGTGATGGAGACATCGATCTGCGTGGCGCCACCGTGGCGCAGGGCGTTGTCGACCAGGTTGCGCAGCAGTACCTGCAGCAGCACGGTATCACCCCGGACCTGCGCGTCGCCGTCGCCCAGCATCAAATCGCAATGGTGCTCGATGGCTTCACCCGCGCTCATTGCCAGGACCTCTTCGGCAATCGGCCGCAGCGCAACATTCTGCATCTGCTGCGGCGTGTCGGCATCCAGCCGCGCCAGGGTCAGCAACTGCGCCACCAGATGCGTGGCGCGGTCACAGCCGACCAGGATTTGAGACAGCGCGTGTTGCCTCTGCGCAGGGTCGACGGAAGCCAGCGCCACCTGTGCCTGTGCCTTGAGCGCGGCCAGCGGGGTGCGCAGCTCATGGGCCGCGTCGGCGGTAAAGCGACGCTCGTTCTCCAGCGCCCGCATGATGTCGGCGAACAGGCTGTTGAGCCGCTTAACCAGTGGCTCAACTTCGGTAGGCAGGGATTCTGTCGGCAACGGGTCGAGCCGGTCGGGTGTCCGTGCGGCGACATCGCGTGCGAGCCGGCGCAAGGGTGCCAGAGAAAAGCCGATGGCAATCACCAGCAACAGTGCCAGCGCAGGCAGGGCGAACAGCATCGGCTTCAGCAGTTGCTGGGCAATTTCAGCCGCCACCTCATTGCGTTCCTTGACGAAGTGGGTGGCGGTGGTGCTCGGCGGGTGGGCCAGCAGTTCTTCCAGTTCGTGACGGGCTTCGCGCCAGGTAACGAAAGCCGTCAGCAACCAGACCACCGCTACGGCCAGCAGAGTGAGGCCGACCAGCCGGGTGCGCAGGGACAGCGGACGCTTCATGACGGAGTTCCTGTTTTGGCGACGACGTAGCCGATGCCGCGCAGGGTGCGGATGACGTCCGGTCCCAGCTTGCGCCGCAGATGATGGATGTACACCTCGACCGTGTTGCTGCCGATTTCTTCGCCCCAGGCGTAGAGATGTTCCTCCAGCTGGGCGCGGGAAAGGGCACGTCCCGGCTGCTGCATCAGGGCATGAAACAGGGCGTATTCCTTGGCCGACAGCTTGACCTCCTTGCCCTTGCATTCGACGCGCCGCGTGGCGGGATCGAGCGTGACATCGGCCGTCGTCAGCACGGGCGACGGCTGGCCGCCGGCGCGACGCAGCAGGGCTCGCAAGCGCGCCGTCAGTTCGCCGAGATCAAAGGGCTTCACCAGGTAATCGTCGGCGCCGGCGTCGAGGCCCCGGATGCGGTCATCGACCGTGTCGCGGGCGGTGAGGATCAGCACCGGCAGGGTCTTTTTCTTCGCCCGCAGGTGGCGCAGGACCTCCAGTCCATCCATGCGCGGCAGGCCGAGATCGAGGACCACGGCCGCATAGTCTCCGCCCGCCAGTGCCGTCTCGGCACTGATGCCGTCCCTGACCCAGTCGACGGCATGGTCGGCCTGACGCAGGCCGACCTGGAGCGCGTCGCCGAGCAGGGCGTCATCTTCAACCAGCAGAATTCTCATTGCGTAGTTTTTTCCAGCCGGTGATCATAGCCAGGATCAGGTTTTCGCGGTGCAGCCAACTGCTGACGATGACACCCGCAATGTGGATCACAACAATCGCCATCATGCCATTGGCGGCGCCTTCGTGCAGTTCTTCCAGGAAGTGTCCGCCCAGATCTTCGTACGCGGCCCAGCCGCTGGCAGCGGCGACGATACCGAAGCCGAGCAGCAGAAAGATGGCCACGGCTCCGGCCGGATTGTGACCGATGTAGTGCTGCGGCCTTCCGTCGATCAGGGACTTGAGGTAGTCGATCAGCTTCCGCGGTGTCGGCAGGAATTCGGCAAAGCGCGAATAGCTGCCGCCGACGAAACCCCACAACAGGCGGAAGGCAATCAGGCCGGCAAGGGTGTAGCCGGCGACCACGTGAATGTCGCGCAGTTTTTCGGATTCGGCGGTGAGGAAGGCGATGGCGAAACTCGCTACCAGCGACCAGTGGAAGATCCGCGTCGGCAGATCCCAGACGCGGATGGGTTTGGTTTCCGTGTTCATGATGGTCCTCATTTGGGACTGACGGCCGAATGATCGCTGTATTCGCCGACCGCCGCGAGGGCATGGCAGGCGGCACAGTTGGCCGGACTCTTGATCGCGACGCGCTTCCAGGTCGCGGTGGATATTTCGCGATGCTTCTTGGCAAACCGCGCGGTCTCGGTGATACGTAGCAGAGGCTTGCCCTGGGCATCGCGGGTATCGCCCGTCTTGCGGCCGCCTGAATTGGCGACCAGAAAGTCGGTGATGGCGGTACGGCGTTTTTCATCGATGCTGGCGTCTGAGCCGAAGTGGCGCGACAGATCGCCCATCATGGCCCGCCAGGAATCGGCATGCAGCATTTGCGGCGGAAAGGCGATGTGGCAGGAGCCGCATTCTTCTTCAAAAACGGCGTTTTTCGGCAGGCGGTAGCTGTCGGCCTGGGCCGGCAGGGCAAGGGCGGCCAGCAGGGCGAACAAAGGCGGGAAGATGATTCGCTTCATGATGTTCTCCGGATTACTTGGGGGCCAGCAGCCAGGCCATTACGTCGGCCTTTTCCTGGGCGCTGCAGAGCCGATTGAGGGTGTCGTTGCAGTTACGGCGGAACCATTTGTCCACCTTGGCGGCATCGGTGAAGCGTTCGGCATTGGCCGCCGGCGCCAGCGGCGCGATGGCCTTGCCGGTCTTGGCATGACGACCCGCTTGCGCCGGCCGTTCGGTGTGGCAGGAGGCACAGCTCCACTCGCCGCCGTGACTGGTGTTGAAGAAGCGTGCGCCGCGCTCGGCGGAAGCGGCTGCGCCGGCTTCCTTCTCGAAGCGCGTCAGAAAGTCACGCGGCGTTTCGGCAAGGGCGCTCGAAGCGAAGAGTGCGGCTGCAATGATGAGAATGTGTCGCATGGGAATCTCCATGATTGTTGAGTGAGGCGAATCATGGAGGGCGCTGCTTAAACGGCGCTTAAGGGCTGGAGTTGTGCCCGGGTGCGCAACCGGGTGCTGGCTTCTAGCGCGTCTTGATCGGCTGCCCGGTGGTGATGAACATCAGCGTGCGGGCCTCGCGGATGTCGGCGTGAAGGGCCTCGACGATGGGCGGGTTGGCCGGAGTTTCGGCGTTCCAGACAATCAGAAAATTGGCGCCGGAACCGCCGGCGGTGTCGGTGCGCGACACGAACATCTCGTGTGTGCCGAGCGGCGGAATTGTCACCGGCGCGTTGACGTAAGCCCGCACCAGCTTGCCGACGGTGTCGTAGTAGCGCGCCGAGGTAATCCTGATCGGTGTCAGTGGATCCGTATTGCGGATACTCACATGAGTCGAAACCAGCGTCTGCGCCGGTTTGCCGTCCTTGCCCGGATCACCGTGATAGACATGCGAATAAACCGGGAGGTACAGGGTTTGCCCGGACAGCAGGGCCGGTTCGTCAGCGCCGAAGGCTTGCGTCGACAGCAGGCCGAGCAACAGGGTGCAGCGCCGGAGGAAACTGTTCATGGCCTACTCCACATCTGGTTTTGACTCATGGAGAATTCTACTTCTTCGGCGGCGCGTAGTAGTCGCGCAGCGAGGCATAGCGGTCGGCCCGCGCCGCGCGCACATGAAGGATAGCGCGCTTCATCGGAATGCCGGCCTGCACCAGTGTTTCGGCGGCGATCAGCAGGCTGCTTTCGAGCACTTCGGGAATCACCTCGGTCGCTCCGGCGGATTTCAGGCGGGCGACATCCTTGTCGTCGGTCGTGCGCACCACGATGGGAATTTCCGGCCGCGTGCCGCGCACGATGCGCAGCACGCGTTCGGCGGAATGGGCATCGGGATAGGTGACGACCACCGCGCGGGCCCTGGCGATTCCCGCCGCCTGCAGAACTTCGGGGCGGTCGGCGTTGCCGAAGACGACGTTGATGTCCTGGGCGCGGGCTTCGGCGATGCGTTGCGGGTCTACGTCAAGCGCGATGAACGGGATGTTTTCGATGCCGAGAAACTCGGCGATGCGTTGACCGGTGCGCCCGTAACCGCAGATGACCACATGCTGGCCGAGATCGAGGCTATGCACGGCAATGGTGTGGATCACGGTGGCCTTGTGCGCCCAGTCGCCGCGTCCCATGTCGCCCGACAGGCGCGCGGTGCGGGCGATCAGGAAAGGTGCAATGAACATCGACAGCAGCATGGCCGACAGCGTGATCTGAAAGGCGCTGATGCCGATCAGTTGCAGTTCGTGGGCGAGATCGATCAGCACCAGGCCGAACTCGCCGCCCTGGGCCAGTTGTGCCGAGGTACGCAGACTGGCGACCAGTGGCGTTTTCGCCACCCGCGTGATGAGCAGCATCACCAGGGCCTTGCCGCCGATCAGCAGGGCTACCGCCAGCACCAGCTTGTGGGCATTGGCGATGACATAGTGGATGTCCAGCATCATGCCGACGGTGACGAAGAAGAGGCCGAGCAGGACGTCCCGAAACGGCCGGATGTCGGCTTCGACGTGGTGGCGATAGGCTGTTTCCGAAATCAGCATGCCGCCGACGAAAGCACCGAGAGCCAGGGACAGCCCGCTGCGGGCTGTAAGAAGGGACAGGCCGACCACGATCCACAGCGCGGTCAGCACCAGCAGTTCGCTGGACTTGTACTGGGCGGCGCTATCGAGAATTCGGCCTATCAGTTTCTGTCCGACCCAGATCAGCAGTGCCAGCACGGCGACCGCCTGTACTGCGGCCACCGCCAGCGAACGCAGCAGATCATCGCCGGAGGCTGCCAGCGCCGGCAGCAGGATCAGGCAGGGCGCCACGGCGAGGTCCTGAAACAGCAGGACGCCCATGGTCTGCCGCCCGGAACGCGAGTGCAGGTCGAAGCGTTCGGACAGCATCCTGGCGACAATCGCGGTTGAGGACATGGCGACCGCCAAGCCGACCGCTATGCCGCTCTTCCATCCCTGGCCGTAAGCGAGCGCCGTCACCAGGCCGGTACCCAGCGCGGTCAAGGCCATTTGCGCCGAACCAAAACCGAATACCAGCGCACGCATGGCCTGCAGGCGCTTCAGGCTGAACTCGAGGCCGATCGAAAACATTAGGAAGACGATGCCGAACTCGGCGAAGCCCCCCACTTCGTCCGTTTCGGTCAGCAGCGCCAGCCCGTGCGGTCCCAGCGCAATGCCGATCGCCAGATAGGCGAGCATCGAGGGCAATTTGAAGCGGCGTGCGACGGCGACTGCGCCGACTGCGGCGGTGAGTAGCAGAAGGATCGAGAGGAGGTTGGAGTGCACGAGGAGATCATACCGTGCGGCACGGCTCAGGCTGGCGTCATGGGTACAATGGCATGCTTCGGATGGCCGCTTTATCATTCACGATCGACAAAGTCTTGCCGCGTCGCCTGGGCTACGGCAAGTTTCTCGGCGCTGCGAGCTTCACCGGAGCTTCTTGAACCACGCCTTCTGACCAAGAAACGACACTATGAATTACGCAAAGATTGCCGGCCTGTTTGTTGTTGCTTTCCTGTTGAACCGAGCGGCTCCGGCGATTCTTGAACGCCTGGTCCAACTTGGTGGTACCGAGGCGGCGATCGCAAATTCATTGTGGTGCATGGGACTGTTTCTGGTGTTCGGCTGGACATGCAGCAAATTGGCCGAAGGTACGGTCTTTCCCAACTTTACCTTGCAGCTTCTGGTCGGTATCGTCCTGCATGATGCATTGGCGCCCATTGCAGCCCAGATCATGCTTGCGGTGGTGGTGTGTACCGCACTCGCAGCCATCATCCTGAAGGGCGGCGGCGATGAACTGGAGAGGAATGATGTCGTCAAGATCGCCTTTCCGACGGTCATGATTGCCATTGTCGGCTATCTCATCACCTTCTTCGTCATGTTCCCGCTGTTGATGTTACTGGGACTCAACGGCAAGACCGCCGCATTGCTCGGGGCCATTCTCGGCTCCACCGATCCGGCCGCACTGATTCCGACCCTGAAGAGGATCGTCTTCAAGGACGAGTACAAGCGCCTGTCCAGCATTTCCGTGGCGGAAAGCGCCCTCAACGATGCGGTAGGTGCGATCTTTACCGCCGCCGTGGCCTCCATGATCCTGGCCGGCACATCGGTGGATTCGTTGGGCGGCCTGGTTTCCGGATTGTTCAGCTCGGAAAACGTACTGAATCTGGGGGCGCAATTCCTGTTCGGCACCATCGCCGGGATCGTCGGCTGTGGCGCAATGTACGCCTACGAGGTTTACAAATCGCGGGATAACCAACGTGAAGTCGGAGAAACCACCTATGATTTCGCGATTGTGCTGGCGGTTCCACTGGTTACCTTCCTGCTCGCGCAAGCCATCCATGGCAACGGGTTTTTGGCGGCCTTTGTTGCTGGTTTGCTGGCCAATTACAACCATGGCAAGGAGTACTTTCATAAGACGCTGCACACCACGGAGATACAGATCGAGAGCATTGCCAAGCCGGTGATTTTCATGATGGTCGGCCCTTTTGTTGCGCTGACCGATCTGTTGGATACCGCAGTTCTGGGCCTGCTGGTGTCGGTTGTCTTCATACTCGTCGCCAGGCCGGTGGCGGTCATGCTGTCGATGCTGCCGACCGATCTCAGCATGAAAGACAAGCTGTTCATGAGCATCGTGCGCGAGACCGGCGTAATACCGGTCGTGCTGGCAGTAATCACCGTTGCGCAGTTTCCGGAACTGACCCTGCTGATGCCGTTAACTGCATGGGTGGTGATCTGGACCTTGACCTTGCTGCCGGCAGTCACACCCTGGTGGTCGAGAAAACTGGGGGTTGTGCAATAGCAATCCGGGATCTGATTTCGGGACTTGAACTTTCGTAGAAGCGCAGCATCTATGTTGGCGCGCCCGATCGCTGCGCAGCCATAAAAGCCTTTCCCTGGAGAACAGAATGAAACGCATCCTATTGTTTATCGTCACCAACCTGGCCGTGATGCTGGTGCTGTCCGTCGCCGCCAGCGTGCTGGGAGTGAACCGCTACCTGAGCGCCAACGGCCTCAACATGGGCATGCTGTTGGGCTTCGCCGGCATCATGGGTTTTGGCGGCGCCTTCATTTCGCTGGCCATGTCGAAGATGATGGCCAAGTGGTCGACGGGCGCGCGCATCATCGAGAGCCCGGAGACCTCGACCGAATTTTGGCTGGTGGAAGCCGTGCGCAAGCTGTCTTCCAAGGCCGGCTTGGCGATGCCCGAAGTGGCCATCTACGAGGGCGCGCCGAATGCCTTCGCCACCGGTCCGAGCAGGAACAATTCGCTGGTTGCCGTATCGACCGGCCTGCTGCAAAGCATGAGCAAGGAGGAAGTCGAGGCGGTGCTGGCGCATGAGGTCAGCCACGTAGCAAACGGTGACATGGTGACGCTGACCCTGATCCAGGGCGTGGTCAATACCTTCGTCATTTTCCTGTCGCGCGTCGTCGGCTACCTGGTCGACAGTTTCCTGCGCCGCGGCGACCGCGATTCCTCGGGCCCCGGCATCGGTTACATGGTGACGGTGTTTATCTGCGATCTCCTGTTCGGCGTGCTGGCCAGCATCATCGTCATGTACTTCTCGCGTCAGCGCGAATTCCGTGCCGATGCCGGCGCCGCCGGTCTGATGGGCTCGCCGCGGCCGATGATGGCGGCTCTGCAGCGTCTGGGCGGTATGGCGGTCGAGCCCTTGCCGAAGAGCCTGGCCAGTTCCGGGATCACCGACGGGCCGAGCTGGATGTCGCTGTTTGCCAGCCATCCGAGCATGGAAGAGCGCATCGCCGCGCTGTCAGCGCAAGGCCGGTGATCGATTCGTCGCTTCGTTTCTCGCGTTAGCCATCATGTCCGAGCGTCTCGCCGTACTGTCCCAGTATTTGCTGCCCAAGCAGGCACTGACGGTTCTCGCCGGCAAATTCGCCACGGCGCGCGCGGGGCGCCTTACGACGAGCGTGATCCGCTGGTTTGTGGGTCGCTACGGCGTCGACATGAGCGAGGCCGCCAATCCGGACATTGCCAGCTACGCGACCTTCAACGAATTTTTTACCCGCCCGCTAAAGACCGGCGCGCGGCCCTTGGCGCAGGCCGGCTTCATTTGTCCGGTGGACGGGGCGATCAGTCGGTTCGGTGCGATCGAACGCGATCAGATTGTTCAGGCCAAGGGCCATCGCTATTCGACGACGGCCCTGGTCGGTGGCGACCGTGAACTGGCCGCGCAATTCGAGGATGGCAGTTTCGCCACGCTTTACCTGAGCCCGAAGGATTACCACCGCATTCACATGCCTTGTGATGGCCGTCTGTTGCGCATGGTGCACGTGCCGGGCGAGTTGTTCTCGGTGAACCCGGTTACGGCACGCGGCGTGCCGGGCCTGTTTGCGCGCAACGAACGCGTGGTGTGCGTTTTCGAGTCCAAGCATGGACCATTTGTACTGGTGTTGGTCGGCGCCACCATCGTCGGCAGCATGGCCACCGTCTGGCACGGCGTCGTGAATCCGCCACGCCCGGGCAGGCTGCGCGAATGGCGCTATGACGGTCAGCAACTGCTGTTCAGACAGGGAGACGAGATGGGGCGCTTCCTGCTTGGATCAACCGTGGTGACGCTGTTTCCGAAGGGCACGCTGAAGTTCAATGCAGACTGGTCGCCGCAGCGCCCGATTCGTCTGGGCGAGACAATGGGCGAGCGAGCAAGCACCTAGAATTCGTATTCGATCTGCATCCGGAAGGTATGATCGGGGGCAGCCTTGGAGGTCGCCAGCAGCCAGGCCGCGTTGTACTTTATGGCCTGATGGTTTCCGATCGGCAGCTTGCCGAATACAGCCGGGCCGGCGCTGTGGCCGCGCTCATCCTTCGGTGCCCAGTGGTCCCACTGGCCCATTTCGCCGAAGCCCTGGAGGCCGAATTCAAACTGAGGCAGCCAGCGGTATTTTGCCTGCCACTGGTAAAGAAATTGGGTCTCGCTCGGGTTTTCGGACTGATGGCTGCGTTCGAGCAGGAGGTTGCCATTGAGCTGGATCTTGCCGAACTCGGTCTGGAACAGCGGCCCCCACTTCACTTCCCAACCTTCGGCGTGATTCTTCGGGCGCTCGATTTCAAGAAGGAAGCCGACATCCACCGGATACTTGCCGGTCTCGGTGAGCTGGAACTTGTTTTCCCACTCGATCGCGTCGTACTTGGTGGCTTCATAGTTCTGCTGCTTGTACTTCAGGTAGATTTCGGTGAACCACCATTCCGTGGCGCCGTAGCCAAAGCCAATGCTGGCGGCGGATTCACGAGGATCGTCACCCTTGCGGGCGGTACCCGTCTTGAAGTCGATTTCCTTCTCGCCGTAGTCGACGGCGGGGGTGTAGACATAGTCGGCCGGACCGGCGTGGGCGAAATGCGGGCTCAACAAAGTTGCTGCGACCAGGAACGGCGCATAGGATTTCATCGGATTTCCTCTTATTGGATAGCGGTAGACGGCGGCCGGACGCGGAAGATGCGCATCCCGGCCAGAATGAGTATCAGGGTGGTGGAATAGAACACGACCTGAATGCCTGACGGCATGGCTTCATAGCCGGCAAGTGTGTGCAGGAAGCGGCCCACGAGCGAGGCGTTGTCCAGCAGCCACGAGGTGTCCCACAGCGGCGTGGCAAGGCTGGGCAATATGTCGGCCTGAACCAGAAAGCGAGCCGCCTGGCTGGTCATGGCGGCAGCCAGCAGGAGGATGAGGCCGCTGGTGGCAGCAAAAAACATGCGGGTGGGAATTCGAACGAAGCCGGCGTAAAGCCCGTAGCCGGCGAGAGTGCCGACGAGGAGGCCGATGGCGCCACCGCCGAGGACAGTAGCCAATGTTTCTTCGCCGCCCGTGAGCAGGCCATAAAGGAAGAGGGCGGTCTCCGAGCCCTCGCGCAGGATTGCGAGCGCCACAACCGCAGCCAGCGCGGACATTTCGCGGTTTCCGGAAGTGACGTCCTGCCCCAGTTGTCTGGCATCCCTCGCCAACTGCATGCCGTGGCGGGCCATCCAGATGTTGTGCCAGGCCAGCATCGCTGCGGCAAGTCCGAGGATGCCGGCGTTGAACAGTTCCTGGCCGGCGCCCTCTGCCAGTTCAGCGATCTGCCCAGTCAGCGAAGCGACGATCAGGGAACCGGCTAGCCCGGCACTGATGCCCGTGAGCAGCCAGAAGTTCCGCGCCTGCATGCCGCGCGTCGCGGCTGCGATGATGCCGATGATCAGTGCAGCTTCCAGGGCCTCGCGGAAGACGATGATGGCTGAGCCGAGCATGGGCACTTACTCCGCGATGACGGCGCCGCGGGCCGTCTTTTCGTTGAACTCGCCGAAGAAGGGGTAGCGCCCGGGTTTGAGCGGGCCAATGAAGATGCTGGCCTTCGTACCGGGCGCGATGAGTTTTTCCCGGTTGAGTTCGTGGCTCTCGAATTCCTCCGGGGTCGCGTCCTGATTGTGCACCACCAGCTTGACCTTCTGTCCGGCGGGCACCCTGATTTCCCCCGGGTCGAAGCGGTGGTCGCGGATGGCTATAGGGATTTCGGCATCCGCAGCCAAGGCGCAAAGGGAAAGCAGGGACAAAAGCAGGGCGAAAAGTGTTTTCATTACGGCTCCTTTTGACAAATGATAATCATTCGCATTCGCATCGTCAAGTACTTTTGCAATATTTTGTGTTGCAGTCAATCGCTTATTTCGGAGTCGGTCTGGCCAGGCGTCGCCAAGTCGTTGAATCGATCTGCCGCGGATGTCGCCAATGCGGGTTTACGCTCCTCACAAAGCACATTCGCTTTCCTGTCTATCCCTATTGATTTAAATCAGTATTTTATAGTTGAAATCTCTCGAATGGCGTAGCTAAGCCCTTGTTGCGTTTGGAAAAAACTCGACTCGTTCTTGACCGGCGCGAAAAAGTGTCATAAAGTGGGATCTTGTGGGGTTTAGTGGGAAATCTTGGCCGGATGCCGGCTTGTTTCTCGTCCAGAGGGGATTCGATGTTCCAAGGTGCGGCGGCACTCAATCTCGATGCCAAGGGCCG
This sequence comes from Rhodocyclaceae bacterium, assembly GCA_025353195.1. Classification (GTDB taxonomy): domain Bacteria; phylum Pseudomonadota; class Gammaproteobacteria; order Burkholderiales; family Rhodocyclaceae; genus Sulfuritalea. The sequence continues at coordinate 15,847 of JANXRC010000146.1, forward strand.
GATGGCGGTTCCCGCGCGGCACCGTGATGCCCTGGTGGCATTGGGCGAAGGTCACCTGGTGGTGACTGCCCATCCCCATCGCTGCCTGCTGCTCTATCCCCAGCCCGCGTGGGAGCCGATTCGCGCCCAGATCCTGGCAGCACCCAGCCTGCAAGTGGAATCCGCAATGGTGCGGCGTCTTCTGGTGGGCTTTGCCGAAGAAGTGGAACTCGATGGCGCCGGACGCCTGCTGATTTCGCCGTCCTTGCGTCACTACGCGGGACTGGAAAAGGAAATCTGGCTGGTGGGGCAGGGTCGCCATTTTGAAATCTGGTCGGCTGCCGGCTGGCAAGCACAGCAGGACGCGATCTTTGCACTGGGCGACAAACTCTTGCCCCCGGGCCTGGAAAATCTTGCGCTGTGAGCGCCGACACTCACGTCAGCGTGCTGCTGGCCGAAGCGGTCGCGGCACTGGCGATAAGGCCGGCAGGAATCTACGTCGACGCCACCTTTGGCCGTGGCGGCCACAGCCGCGAGATTCTCGCTGCGCTCGGTTCGGCGGGGCGCCTCATCGCACTGGATCGCGATCCGGCCGCGATTGCTGCCGGAGCATCCATTTCGGATCCGCGCTTTACCCTGGTGCATGCGCCTTTCAGCGGGTTCGATGGAGTTCTCGACCGGCTCGGCGTGGCGCAGGTGGATGGCGTGCTGCTGGATATTGGCGTGTCATCGCCGCAACTGAATACACCCGAACGGGGCATGAGCTTTCGTTTCGATGCGCCGTTGGATATGCGCATGGATACGACGCAGGGGGAGACCGTCGCCGAGTTCCTGGCGCGGGCATCGCAATCTGAAATAGAAAGGGTGATCAGAGACTATGGCGAAGAACGGTTTGCTCATGCGATTGCAAAGGCGCTTGTTGCTGCTCGGGGCGAGCACGGTATTTCAAGGACAGGACAGCTTGCCACGCTCGTGGCGCAAGTCGTCCGCACGCGGGAGCCGGGTCAGCACCCGGCGACGCGGAGTTTTCAGGCTCTACGGATTCACGTCAATCGGGAGCTTGAGGAACTGTCGATAACTCTGCCCAGGGCCGTCGAAAGACTGGCACCGGGTGGTCGCCTGGCCGTGATCTGCTTTCATTCACTCGAAGATCGCATCGTCAAACGCTTCATGCGTGACGTCGCGCATCCGCCGCAGCCGCCCAAGGGTGTGCCGGTGCGCGCGGTCGATCTGCCGCAGCCGGTGATGAAACTGGTGGGCAAGGCGATATTTCCATCAGCCGCCGAAATCGCCGCCAACCCGCGCTGTCGCAGCGCCGTGCTGCGCGTGGCGCAGAAGCTGTGAACACGGCGCGCCTCAATTTGATCCTGATTCTGACCGCCCTGGCCTGCGCCTTGTCGACCGTGAACGCCAATCACCGCGCGCGCAAGCTGTTTACCGAGTTGGAAGCCGCACAGAAGCGCACGCGTGATCTGGACGTGGAATGGGGTCAGTTGCAGCTTGAGCAAAGCACATTGGCGGCCCACGTTCGGGTCGAGAAGGCTGCGCGCGAAAAGCTGGGCATGAAGCCGCCGGTGCCGGGGCAGATCAGTTCGGCCGAGCCGGCACCCGGGAAATGACGCCGCCATGAAGTCGATCAAGTTCTCCAGAAGCCCGCTGCTGTCCGAGCGCCTGCCGCCATGGCGGCAGCGCCTGGTGCTGGTAGTGTTGCTGGGCGCCTTCGTCACGCTGGTTGCGCGGTCGCTGTATCTGCAAGGCTTCGACAACGAGTTTCTCGGTGACAAGGGTCGCGCCCGGTTCGAGCGGGTGATTGACATATCTGCGACCCGGGGCCGCATCACCGACCGCAACGGAGACGTACTGGCCGTGTCCACGCCGGTACGCTCGATCTGGGCGATTCCCGAGGATGCCCAACTGGCGCCGGCGCAGGCGCGCAGTCTGGCAGCCCTGCTCGAAATGGACGTGCGCGAGATCAATCAGAAGCTGGCCTCCGAACGCGAGTTCGTCTACGTCAAGCGGCAGTTGCCGCCCGAACTGGCCGACCGGGTAACCGCGCTCAAACTGCCCGGTATTCATCAGAAAGACGAGTACCGGCGCTACTACCCGTCGGGCGAGGTGATGGCGCACATGCTCGGGTTTACCGGCGTCGAAGATGCCGGTCAGGAAGGTATCGAACTGGCGTTCAACGGCCAGTTGTCCGGCAAGGCCGGCTCGCGCCGCGTCATCAAGGATCGCCGTGGCAACGTGGTGGAGGATGTCGAAAGCATCCACCCGCCGCAGGAGGGCCGGGACATCGTGCTCGCCATGGACTCGAAGGTGCAGTATCTCGCTTACAGCTATCTCAAGCAGGCGCTGGAGGAAAATCGCGCCAAGGCGGGCGGTGTGGTGGTGCTCGACGCCCGCAGCGGCGAAATACTGGCCCTGGCGAATCTGCCCACCTACAACCCGAACAATCGCTTCAAGCTGGTTGGTGCCCAATTGCGCAACCGGGCGCTGACCGACAGCTTCGAGCCCGGTTCGACCATGAAGCCGTTCACCGTTGCGCTGGCCCTCGACGAAGGCAAGGTGCGCTCCAACACGCCGATCCAGACCGCTCCCGGAAGACTGACCATCGGCACGGCAACGATCCACGACGCGCACATGCATGGTGTATTGACCGTCGCGCAGGTGATCCAGAAGTCCTCCAACGTCGGCGCCGCCAAGCTGGCCTTGTCGATGACGCCCCAAGACATGTGGAACATGTTCGACAGCCTGGGCTTCGGCGCGCCGCTCAAGCTCGGCTTTCCCGGCGAGGTCGGCGGCCGCTTGCGGCCGGCCAAGACCTGGAGGCCGATCGAGCAGGCCACCATGGCCTATGGCCATGGCATTTCCGTCACCCTGATCCAGTTGGCACGGGCCTATCAGACCTTTGCCCGCGATGGCGATCTGGTGCCGATTTCATTGGCGCGACTGGAGGCGCCGCCGCTGAACGGCAAGCAGGTGTTCTCGGCGCAGACGGCACACGCGGTCCGCGCCATGCTGGAGATGGCGGTGCTGCCGGGCGGCACCGCGCCCAAGGCACAGATTGCCGGCTATCGCGTGGCGGGCAAGACCGGCACGGCGCACAAGATCGAAGGCGGCACCTACGCCAACAAGTATGTCGCGTCGTTTGTCGGCTTTGCCCCGGCCTCCGACCCGCGCCTGATTGTCGCCGTCATGATCGACGAACCGTCCAATGGCAAGTATTACGGCGGCGACGTTGCGGCGCCGGTCTTCGCACAAGTCATGGCGGGCAGCCTGCGCACGCTCGGCGTGGCGCCCGATGCGCCCCTGAAGCCGCTCGTGATGACCAGTGCCGAGACGGTCAAGGAAGAGATGTGAATACGGCCATGTCGATACTCGAACAACTTGAACGAAAGGGCGTCGTGACGACGCGCCTGACCGCTGACTCGCGGCTGGTGCGGGCGGGTGATGTCTTCGTCGCCTTCCCCGGTGCACAGGCCGATGGCCGCGACTTCATCGCGCAGGCGGTGGCGAAAGGCGCGGCAGCGGTAATTGCCGAGGCCGGCGGCAACACGGCAGCAAGAGTCGGCGCTGGCGAAGCGCCGATTATTGAAGTCGATGGGCTTGCGACGCTTTCGGGCGCAATCGCGCATCTGGTCTACGGGCGTCCCTCCGAGCGTCTCTGGCTCGCCGGCGTAACCGGCACCAATGGCAAGACTTCGGTATCACAGTGGATCGCGCAGGCGATGAATGCCCTGCAGCATCGGTGTGCAGTGATCGGCACGCTGGGCAACGGCTTTCTCGGCGCGCTGGAGGAAAGCCCCAACACCACGCCGGATGCGATAACGCTGCATGCGGCACTGGCGAACTTCGTCGCTCACGGCGCGGATGCCTGCGCAATGGAGGTTTCTTCAATCGGACTCGACCAGGGACGCGTCAATGGCGCCGCCTTCGATGTGGCCGTATTCACCAATTTGACGCGCGACCATCTGGAATACCACGGCACGATGGCCACCTATGCGGCCGCAAAGGAAAGGCTGTTCCTGGTTCCGGGCCTTGCGGCGGCCGTGCTGAACCTGGACGACCCTATCGGTGTTGAACTTGCGGCAAGACTCAAGGGACGCGTGCGCATCATCGGCTATGCGCTGAACGCTGTTGACGCCGGTTGCAGAGGCGCCGATGAAATCCTGCAGGCGGAGCATCTGACCATGAACGCCGCCGGCATCGAGTTCGATCTGCGTGGCGCGCATTTCGCTGTGCCGGTGGTCGGTCGCTTCAATGTATCCAATCTGCTCGCCGTGATCGGCGCCCTGCTGACACGCCACGAACGCCTCGAGGGCATCGCTGAGGCGCTGCGCGGCATTCAGCCGCCGCCCGGGCGCATGCAGGCGCTGGGCGGCATGCAGGAGCCGCTGATCGTGGTGGACTACGCCCATACGCCGGATGCGCTGGAAAAGGCGCTCGGCGTCCTGCGTGAAACGGCTGCTGCACGCGGCGGCCAACTGGTTTGCGTGTTCGGCTGCGGCGGCGATCGCGATCCCGGCAAGCGGCCGCAAATGGGTGCGATCGCCGAGCAGCTGGCCGATCGCGTGGTGCTTACCAGCGACAATCCGCGCAGTGAGGATCCGCAGGCGATCATCGACGGCATACTCGCCGGATTCACGCGGCGGCCCCTGGTCCAGTCCGACCGCGCCTGCGCCATTGCCGACACGGTGACGGCGGCCGATCCTCATGACGTCATCCTGCTCGCCGGCAAGGGCCACGAGCCCTACCAGGAGATCGCCGGCGTGCGGCATCCATTTTCCGACATCGAGGCCGCAAAGTCGGCGCTGGAGGGACGGCGATCATGATGATGAAAATTCATGAGGCGGCCCAAACCATAGGCGCCAGCGCGCAAGGCGCCGATGCCGGCTTCAGCAGCGTTTCCACCGATTCGCGGACCATCACTGCAGGCGAGCTGTTTGTCGCGCTCAAGGGCGAGAACTTCGATGGCCACGCCTATGTCAGCGACGTCCTCGCGCGGGGTGCCGCGGGGGCGATGGTTGGTCAGGAATTCGCTGCCGCGCATCCCGGCCTGCCGCTGATCTGCGTTGCCGACACGCGCCTGGCGCTCGGTGCACTCGCGGCGCAGTGGCGCGCGCGCTTTGCGCTGCCGCTGATCGGCGTCACCGGCAGCAACGGCAAGACCACCGTGAAGGAAATGTGCGCGGCGATTCTGCGGGCGCACTATGGCAATGCAGTGGACAGCGTATTGGCCACCGTCGGCAACCTCAATAACGACATTGGGCTGCCGCTGACCCTGCTCAGGCTGCGTGCTTCGCACCGCGCCGCGGTGATCGAGATGGGGATGAATCATGCGGGAGAGATCGACTATCTGGCGCGCCTTGCGGCACCGACCGTAGCGCTGGTAAACAACGCCCAGCGTGCGCATCTGGAAGGCCTCGGCTCGGTGCAGGACATCGCACTGGCCAAGGGCGAAATTTTCGCCGGACTGGCTGCCGAAGGCGTCGCCGTGTTCAATGCCGATGATCCGCAAGTCAATTTCTGGCGGGAGTTGTCGCGGGATCGCCGTCAGCTGAGTTTCGGCCTCGACCAGCCAGCCGACGTGCGCGGCCGGTTCGCCAGCCATGGTCTTGGCGGCGAGCTGCACCTGGCCACTCCCTGGGGCGAGATCGAGGTGACTCTCGGCATACCGGGTTTCCACAATGCGCGCAATGCCTGCGCTGCGGCAGCGGCGACCTTGGCCACCGGAGCAGCGCTCGACGAGGTCAAGCAGGGGCTGGAGGGGTTTGCGGGCATCAAGGGCCGTTTGCAGCGGCGTGCCGGGCGTGCCGGTGCGCTGGTGGTGGATGACAGCTACAACGCCAATCCCGATTCCATGCGCGCGGCCATCGATGTACTGGCATCGGTACCCGGCAAGCGCATTCTGGTGATGGGCGATATGGGTGAGGCGGGCGCTGCCGCCGGGCAGTTTCACGACGAGATCGGCGGCTATGCCAAGAGCCACGGCATCGACCGCCTGCTCTGTCTGGGCGAGATGTCGGTGGCAGCGGCACACAACTTCGGCGAAGGCGGCGAGCACTTTCAGAGCCGTGACGACCTGGTCAAGACTCTGCTTGCCGCGCTCGATCCGCAGACTACGGTGCTGGTCAAGGGGTCGCGCTTCATGCGCATGGAGCGCGTCGTCGAGGCCATCGTGGACGAAGGAGTTTCGAATGCTGCTTGAACTTGCCCAATGGCTGTCCAGGGATTTCCGCGGCTTCAATGTCTTCGGCTATATCACCCTGCGCGCGGTGCTGGCGACCATGACGGCGCTGGCGATCTCCTTCGTCTTCGGTCCCGCGGTGATCCGCTGGCTGACGGCGAAAAAGATTGGCCAGTCGGTACGCAGCGACGGCCCGCAGACCCATCTGGTCAAGGCCGGCACGCCGACCATGGGCGGCGCGCTGATTCTGATTTCGCTCGGCGTGTCCACGCTGCTGTGGGCGGATCTCTCCAATCGCTTCATCTGGATCGTGCTGATCGTCACCTTCGGCTACGGCGCGGTGGGCTGGGTGGATGACTGGCGCAAGGTGGTCTACCGCAACCCAGACGGGCTGTCAGCCAGGGTGAAGTTCTTCTGGCAATCGGTCATAGGCCTGATCGCTGCAATCTATCTGGCATTTTCGATTTCGGCGCCCAACAACGAAAAGGTAGTGCAGCTGTTCTTCCAGTGGGTGTCGAGCGGGTTCACCCTGGAACTGCCGCAGCAGACTGCCCTGATCGTGCCCTTTTTCAAAAGCGTGACCTACCCGCTTGGCATGTTCGGCTTCATCCTCCTCACCTACCTGGTGATCGTCGGCAGCAGCAATGCGGTGAACCTGACCGACGGCCTCGATGGTCTGGCCATCATGCCGACGGTGCTGGTTGGCGCCGCGCTGGGCATCTTCACCTACGTCGCCGGCAATTCGGTGTTCTCGAAATACCTGCTGCTGCCCTATATTCCGGGTGCCGGTGAGCTGACGGTGTTCTGCGGAGCGTTGGCCGGTGCCGGCCTCGGCTTCCTGTGGTTCAATGCCTACCCTGCCGAAGTATTCATGGGCGACGTCGGCGCGCTGGCGCTGGGCGCCGCGCTGGGCGCGGTGGCCGTGGTCGCGCGGCAGGAGATCGTGCTGTTCATAATGGGTGGCGTATTTGTCGCCGAGACGCTGTCGGTGATGCTCCAGGTCGGCTACTTCAAGTACACCAAGAAGCGTTACGGCACAGGCAGGCGGATTCTCCTGATGGCGCCGCTGCACCATCACTTCGAGCAGACCGGGTGGAAAGAGACGCAGGTAGTGGTGCGCTTCTGGATCATCACCATCCTGCTGGTGCTGTTCGGCTTGTCGACGCTGAAAATTCGATGAGCGAACTGAACGGCAAACACGTCCTCGTTCTCGGCCTCGGTGAATCGGGGCTGGCCTCCGCGCGCTGGTGCGCGCGGCAGCGCGCGCGGGTGCGGGTGGCCGACACGCGTGCGGTGCCGCCGTATCTGGAAGAACTGCGGCGCCGTGTCGCCAGCGCCGACTTCCCGCTTGAATTCATTCCCGGCGAGTTCGACAAGGCGCTGCTCGACGGCATCGACCTGCTGGTGCTGTCACCGGGCCTCTCGGGCGGCCTGATGGTGGTGATTCATGCCCGCGCCGCTGGGATTCCGGTGCTTGGCGAAGTTGAATTGTTCGCCCGCGGTTTGCGCAGTCTTGGCTGCAGTGCGCCGGTGCTGGCGATCACCGGCACCAATGGCAAGACCACCACCACCGCGCTGACCGGGCATCTGCTGCGCGCCGCGGGCAAGACGGTCGGCGTCGCCGGCAATATCTCCCCCGCGGCGCTGAGTGCGTTGATGGATGCGCTGGATGCGGGTGCCCTGCCGCAGATCTGGGTATTGGAGCTGTCGAGTTTTCAGCTGGAAACCACCGAGACGCTGAATCCTGTAGCAGCAACGGTGCTAAACATTTCCGACGACCATCTCGATCGCTACATCGATCTCGACGAGTACGCATCGGCCAAGGCCAGGATCTTTCAAAGCGCTGAGGGTGCGCCGGGCGTGCAGGTGCTCAACCGCGCCGATCCGCGCGTGTGCCGGATGGTGCTGGCCGATCGTCACATCATCAGCTTCGGCCTCGACGCACCGGCTGGCGAGGACGACTTCGGCCTGCGCCCGCAGCGAGGCGAGCCGTGGCTGGTACAGGGCGAGCGCTTTCTGCTGCCGGCCTCCGAGTTGCCGCTGGCCGGCTTGCACAATGCGGCCAACGCAATGGCGGCGCTGGCGCTGTGCAGCGCGCTCGGTTTCGATGCTGAAGCCTTGCTGCCGGCGTTGCGCAGTTTCCGCGGCCTGGCGCACCGGGTCGAGAAGGTGGCCGAGATCGGTGGTGTGACGTGGTACGACGATTCGAAGGGCACCAATGTCGGCGCCACGGTCGCCGCACTGAATGGCATTGGCGGCCAACTGGCCGCCCTGAATAGTCGCCTCTCTCCCACGGGGAGGGAGGGTGCGTCATTGACGTCTTGCGATCCGCAGGATCGCAAGATCGTGGTGATCCTCGGCGGCGACGGCAAGGGGCAGGACTTCACGCCGCTGAAGGCAGCCGTGGCGAGGCATGCGCGCAGTGCGGTGATGATCGGCCGCGACGGGCCGCTGATCGAGAAGGCCATCGCCGCCGCCGGAGTAGCGATGGAAAGCGCCAACGATATGGAAGATGCCGTGCGTCGTGCCCGTGCGCTGGCGCGGCCGGGCGATGCCGTGCTGCTGTCACCGGCCTGCGCCAGCTTCGACATGTTCCGCAATTACGAACATCGGGCGCAGGCCTTCATCGATGCAGTGCGCGCACTGGAGGCCGGGGCGTGAGCCGGGCCTATGCGGCGCCGGCGCACCAGGCGCCTGCCGAATTCGACGGCCTCCTGCTATGGCCGGCCATTGGCTTGCTCCTGCTCGGGCTGGTGATGGTGTATTCGTCGTCCATCGCGATGGCCGAGGGCAGCCGCTTCACCGGCAATCAGCCGGCCTATTTTCTGTATCGGCACGCCGTGTTTCTCGCCATCGGACTGGTGGTGGGTGTGATGGCTTTCCAGATTCCGCTGCGGCTGTGGCAGCAGGCAGCGCCCTGGCTGTTTCTGGCCGGAGTCGCCCTGCTGCTGCTGGTGCTGATTCCCCATGTCGGACGTTCGGTGAACGGCGCCCAGCGCTGGATCGGCCTCGGCCCGATCAACCTGCAGCCGTCGGAGTTGATGAAGCTGTTCGTGGTGCTTTACGCCGCCGACTACACGACGCGCAAGCTCGAGGACATGGGCAGTTTCCTGCGCGGCTTCGGGCCGATGGCGCTGGTCATGGTGCTGGTCGGATTCCTGCTGCTGAAGGAGCCGGATTTCGGCGCCCTGGTGGTCATTCTCTGCATCGCAACCGGCATCCTGTTTCTCGGCGGCATCAACGCGCGGGTGTTTGCTGTTCTGGTGGTGGTCCTGGCGGTCAGCTTTGTCATCATGATCTGGGTTTCGCCTTATCGGCGCGAGCGCATTTTCGGCTTCATGGATCCCTGGCAGGACTCCTTCGGCAAGGGCTACCAGCTCTCGCACGCGCTGATCGCCTTCGGCCGCGGCGAGTGGTTGGGCGTCGGGCTGGGTGCCAGCGTCGAGAAGCTGTTCTATCTGCCCGAAGCGCACACCGACTTCCTGCTGGCGGTAATCGCCGAAGAGCTCGGCTTTGTCGGCGTCTGTGTCGTGGTCGGGCTCTTCGCCCTGCTGGTGCAGCGCTCCTTCGCCATCGGCCGCCAGGCCCTGGTGCTCGACCGCGTGCATTCCGGCCTGGTCGCGCAAGGCATCGGCATCTGGCTCGGCGTGCAGGGCTTCATCAACATGGGCGTCAACATGGGCCTGCTGCCGACCAAGGGCCTGACCCTGCCGCTGATGAGCTTCGGCGGTTCGGGCATCGTCACGAACTGCCTTGCCCTCGGCATCCTGCTGCGTGTTGACTGGGAAAACAGGCAATTGATGCGAGGGCAGCAGGCATGACGCACACCCTTCTGGTCATGGCGGGCGGTACGGGCGGGCACATCATGCCAGGCTTGGCGGTGGCCGAACACTTGAAGGCCGAAGGCTGGAAGATTGCCTGGATGGGCAATCCCGATGGCATGGAAGCGCAACTGACCGCCGGGCGTGGCTACGAGATGGCCGGGGTGCACTTTTCCGCGCTGCGCGGCAAGGGCCTGCTGCGAAAACTGCTGCTGCCCTTCAATCTGTTGCGCGGCTTCAGCCAGGCATGGTCGCAGCTCAAGCGCATCCAGCCCGATGTGGTGCTCGGCATGGGCGGCTACGTCAGCTTTCCGGGTGGCATGATGGCCGCGCTGCGCGGCATTCCACTGGTGCTGCACGAGCAGAATTCGGTGGCCGGCCTGTCCAACAGGGTTCTGGCAATGGTCGCCGACCGCATTCTTACCGGCTTTCCCGAGGTTCTGAAGAAAGGCAGCTGGGTCGGCAATCCGGTGCGCCCCGAAATCGCCGCGTTGCCAGCGCCGACTCTTCGTTATGCTCAGCGCAGCGGACCGCTGCACGTGCTGGTCGTGGGCGGCAGCCTCGGCGCGCAAGCCTTGAACGAAGTCCTGCCGAAGGCCTTGGCCTTGATCGCGGAACATGAGCGGCCCTCGGTGGTGCATCAGGCCGGCGAGAAGCATCTGCCGATGCTGAAAAGCCTCTACCTTTCGGCGGGAGTCAAGGCGGACTGCGTGGCCTTCATCAATGACATGGCCGGGGCCTACGCCCGGGCCGATCTGGTGATCTGTCGCGCCGGCGCGCTGACCGTAGCCGAACTGGCGGCAGCAGGCGTTGCCAGCTTGCTGGTGCCTTTCCCTCACGCGGTGGATGACCACCAGACCTCGAACGCGCGCTTCCTAAGCGCTGCCGGGGCGGCGATCTTGCTGCCGCAGGATCAGCTGACGCCGGTGCGGCTGGCCGAACTCAGGAATCTGTCGCGTCAGCAACTCACGCAGATGGCCGAGAAGGCGCGCGCGCTGGCGCTTCCCGACGCAACGGCGGTCGTCGCTCAGGCTTGTGCGGAGTTGGCCAAATGAAACGCAGGATCTCGATGCAAAGGACTTCGCCATGAAGCACAAGGTCAAGCGCATCCATTTCGTCGGCATCGGCGGCTCCGGTATGTCCGGCATCGCTGAAGTTCTGGCGAACCAGGGTTACCAGGTCAGCGGTTCCGATCTCAGTGAGAGTGCCACCACGCGGCGCCTGGCGGCGCAGGGCATACGCATAGCGATCGGGCATAGCGCGCAAAACGTCTCGGCCGCCGATGCAGTCGTGGTGTCGACCGCCGTGCACGAAGACAACCCGGAAGTAATCATGGCGCGGGCGCGTCGCGTGCCGGTGGTGCCCCGGGCGCAGATGCTCGCCGAGTTGATGCGCATCAAGCAGGGCATCGCGATTGCCGGCACCCACGGCAAGACCACGACCACCAGCCTGGTGGCCAGTTGCCTGGCCGAAGGCGGCCTCGATCCGACCTTCGTCATCGGCGGCCGGTTGAATTCCGCGGGAGCCAACGCCAAGCTGGGCAGCGGTGAATTCCTAGTGGCCGAGGCCGACGAGTCGGATGCCTCCTTCCTGTTTCTGTCGCCCGTGGTGTCGGTGGTTACCAACATCGATGCCGATCACATGGAAACCTACGGCCATGATTTCGGCCGCCTGAAACAGGCCTTTGTCGATTTCCTCCACCGCCTGCCGTTCTACGGGGTCGCCGTGGTCTGCGGCGACGATCCGAACGTGCGCGAGATCATTCCCCGTGTGGCGAAGCAAATAGTCACCTATGGCATCGACAGCGCCGCCAACTTCCGTGCCGAAGACGTGGTGGCGGAGGGCGGCACCATGCGCTTTACATGCGTGCGCACCAATGGGGGCGTCACCCGTTTGCCCATCGTGCTCAGTCTGCCGGGACGCCACAATGTCCTGAATGCGCTGGCAGCGATTGCGGTGGCGACGGAAGTCGGCGTTGGCGATACGGCGATCATCAGGGCGCTGGCCGAATTCAGGGGCGTCGGCCGGCGCTTCCAGCTTTACGGCGAGATTGGCTGTCCCGCCGGCGGAACATTCACGCTGGTCGATGATTACGGCCATCATCCGGCGGAAATGGCGGCCACGCTCGCCGCGGCGCGCGGCGCCTTTCCAGGTCGCCGCCTGCTGCTGGCGTTTCAGCCGCATCGCTACACGCGCACCCGGGACTGCTTCGAGGATTTCGTCAAGGTGCTGTGCGGGGTCGATGCCCTGGTGCTCGGCGAAGTGTACGCTGCCGGCGAGGCGCCGATCATCGCCGCCGACAGCCGCACGCTGGTGCGCGCTTTGCGCGTTGCCTGCGCGCAAAGCGCCATTCCAGGCATGCAAGACACCGGCAAGATCGAGCCGATCTTCGTCGAAGACATAGCGGACATGCCGGCAGCCATTCTGGCCGCGGCGCGCGATGGCGACGTGGTGATCACCATGGGCGCCGGTTCCATCGGCGGAGTGCCGACGCGCTTGAGCGAAGGTTCGCCATGATTGAACTCGTGCGCGGCGCGCTGCGGGAATTCGAGCCGATGGCGAGCCATGTCTCGTGGCGTGCCGGCGGCGCCGTGGCTCGCGCATTCTTCCCGGCCGATCTGGCCGATCTCGCCGCCTTCCTGCATCGCCTGCGCCGCGATGAGCCGCTGCTGCTGGTGGGCCTTGGCAGCAATCTGCTGGTGCGTGACGGCGGCTTCGACGGCACCGCGATCTTCACCCATGGCGTGCTGGATGTCCTGCGCCGCGAAGCGGACGGCAGCTTTTTCGCCGAAGCCGGTGTCGCCTCGCCGAAGCTGGCGCGTTTTGTCGGCAACCAGTCCTGCGCCGAGGCCGAGTTTCTGGCGGGCATCCCCGGCACCGTCGGCGGCGCGCTGGCGATGAACGCCGGCTGCCACGGCGGCGAGACCTGGCGCTATGTCGACCGGGTGCTGATGCTCGATCGCAATGGCGAGCAGATCATCCGCGGTCCGGAAGACTTTGCCATCGGCTACCGCCATGTCGGCCTCAAACAGGCCAGCGATGAAATTTTTGCCGGCGCCTGGTTTCGCTTTCCGGCCGGCGATGTCGAGGTGGCCCGGGCGAACGTGCGCCAACTGCTGGAGCGGCGCAGTGCCACCCAGCCGCTGCAGTTGGCCAATGCCGGCTCGGTGTTCAGGAACCCGCCGGGCGACCACGCTGCACGCCTGATCGAGGCCGCCGGCCTCAAGGGCACACAGATCGATGGCGCGCAGGTTTCCGAAAAGCATGCGAATTTCATCGTTAATCCCAAGGGCGAGGCGACGGCTAGTGCGATAGAAATGCTAATCGGCCGGATTCGGGCGGAAGTCGAGCAAAAGTTTGGCGTTTCCCTGGTGTGCGAGGTGCGCATTGTGGGCGAAATAAACAGTCGGTCCGGGCGGGACGGAGAAGGAGTTTGATGGATTTCGGCAAGGTGGCGGTGATGATGGGCGGCAAGTCGGCCGAGCGCGAGGTATCGCTGAAAAGCGGCACCGCGGTGCTCGCCGCGCTGCGCTCAAGCGGCGTCGACGCGCACTGCTTTGATCCGCAGGACCAGGCGCTCGAGGCGCTGCATGCCGATGGCTTCAAGCGCGTCTTCATCGCCCTGCATGGACGTGGCGGCGAAGATGGCACGCTGCAGGGCGCACTTGATCTGCTGGCGATTCCCTATACCGGCAGCGGCGTGCTGGCGTCGGCTCTGGCGATGGACAAGTGGCGCTCCAAGCTGGTCTGGCAGGGCATGGGTTTGCCGGTGCCGGATTACGTCGCGCTCGATGCCACCAGCGATTTTTCAGCCGTCGAGGCGCGCCTCGGTCTGCCGTTGTTCGTCAAGCCGGCCAATGAGGGCTCCAGCATCGGCATCAGCAAGGTCAAGCAGGCGGGTGGTCTGCGCGCCGCTTACGAACTGGCAGCCCGTTTCGACACCTGCGTGATCGCGGAAAAGTATCTGGGCGGCGGCGAATATACCGTGGGCATTGTTGCCGGCGTGGCCTTGCCGGTGATCCGCATCGTGCCGGCGACCGAGTTCTACGATTACGACGCCAAGTATCTGCGCGATGACACCGAATACCGCATTCCTAGCGGCCTCGGCGAGCAGCGCGAAGCCGAGATGCGCGATCTGGCGCTGCGCGCCTTTGCCGTGCTGGGCGGGCGCGGCTGGGGACGGATGGACCTGATGCTGGATGCCGCAGGCCGTTCCTATTGCCTCGAAGCGAATACATCGCCCGGCATGACCGACCACTCGCTGGTGCCGATGGCGGCCCGCGCGGCCGGCATTCCGTTTGCGCAACTGGTGCTTAGATTGCTCGAAGAGGCCCGCTATGGCTAAGGCGCGGGGAAACTCGGCCGGCAAGAGCCGGGGCCACAGCCGGGTCGAACACGGCAGCGGCGGCGGCTTCTGGGATCGGCCGGTGTTGATCAACCTGCTGGCCGACCTGCTGTTGCTGGCCGGCGGCGGATTGCTGGCATGGGCCGGCGCGCTGGCCGTGCAGCGTCTGCCGGTGTTCCCGCTGACCGAATTGGTGGTGGCGAAGCCGCTGGACCAGGTCTCGCGGACGCAGATCGAGCAAACGGCGCGCAACGCCCTGTCAGGGAACTTCTTCACGGTGAATCTGGAGGCTGCCCAGGCGGCCTTCGAGCGCATGCCCTGGGTGCGCTCGGCCTCCTTGCGCCGCCACTGGCCCGACGGCATCGAACTGGAACTCGAAGAGCATCACGCCGTCGCCCGCTGGACCCCGCTTGAAGGCGAGTCGCGTCTGGTCAGCACGCGGGGCGAGGTGTTCCTGGCCTCGACGCGAGAATCACTGCCGGTCTTCGTCGGTCCCGAGGGTTCGGCGCCGCGGCTGCTGGCCCGCTACCAGGAGTTCAACGACGGTCTGGCCGCCATTGGACGCAAGCAGGTCGCCATTCATCTATCGGCGCGCGAGGCATGGCAACTCAAGCTGGACGACGGCGTGGTCCTCGAATTGGGCCGCGACGAGCCTAGGCATCCGCTGGCGGAGCGACTCAATCGCTTCACGACCTACTACGCGACTGTGCGCAGTTCCGCGAAAAGTCGTCTGCAAGCCATCGGCGTGGTGGACATGCGTTACCCGAACGGATTCGCCCTCAGGGCGAGCAAAAGCTGATGGCCAAAGAAGCCAAACGTGACCTGATCGTCGGCCTCGACATCGGCACTTCCAAGATTGTTGCCATCGTCGGCGAGCTGGATGCCGAGGGTCGGCTGGGCATCCTCGGGCTCGGCACCCAGGAGTCGAGCGGCCTGAAACGCGGCATGGTCATCAACATCGAGGCCACCGTGAATTCGATTTCCAGGGCGATTGCCGAAGTCGAGATGATGGCGGGCTGCAAGGTGCGCGAGGTGTATACCGGAATCGCCGGCAGCCACATCAAGAGCAAGGATTCCTCGGGCATGGCCGTGGTGCGGGACAAGGAAGTCACCCAGTTCGACGTCGAGCGGGCCATCGAGGCGGCGAATGCAACGTCGATTTCGGCCGATGACCAGATTCTGCACACGCTGGTGCAGGAGTTCATCGTCGACGGCCAGGACGGCGTCAAGGAACCGATCGGCATGGACGCCAAACGGCTTGACGTGAGGGTGCATCTGGTCACCGGCGCGGTGACCGCAGTGCAGAACATTGTCAAGTGCGTGCATCGCTGCGGCCTCGAAGTGGCCGATTTGGTGCTGCAACCGCTGGCATCGGGATATGCCGTACTGACCGAGGACGAAAAGGATGTCGGCGTCTGCCTGGTCGATATCGGCGGCGGCACCACCGACGTCGCGGTATTCGTGCACGGCGCGATCCGCCACACCGCGGTCATTCCGATTGCGGGCGACCAGCTGACCAATGACATCGCCATTGCCTTGCGTACCTCGACCCAGGATGCCGAGGACATCAAGATACGTTACGGCGTCGCGCTGCAACAGCTGGCCAATCCGCAAGACATGATCGAAGTGCCCGGCGTTGGCGACCGTCCGGCGACCCAGCTTTCGCGCCAGACCCTGGCCGGTTTCATCCAGCCGCGGGTCGAGGAAATCTTCCAGAAGGTGCAGGAGGAACTGCACCGCAGCGGCAAGGAGCGACTGCTGCGCGCCGGTATCGTGCTGACTGGCGGCGCGGCGCAGATGCCCGGCATGGCTGATCTGGGCGAGGAGATTTTCCACAATACCGTGAAGCTGTCGATGCCGCATTACGACGGCACCTTGCGCGACTACGTACGCAATCCGCGCTACTCCACGGCGATGGGCTTGTTGTTGGAAGGGGTGGCGCAGCGCCACCGTGGCATGACGGTCCAAAGCCCGAAGAACTTCGGGCAGGTTCTGGCCCGCATGCGGGCGTGGTTCACCAAAAATTTTTGATGCAGTCGGTCTTTTCAGGAGGTGAAAATGTTTGAACTTGAGGAAGTAATCACGGCGGAAGCGGAGACGGGATCGACGGTCATCAAAGTCGTCGGCGTCGGTGGCGCAGGCGGCAATGCGGTCGAGCACATGATTCGCGAAGGCGTCGGCGGCGTCGAATTCATCTGCTGCAACACCGATGCGCAGGCGCTGAACAAAAGCACCGCCCACGTCAAGCTCCAACTGGGCCCCGGCCTCGGCGCCGGCGGCAAGCCGGAAAAGGCCCGAGAACTGGCGGTGCTCGATCGCGAACGGATCGCCGACGCGCTGCGGGGTGCGCACATGGTCTTCATTACCGCCGGCATGGGCGGGGGCACCGGCACCGGTGCCGGTCCGGTAATCGCCGAAGTTGCGCGCGAACTGGGCATCCTCACCGTTGCGGTGGTGACGAAACCCTTCGAATACGAAGGCAAGCGCAAACGCCTGGCGGAAGAAGGCGTGGCCGAACTCGCTCTCCACGTCGATTCGCTGATCATCATCCTCAACGAGAAACTCGAAGAGGTCCTCGGCGACGAGGTCACCATGCTGGAAGCCTTCCAGGCCGCTGACAACGTGCTGCGCAACGCGGTGGGCGGCATCGCTGAAATCATCAACGTGCCGGGTCTGGTCAATGTCGACTTCGAAGACGTGCGCACCGTGATGGGCGAAATGGGCAAGGCGATGATGGGCTCCGCGGTCGCCGCCGGAGTCGATCGCGCCCGTGTCGCTGCCGAAGAGGCGGTGGCCAGCCCGTTGCTGGAGGGCATCGAGCTTTCCGGCGCGCGCGGCGTGCTGGTGAACATTACTGCCAGCACCACGCTCGGCCTCAAGGAATACAAGGAGGTGATGAAGACCATCCGTCAATACACGGCGCCCGAGGCAACCGTGATCTGCGGCGCCGTGTTCGACGAATCCATGGAAGACCAGTTGCGCGTTACCGTGGTCGCCACCGGGCTCGGCATCGTCGCGTCACGCGAGGCAGCCAAGCCGAGCATGCGCGTGGTGGAGACGATTGGCCTGCGCACCGGAACCGACAACCTGCAGGTGTTCGATGCCGGGATCGGCCAGGTCGACCTGTCCAGTGTCACCAGCAGTGCGCGCGGCTCCATGCCACGTAACGCCCAGGCGGATGCCATGGCGGCATCCGGAGTGGACAAGTACGATATCCCCGCCTTCCTGCGCCGCCAATCCGACTGAATGGCCGGCCGCAGCACCGGTCCGGCGGGCGCCTCCTCCCGCCGGACCGGGCTTGCGTGCTAGAATTATTGCTTCGCATCATTCCATTTACGTCGCTGCCCGATGCTTCGCCAACGCACCCTCAAATCAGTCGTCAAGGCCACCGGCGTGGGTCTCCACTCCGGCGTCAAGGTGTCGCTCATGCTGCGCCCGGCTCAGCCCAACACGGGTGTGGTGTTTCGCCGCGTTGATCTGGCGCCACCGGTCGATCTAAAGGCAGACCCGTTCCGCGTCGGCGACACCCGGCTGGCGTCCTGTCTGGAACAGGACGGCGTCAAGGTAGCTACGGTCGAGCACCTGATGTCGGCGCTGGCGGGACTCGGCATCGACAATATCTATGTTGATGTCGATGCGGCCGAGTTGCCGATCATGGATGGATCAGCCGCACCTTTCGTGTTTTTGCTCCAGTCGGCCGGCATCGAGGAACAGAACGCCGCCAAGAAATTCCTTCGCGTGACGAAAACCGTGGAGGTCAAGGAGGGCGACAAATGGGCCAAGTTGTCGCCCTACGACGGATTCAGCCTCGACTTTGCCATAGTCTTCAACCACCCGGCCGTAGACCGCGCCGCCTCGCGTGCGCACATTGATTTTGCCGATCAGTCCTACTTGCGTGAAGTGGCCCGCGCCCGCACCTTCGGTTTCATGCAGGATGTCGAGACCCTGCGTGACGAGGGTTTGGCGCTGGGCGGCAGCCTGGAAAACGCCATCGTTATGGATGAGTACCGGGTCTTGAACAGCGACGGACTGCGTTACGCGGACGAATTCGTCAAGCACAAGATCCTCGATGCCATCGGCGATCTCTATCTGGCCGGACATCCCCTGCTGGGGGCATTTTCGGCCCACAAGTCGGGCCACGCGCTGAACAATCTGCTGTTGCGCAAGCTGCTTGCCGATGCCTCCGCCTGGGAACTGGTCAGTTTCCAGCGCGCCGAGGAAGCGCCGGGAACCATCGCCCGGCTGTATCCCAAACTCGCCTAGACCTGAAGCATGCTGCTGCTCAGGATCGTCGGCGTACTCACGGCGATCACCATTGGCAGCGGGATCGTTGCCTGGCTGTTCACCCGTGACCGGCGCTACCTCGTCCTGTCAGGCCGCGTCGCCAAGGCTGCCTTGATCTTCTCGCTGATTGTTCTGGTACTGATGGCAGCCGAGCGCCTGATCATTCTTTGACACTGCGCAAGAGGCGTTCCAGCGCGTTCTTGAGGGGCGACTCGTTGGGTAGCCCCTGCGCCAGTGCAGTGAGTCCTTGCTTCTGTTTGACACCCGGCGGAGTGGGCCTTTCGCGTTGAGGTTGCGGCGGAGACGGGTTACGGGCTTGCACTCGGACCTCGATTTGAGTAACCTTCACCTCCTTGTTTGATAAATCGTCGGCGAGACGCGGTCCGAATTGACGGATCTTCGCCGCGACTGCGCCGTTGGCGGCGTGGATAAAAAGTTTCCCCAGGCGGAAGTTGGCTACCCGGGCATGAGGCCTTAGCGCCTCCGGCAAAGCGGCTTCCAGAAGGCGCTGGAATTGGAGTAGACGTTGGGCGTGGGCCGCAAGCCGCGCCATGCTGTCACCGGAGGCAAGGTGTTCCTGGAGACTGCGCGATGTCATCAAAAACGAACCTGAAGGGAGGGAAGGGATGCATATTATTCTCGTCTCTGACCGGCTGGCAACCGCAAGAAGCATTACGCTGACCTGGCGCCATGCGTTTCTTTTTGCGGGGGCGCTGTTTAGCTCGGTCCTTGTGCTGTCATCGCTGTTTTCCTATGTCACCGTCCGCCACGCCGCAGAAATCCGCCTGCCCTTCCTGCAGGATCTGGTGCGCGCGGTGAATGCCGAAGAAACCCGGCGTTCCAAGGACTTTGTCCGCGAAAACCTCAATGCCATGGCGGTCAAGCTGGGCGAGATGCAGGCGCAACTGATGCGCCTCGACACCATAGGCGAGCGGCTCGCAGGTATGGCCGGTGTCAAGCCCCAGGACCTCAAGGCGTTCGAGTCGAAAGCCGATGGTCGTGGCGGGCCGCTGGTGCTGCCTGAGGCGATGTCTTCAACCGAACTGCAGCGTGCGGTCGACGACCTGGCGCATCAGGTCGAAGCGAAATCCGACGCGATTTCCATGATTGAGTCCCAGATGCTGGAGGACCGGATCAGAAAGAACCTGCTTCCCACCAGCCTGCCGGTCGAGGCGCAATGGAACGCTTCAAGCTATGGCTGGCGCGTCGATCCCTTCACCGGTGAACGGGCGATGCACGAGGGTGTCGATTTCGTGGCGACTCCCGGTACCAGTATTCATGCTGCGGCAGCCGGAGTGGTGATCAGCGCCGAGCGCCATCCTGACTATGGAAACATGGTGGAAATTGACCACGGCAAGGACTTGACCACGCGCTACGCCCATACCTCAAGGATCCTGGTCAAGGTGGGGCAGCTGGTCAAACGCGGTCAGAAGATCGCCGAGGTGGGTTCTACCGGACGTTCCACCGGGCCGCACCTGCATTTTGAAGTACGCATCCACGGTCTGGCGCAAAATCCGGATCGCTTCCTGCGCATGGCGCAGGCGACCCAGCGGCCGATCGCACAGCGCAACTGAGCCACCGAGTGCCCGGGGAGGGCCGTCCTCCCCGCGTGCTAAAATTGCCGCTTTGCTTTTCCCGCCCAATATGCGGTCGAGCACCCCATGATCACCGGTTTTAGCTCCAGCGTAACGCCCGCTTGCGCAGGCATTGGCTTGCTCTGAAGCCCGTTTCTGAACGACAAAAATATGATAACTGGCTTTCTCAAGAAGATTTTCGGCAGCCGCAACGAGCGGCTGATCAAGCAGTATTCCCAGACTGTCACTCGCATCAACGCGCTCGAGGCAGCCATTTCACAGCTTTCCGACGAGGCCCTGCGCGCCAAGACGGATGAGTTCCGCAGCCGCCACGCTCAAGGCGAGTCGCTCGATGCCTTGCTGCCGGAGGCCTTCGCCGTGGTGCGCGAGGCCAGTCGCCGCGTACTTGGCCTGCGCCATTTCGACATGCAGCTGGTCGGCGGAATGGTCCTGCATTACGGCAAGATCGCTGAAATGCGCACCGGTGAGGGCAAGACGCTGACGGCCACGCTGGCCATGTATTTGAACGCGCTTCCCGGCAAGGGTACGCATCTGATCACGGTCAACGACTACCTGGCCAGCCGCGATGCGGAATGGATGGGGCGAATCTACCGCTTCCTCGGCCTCACCGTCGGCGTCAATCTGTCGCAAATGGCGCACGACGAAAAACAGGCCGCCTACGCCGCCGACATCACCTACGGCACCAACAACGAATTCGGCTTCGACTACCTGCGCGACAACATGGTGTACGCGGCCGACGAGCGCGTACAGCGCGGCTTGAACTACGCCATCGTCGATGAGGTCGACTCGATCCTGATCGACGAGGCGCGCACACCGCTGATCATCTCCGGCCAGGCCGAAGACCATACCGAGTTGTATGTGCGCATGAATGCCGTGCCGCCGCTGCTGACCTGCGGCGAGGCGGCGAGGGGCGAGGGCGACTTGGACACCGGTGATTACACCGTTGATCTCAAGGCGCACCAGGTGCTGCTGACCGAAGCCGGTCACGAAAAGGCCGAGGAGATTCTCGCCCGCCTGGGCATGCTGGCCGAAGGCAGCAGCCTGTACGAGCCAGCCAACATCCTGCTCATCCACCATCTTTATGCCGCACTGCGGGCACATACCCTGTTCCACCGTGACCAGCAGTATGTGGTGCAGGATGGCGAAGTCATCATCGTCGACGAGTTCACCGGCCGCCTGATGGCCGGACGGCGCTGGTCGGATGGACTGCATCAGGCGGTCGAAGCCAAGGAAGGCGTGTCGATCCAGGCCGAGAACCAGACCCTGGCGTCGATTACCTTTCAGAACTACTTCCGCATGTACGGCAAACTTGCCGGCATGACAGGCACGGCGGATACGGAAGCCTACGAGTTCCACCAGATCTACAACCTCGAAACCGTGGTGATCCCGACCAACCGGCCGATGATTCGCAAGGATGAGAACGACCAGATTTACCGTACCGCGCCGGAAAAATATGCTGCGATCATCGCCGACATTCGCGCCTGTCACCAGCGCGGCCAGCCGGTGCTGGCGGGCACCACCTCGATCGAGAATTCCGAGCTGCTCTCCGACCTGCTGAACAAGGAGAAGCTGCCGCACCAGGTACTGAATGCGAAGCAGCATGCGCGCGAAGCCGAGATCGTGGCGGAGGCCGGCCGCCCCGGCATGATTACCATCGCCACCAACATGGCGGGCCGCGGCACCGACATCGTGCTCGGCGGCAACATCGAAAAGCCGACCAACGCCATCCGCGACGACGAATCCCTGAGCGCGGACGATAAGGCCAGGCGCACCGCCGAGCTAAAGGCGGAATGGCAGAAGGTACACGACCAGGTGTTGGCCGCGGGGGGATTGCACATCATCGGCTCCGAACGCCACGAGTCGCGCCGGATCGACAATCAGCTGCGCGGCCGTTCCGGACGGCAGGGCGATCCGGGCTCATCGCGTTTCTATCTGGCGCTGGATGACCAGCTGCTCAAGATCTTCGCCGGCGAGCGGCTCAACACCATCATGGTACGGCTCAAGATGCCCGAGGGCGAGGCCATCGAGCACCCGCTGGTGAGCCGTTCGCTCGAGTCGGCGCAGCGCAAGGTCGAACAGCGCAACTTCGATATCCGCAAGCAACTGCTCGAATACGACGACGTATCCAACGACCAGCGCAAGGTGATCTATCAGCAGCGCAACGAACTGCTCGACAGCGATGATATTTCCGAGACCATCACGGCCATGCGTCAGGGGCAAATCCACGACACCTTCCGCCTCTATATTCCGGCCGAAAGCGTCGAGGAGCAGTGGGACGTCGGCGGTCTGGAAACCGCGCTGGCGGCCGAGCTCCACCTCAAGCTGCCGGTCGGCGAATGGATCAGGTCCGAGCCGCAACTCGGCGATGACGACATTCTGCGGCGCTTGCTGGATGCCGGCGATGCCGCCTACGCCGAAAAGACCGCCCAGGTCGATGCCGCCGCCTGGGCCGGTTTCGAGCGCAACGTCATGCTGCAAAGCCTCGATACCCACTGGCGCGAACACCTGTCGGCTCTCGATCACCTGCGCCAGGGCATCCATCTGCGCGGCTATGCGCAGAAGAACCCGAAGCAGGAATACAAGCGCGAGTCCTTCGAACTTTTCGAGGGCTTGCTGCAGACGGTGCGCAGCGAAGTCTCCAAGCTGCTGCTGACCGTTGAAGTCCGCACCGAGGAGCAGATCGAGGAAGTGGAGACTCCGCCGCAACTCGAGAATGTGCAGTATCACCATGCCGACTATGACGAAGCCCTCGGCGCTGCCGCCGCTGCCAAGCCGGCGCAGCCCATCGAGCGGCACACGCCCAAGGTCGGCCGCAACGACCCCTGCCCTTGCGGCAGCGGCAAGAAGTACAAGCATTGCCACGGCAAGTTGAGTTGAGGTGAGCCAGGAGCAGTGCCCGACCCTGACCGAGGATGCAAGCAGTCGCAATGCGGCCGTCTTCATCCTCGACCAGACGCGGCTGCCGCGCGAAGCGGTCATGCTGCGGCTGACCACAATGGAAGACGCAGCCCATGCCATTCGCGTCATGCAGGTGCGCGGCGCGCCCCTGATCGGCGCCACGGCAGCCTATGGTGTCGCGCTCGGCCTGGCGGACGATGTCAGCGATGCGCGCTTGCAGCATGTGATCGAAACGCTTGCCGCGACACGACCGACTGCCGTCAATCTGCATTGGGCGCTGGCGCGCATGCGTCGCGTGCTCCAAGAGTCGGCACTGGCGACACGGCGGGACATGGCCTGGCAGGAAGCGCGTGCCATCGCCGAGGAAGACAAAGAGGCAAACGCCGCAATTGGAAAGCACGGACTGCCCCTGATCGAGCGCATGCGGGACGCGAAGGTTCGGTCCAACCATTCCCTTGCGCAGGAAGGGCTGACTTCATCGCCTCCCCCGCTTGGCGGGGGAGGTCGGGAGGGGGTGCGCAGTTATTGTGACGGTGACGCAGTCAACGTCATGACCCACTGCAATGCCGGCCGTCTGGCGACCGTCGCGCATGGCACGGCCCTGGCGCCGGTCTATGCCGCGCATGGCGCCGGCTTGCCGGTGCACGTCTGGGTTTCCGAAACGCGACCGCGCAACCAGGGGCTGCTGACTGCCTGGGAACTGCGCGAGGCGGGCGTGCCGCATACGTTGCTGGCGGACAATGCCGCCGGCCTGCTGTTGATGCAGGGCCAGGTCGATCTGGTGATCGTCGGCGCCGATCGCATTGCCGCCAACGGCGACACGGCGAACAAAGTCGGCACCTATCTCAAGGCGCTTGCGGCGCGCGAGCATGGCGTGCCGTTTTATGTCGCCGCGCCAGTGTCGACCATCGATTTTGCCTGTTCCTCGGGGTCCGCGATCCCGATTGAAGAACGCGCTGCAGAGGAATTCGGTGCTTCAGTTGCCAACATGGATACGCCGGTGGTCAATCCGGCTTTCGACGTGACGCCGGCAGCTCTTGTCAGCGGTATCATTTCCGAGCGCGGCATCGCTTTGCCCGGCGCGCTGAGAAAGTGGAACTCATGAATGCGATGACGGATGATCTTGCGGCCAAGGTACTTGCCACGGCACGGGCAATGAATGCCAGTGGCATCAATCGCGGCAGCGCCGGCAATGTCAGCGTGCGCTGTGAAGACGGCTTCATCATCACGCCGACCGGCATGGCCTACGAGGCCTGCAGCGCGGCGGACATGGTGAGAGTCGGCGCCGACGGTACGGCGGCGGGCCGCCGCAAGCCCTCCTCGGAATGGCGTTTCCATCGCGACATCTATGCCGCACGGCCCGAGGCGGGTGCAGTGGTGCATACGCATTCGCCGTTCGCTACCGCGCTGGCCTGTCAGGAGCAGGGTGTGCCGGCTTTCCATTACATGGTGGCGCGCTTCGGCGGTGCGGATGTACGCTGTGCGGCTTACGCCACCTTCGGCACCCAGGAACTGTCCGACGCCATGATCGGCGCGCTGGACGGCCGTTGCGCGTGCCTGATGGCGCATCACGGCATGGTGGTGTTCGGTCGCGACGCGGACCACGCACTGGAACTGGCAGTGGAACTGGAAACCTTGTGCGAGCAATATTGGCGCGTGCTGCAACTGGGCGCGCCCAGGCTGCTGTCCGCCGCGGAAATGACGCGGGTGATGGCCAGGTTCGCGACCTATGGACAACAAGGCAGCCAGCCAGGCTGATCGCGGCCGGATCACCGGCGCCCCGCGCTCTGCGCTGGCGCAACAAACGGCGGGACACCGGCGCGGCGAGCCGATGGCGAAGGACGTCTTTGCTGCTATCCTGAGAGCTATGACTTTCGTTGGTTAATCAGGTGAACGCACTTTCCCTGAAATCCATTCTGACGTCCGATGTGGTGGCTTGCGGCACGGCGGAGCCGCTGGGCGAAGTGTTGCGCACCATGGAGGGCAAGCGGATCAGTTGCGTCGTCGTCGTGGATCAGGAGCGGCGTCCCTGCGGCATTTTCACCGAGCGCGATGTCCTGACTCTGCTTGCCGAAGATGCGATCTCTCCGGCCAGTCCCGTTTGCGAGGTGATGAGCCGCCCGGTGGTGACCTTGCCGCTATCGGCGGATCCCCGCGATGCGTACGGACACATGCTGGCCAACGATGTGCACCACCTGGTGGTCGTGGATAGCGGGGGCCAGGTGGCGGGAGTGATATCCGAAGCGGATTTTCTCGCGGATCTCGGGGACGAATACCTGATTGAAGCGAAGACTGTTGGTGCCGCGATGACGCGGGAAGTCCATACGCTGGACAGTGGCGCAGCGCTGATCGAGGCACTGCGTCTGATGCACAAGTGCAGCAGCGACCACGTGGTGGTGACCGAAGCCAATGTTGCGGTGGGCATGGTGACCGACCGCGATGTGGTGCGCTTCGCCGCGGGCGGCAAGCGCCTGCAGACGCCGCTGGCCGATCTGGTGGTGCGCACGGTGCACTTCACCGCGCCCGATCAGACGCTGGAGCAGGCGGCGCGGCGCATGGCCGACCTCGGCGTGCGCCGCCTGCTGGTGATCGAACGGGACCGCATGCTCGGGGTGGTGACGCGTCACGACATCGTGCGCACGATGCAGGGTCGCCACGCCGAGTTTCTGCGCGATTCGATTGCCCGCCTCCGTCGCGAGCTGCTCAGGCCCGGCGTGCGCCACGGCGAGTTCGGCCGCCACATGATTCTGGGCGGCGTGCTCGACCGCATAGGCGACGGCGTCTTTCTGGTGGATGCGGTCAGCGGCGCTTATGTCGAAGCCAATGACCGTGCATGCGAGATGCTGGGGCTTTCGCGCGAGGAAGTTCTCGGCCGGCGGGTCTGGGAAATATCCGCCAGCTTTGCCGATGCCGCGGCGTGGGCAGCGTGGAGTTCCGGCTTGACTGAACAGGTGCGCGTCGTCAATACCGACTTCCGCTGCCGCGACGGCAGCCTGCTCCCGGTCGAGGTGCGCGTGTACCAGGTGCACGACGGCGAACGCCTGGTGCATGTGGTCATTTTTCGCGATACTTCGGCCTCACGCAAGATCGAAGCCGCATTGCGCGAGGGCGAACGCTACTACCGGCATGTGATCGACAGCGCCGTCGACGGCTATTTCGCCATGGATCCCCGGCGCCGCTTCATCGAGGTCAATGACACGCTGTGCGACCTGTTCGGCTATTCACGCGAAGAGTGGCTGGGACAAACGCCGATCGGCTTCATCGCCGAGGAAAGTCGGGCCGAGTTGATCGACCAGATGCAGCGCATCGACACTACCGATCGCCGCCGTTACCAGCTGAATGCCCGGCGCAAGGATGGCACCACCTTTCCCATCCTGCTCAACAATACGACTCATCGCAACGAGAAGGGCGAGATCGTCGGTTCCTTCGGCTTTATCACCGATCTCACGCCGATTTTCGAAGCGCAGCGCGCCGTGGCCGAATCCGAGCGAGAACTGAGGGGCATTCTCGACGACCTGCAGGATACCTACTACCGGACCGACCAGACCGGCAGCATCGTGCGCGCCTCGCGCTCCGTCGAACAATTGCTCGGCTATACGGTGGAGGAGGTGCTGGGCCGCAAGCTGGCGGATCTTTACTGCTCGCAGGCCGAGCGCGAGGATTTCCTCGCCCGCATGCAAGCCAACGGCGGCCACATCGTCGGTGGCGAGTCGCGCTTGCGGCACAAGGATGGTCATGAACTGTGGGTCCGCACCACTGCGCACTTCATTCGCGATGCGGCCGGCAATGTTGTCGGCGTCGAGGGCACCACCCGCGACAACACCCGCCAGCGTCGTGCCGAAGAGGAACAGCGGCTTGCGGCGAAGGTGTTCGAGAGCAGCGGCGAAGCGATCATGATCACCGACGCCGAGGGCTGCATCGTCTCGGTCAATCAGGCATTTTCAAGAATTACAGGCTATGCCGCGGCCGATGCCGTCGGCCGCAACGCCAGCATGCTGGCATCAGGCAGACACGGCAGCGAGTTCTTTGGCGACATGTGGCGCTCCATACTCGACACCGGATATTGGCAGGGCGAGCTATGGAATAGGCGCCGCAGCGGCGAGATATTTCCCGGCTGGCTGGGCATTTCATCGGTACGCGATACGGACGGAAAGATCACGCATTTTGTCGGGATCTTCTCCGACATCAGCGAACGCAAGGCAGTCGAGGCGAAGATCGCCTTTCTCGCCCATCATGATGCGCTGACCGGCCTGCCGAATCGCCTGCTGCTCAAGGACCGCATGGAGCAGGCCATGGTTCATGGCGAACGCAATGGCAACAAGGTGGCGCTGCTGTTTGTCGATCTTGATCGCTTCAAGGCCGTGAACGACTCCTTCGGGCATCCGGTGGGCGATGCGCTGTTGCGTGATGCGGCCCAGCGACTGCTGGCCTGCGTGCGCGACTCGGACACCATCAGCCGTCATGGTGGGGATGAATTCCTGGTGGTGCTGACCGATCTGAACAGCTCCGAGGTGCCCGCCCAGATTGCGGGCAAGATCATGGCGGTATTGGGGCAACCGTTTCATGTTGACGATCACGAAGCCAGGATTTCCGCCTCGGTCGGCATTGCGGTGTATCCGGAGGACGGCACCGGCTTCGACGAGTTGCTGAAGAAGGCCGACACGGCCATGTACCATGCCAAGCAAGCCGGCCGCAATGCCTTCCGCTTCTATACCCAGCGCATGAACGCCGATGTTCAGGAAAGGCTTGATCTGCACAGCCGCCTGCGCAGCGCATTGGAGCTCGAAGAGTTCGTGCTGTACTACCAGCCGCTGGTCGATCTGAAGAATGGCCGCATTGTCGGTGGCGAAGCACTGCTGCGCTGGAAGAGTCCGGGGCACGGACTGATCGCGCCGGAGAGTTTCATTGCCGCGGCCGAGCACAGCGGCCTGAGTGTGCCGCTCGGCGAATGGGTGTTGCAGGAAGCCTGCCGCGAGCTTGCGCGCTGGCACGCTGAGGGACACCCGCAGCTCTCGATGGCGGTGAATATATCCGCCATCCAGTTTCGCCGCGGCGATGTCGAGGAGACGGTGCTGCGAGCACTGGTAGCCTCCGGCGCGACGCCTGCCGCGCTGGAACTCGAACTCACCGAGTCGATCCTGATCGACGGCGCCGAGCAAGTGCTGGGGACCATCAGGCGGATACAGGCCCTGGGTGTCCGGCTGGCGATTGACGATTTCGGCACCGGCTATTCCAGCCTCGCCTACCTCAAGCGCTTCGCCGTGGACAAGTTGAAGATCGACCAGTCTTTCGTGCGCGACATCGAGACCGATCAGGATGACGCGGCAATCGTGCGCGCAGTAATCCAAATGGCCCGCAGCCTGGATCTCAAAGTGGTGGCCGAGGGCGTCGAAAGCGAAGCCGTGGCGGAGCAACTGCGTGCCATGCAGTGCGACCTGGTGCAGGGCTACCATTTCGGCCGGCCCATGCCGGCGGCGGAATTCCGTCTTCTGATCGGCGCGGATTCCGCCTGAAACAGGCGCTTACTTGCAGGCCGCTGCCAGCCACTTGCCCGAGTAGCTCTGCTTCATGGTGGTCGGACCACGCTTGGCGTCCTGCATGTTGAACGTGGATTCACCCTTGTAGCTTTCCTCGCCCTGGTAGGTGATCGATCCGGTGCCGGTCATCTTCTGCTCGCCGGTGCATTCGATCTTCCAGGTGGTCGTGTTGCCCGAGGTCTTCACGTCCTTCTGTTCGCAGCGCTGGCGGCGGTCTTCCTCGCTCTGCGGCGGCTGGCGCTTCTCCGCCTGCTCCTTGGTGACGCAGTGCTTCGCCATGACAACCATCGGGCCGCCTGCGGCACCGGGCATCTTGATGCCCATCCCTTCCATCTTCTTGCGCTGGGCGTCGGACATCGCCGGCATCGCCGGCATGCCGCCGCCGCTCATCTGGCTGGTAATTTCCCACAGTCCGGGCTTCATGGCGTGGGCACTGGCCGCCAGGGTCGCGCCCACGGCAACAACGAAATAAGCGAGTTTGCGCATCAAACACTCCTTGAACACAAAGTATTGGTGAAGGCCAACGCCGGCATTGCGGGCGTCAGACATAGTGTAACCAAAACATGATCGGGCAATGCCGAATTCTGCCCCGTCCGGCGCCGTGCGCCAAGTGCTTTGTGGCGGAGGCGCGCTTCGCCTCGTGCCCACCCGCCGGCACGACCTGCCGGACCATGCGCCGGTTTGGTATCGGCTAATATCCTTGCCGCCGGCCGCCGTGAATGTGTAATGATGGCAGCGCATTGAGAGAACCGGATACTCATACCAAGAGGAGAGTTTGCATCATGAAGCCCAGTCAACTGATCATCGCCTGCGTCCTGCTGACGCTAAGCGCCGCGATATCGGCGCAGCAGCCGATCGTCATCAAGTTCAGCCACGTCGCGGCGGCCAACGCGCCCAAGGGACTGGCGGCGGAGCATTTCAAGAAGCTGGCCGAGGAGGCCACCAAGGGCCGCGTCAAGATCGAGTTGTACCCCAACAGCGCGCTCTACAAGGACAAGGAGGAGATGGAAGCCCTCCAGCTCGGCGCCGTGCAAATGCTCGCGCCGGCGCCGGGCAAGTTCGGTCCGCTGGGCGTCAAGGAGTTTGAGGTGCTCGACCTGCCCTATCTGTTCGACAACATGGCGGTCGCGCAGCGCGTCACGCAGGGGCCGGTCGGCCAGCAACTGCTGAAGAAGCTCGATGCCAAGGGGATTGCCGGCCTGGCCTTCTGGGATAACGGCTTCCGCGTCTTCACCTCGAACAAGCCGGTCCGGCGTCCGGGCGATCTCAAGGGCCAGAAGATACGCATCCAGTCGTCGAAGGTGACCGAGGCACAGATGCGCGATGTCGGCGCGCTGCCCCAGGTGCTGGCGTTTGGAGAGCTGTACCAGGCACTTCAGACCGGCGTGGTCGACGGTCAGGAGAACCCGGTAACGCATGTCTACACCCAGAAATTCTACGAAGTGCAGAAATACATGTCGATGACGAACCACACCTACCACGGCTATGTCGTCATCGCCAACAAGAAGTTCTGGGATGGCCTGCCGCCGGATATTCGCAATGCCCTGACCGCCGCCCTGAAGGAGACGACGGCCTACTTCTACAAGATGGCCAAGCAGGAAGACGACGCGGCGCTGGAGGCGGTCAGAAAGACCGGCAAGATCGAAATCTACACGCCGACGCCGCAGGAAATGGCGGAGTGGAAAAAGGCCTTCATCAAGGTCCATCGCGAGATGGAAGGCCGCGTCGGCAAGGAAATCCTGGAATCCATCTACAAGGAAACCGGCTTCGATCCGAACAAATTGTAGATCGCCGCCAGGCCGGCTGATCGGCGCCGGTCAGGCTACTTTTCCTTCGCCCACGAATCCTTCAGGGTCACGGTGCGATTGAATACCGGCGTGCCATCTTTCGAGTCGGTGCGATCGGCGACGAAGTAGCCGTGGCGTTCGAACTGGAAACGGTCTTCGGCGACGGCGCCTTTCAGCGTTGCTTCGAGCTGCGCGGTAATGATTCGCTTCGAGTCCGGGTTGAGATCGGCGATGAAGTCGCGTTCGCCCTCACCGGGGGCCTCGACTGCGAACAGGCGGTCGTACAGCCTCACCTCGCCGGCATAGGCGTGCCGGGCCGAGACCCAGTGGATATTGCCCTTGACCTTGTAGCCGTCCGAGCCCGGCGTGCCGGATTTCGAGTCGGGCATGTACTCGCAATGGATCGCCGCGATCCTGCCCCCGGCATCCTTGTCGCAGCCGGTGCATTTCACGACAAAGCCATAGCGCAGGCGCACGGTATTGCCGGGGAACAGGCGGAAGTAGCCCTTGGTCGGCGCTTCCATGAAGTCCTCGCGCTCGATCCACAGCTCCTTCGAAAACGGCACCGGGCGTTTTCCCCACTCGGGCTTTTGCGGATGATTCGGGGCGAGGCATTCTTCTTGCTCGTCCTCGGGATAGTTGTCGATGATCAGCTTGACCGGATCGAGCACGGCGATGCGGCGCGGTGAGGTCTCGTTCAGGTGTTCGCGCTGGCATTCCTCCAGTACGCTGATGTCGATCCAGGACTCGGACTTGGTGACGCCGTTCATCTCGTTGAAACGCCGGAAGCCCTCCGGCGTGAAGCCGCGCCGGCGCGCGCCAACCAGGGTCGGCAGGCGTGGATCGTCCCAGCCATCGACATGCTTTTCCGCGACCAGCTGGATCAGCTTGCGCTTGGAAAGCACGACGTAGGACAGGTTGAGGCGGGCGAATTCGATCTGCTGCGGCAGCGGCGTATTCACGCAGCCGAGTTCGGCCAGTCGGGCCAGCAGCCAGTCATAAAACGGTCGCTGGTCTTCGAACTCGAGGGTGCAGATGGAGTGGGTGATGTTCTCCAGCGCATCCTCGATCGGATGGGCATAGGTGTACATCGGATAGATGCACCAGGTGTCGCCGGTGGCGTGGTGCGTGGCGTGGCGGATGCGATAGATGGCCGGGTCGCGCAGGTTGATGTTGCCCGAAGTCATATCCACCTTGGCGCGCAGGATGTGGGTGCCGTCGGGAAACTCGCCGGCGCGCATGGCGCGGAACAGGGCGAGATTCTCGGCCGGCGTGCGCGAGCGGAAGGGCGAGTTGCGGCCGGCCTCGGTCAATGTACCGCGGCTGGCGCGCATCTCGTCGGCCGTCTGCGAATCGACATAAGCGTGGCCTGCCTCGACCAGCTTTTCGGCGAAGTCGTACATCCACTGAAAGTAGTCGGAGGCGAAGTACTGGTTGATGCTGCCCGCATTTTCCCAACTGAAGCCCAGCCAATGCACGGCGTCGATGATCGCATCGACATATTCCTGTTCTTCCTTTTCAGGATTGGTGTCGTCGAAACGCAGGTGGCAGGCGCCGCCGTAATCCAGCGCGAGGCCGAAATTCAGGCAGATCGACTTGGCATGGCCGAAGTGCAGGTAGCCGTTCGGCTCCGGCGGGAAGCGGGTGCGGATTTTCGCCGTATCGTCAGCGCCGACTTTCTGCTGAGCGGCCGGGCCGGGCCGGCCGCTCCAGTGGCGTTGCGAGTATTTGCCGGCCTTGCGGTCGGCGTCGATGATGTGGCGAATGAAATTGGAGGGCTTTTCGATATCGGCCATGATGGCGGTGTGATTCGCTGCGAAGCCGCAATTCTACCGGCAGGCGTAAAATTGCAGTAATGAACTGGATTAGCCTTCTTGCCATCGGCGGCGGTGCGATCCTCGGCGCATGGTTGCGCTGGGGGCTTGGCATCTGGCTCAACCCCGTGTTACCGACCATGCCGTTGGGTACGCTGGCGGCCAATCTGATCGGCGGCTATCTGGTTGGCGCGGCCGTCGCGATGTTCCACATCAATGTCGATCTGCCGCCCGAGTTCCGCCTGTTTTTCATCACCGGCTTTCTCGGTGCGTTGACCACTTTTTCCACCTTCTCCGCCGAAGTGGTGGCCCTGATTCAGCGTGCCGATTACGGCTGGGCCTTGGGCACGGCCTCGGCGCACTTGTTCGGGTCCTTGTTGATGACCGGGCTCGGCATTTTCACCATCCACAAGCTGGCGCAATGAGGTTCGACCCCGAGGCGCGGCGGGCTGGTCTGCCCGCGCTGACCTATGACGAAGCGCTGCCGGTGAATGTGCGGCGCGTCGAGATCGGCGAGGCGATCTGCCGCCATCAGGTGGTGGTCATCTGCGGCGAGACCGGTTCCGGCAAGACCACGCAATTGCCCAAGATCTGCCTTGAAATCGGCCGCGGCCTCAACGGCCAGATCGGCCACACCCAGCCCCGCCGGATTGCCGCGCGCGCCACGGCGACCCGCATTGCGCAGGAACTGAAGTCGGAACTCGGCCGTCATGTCGGCTTCAAGATCCGCTTCACCGACCGCGTTACGCCGGACAGCTACATCAAGCTGATGACCGACGGCATCCTGCTGGCTGAAACCCAGACTGATCCGTTGCTGCGCCAGTACGACACGATATTGATCGACGAGGCGCACGAGCGCAGCCTCAACATCGATTTCCTGCTCGGCTACCTCAAGCAGTTGCTGCCGAAGCGGCCCGACCTCAAGGTCATCGTGACCTCGGCCACCCTCGATGCCGAGCGCTTCAGTCAGCACTTCAAAGGTGCTCCGGTGATCGAAGTATCGGGCCGGCTCTACCCGATCGAGACGCGCTACCGACCGTGGGCGGAAAAGAAGGACGGCGACCTCAACGACGCGATTGTCGATGCCGTTTCCGAGGCGCATCGCGAAGGGCCGGGGGATGTGCTGGTGTTCCTGCCCGGCGAGCGCGAGATACGTGAGGCCACCGAAGCGCTGCGCAAGCACCATCCTCCGGGTCTCGAAGTGCTGTCGCTGTTCGCCCGCCAGTCGGTGGCGGAACAGGCGCGGGTGTTCGCCGGGCATCAGGGCCGTCGCGTGGTGCTGGCGACCAACGTCGCCGAGACCTCGCTGACCGTGCCCGGCATCCGCTACGTGATCGACTCGGGGCTGGCGCGTGTCAAGCGCTACTCGCATCGCAACAAGGTCGAGCAACTGCAGGTGGAGCCGATCTCGCGCGCGGCGGCCAGCCAGCGCGCCGGACGTTGCGGGCGCGTCTCGGCCGGGCTCTGCTTCAGGCTTTATGACGTCGAGGATTACGACAAGCGCCCGGCCTATACCGAGCCCGAAATTCTCCGCTCCAGCCTGGCCGGCGTGATCCTGCGCATGAAGTCGCTGCATCTGGGCGATGTCGAGGACTTTCCCTTCCTCGAAGCCCCGGCGCCGCGCATGATTGCCGACGGCTACCAGTTGCTGGCGGAACTCGGGGCCATAGACGAAACGACGAAGGCGCTGACCAACATCGGTTTCGAATTGGCGAAGCTGCCCCTCGATCCAAAAATCAGCCGCATGATCCTCGCCGCGCGCGCGCACAACTGCCTCCGGGAAGTGCTGACCATCGCCGCCGCGCTGTCGGTGCAGGATCCTCGCGATCGGCCGCAGGAGCATGCGGCGGCTGCCGATCAGGCGCATGCCAAGTGGAAGGACGAGAAGTCGGAATTCCTGTCCTACCTGAAGCTCTGGCACGCGGCCGACGAGGTGTGGAAGCACGAGACGACGAACAAGCAGCGCCAGTGGTGCCGGCAGAACTTCCTGTCGTGGCTGCGCGTGCGCGAGTGGCGCGACGTACATGCGCAACTGCATGTGGTTTGCACCGAACACGGCTGGAAGGAGAATCAACTCGCGGGCAGTTACGAGGCCATCCACAAGGCCTTGCTGACCGGCCTGCTCGGCCACATCGGCTTGATCAGCGAGGAGGACAAGAACTATCTCGGTGCGCGCGGCATTCGCTTCTACATCCATCCCGGATCTTCGCTGCTGAAGAAAACCGGGCGCTGGATCGTCGCCGCCGAACTGGTGGAAACCTCGCGCCTGTTTGCCCGCTGCATCGCGAAGATCGAGCCGGAATGGCTGGAGCAGGTCGGCGCGCATCTGCTCCGCAAGCATGTCTATGAACCGCACTGGGAGAAGGGTCCGGGGCAGGTCGTGGCCTGGGAGCGGGTGACCCTGCACGGCCTGATGCTGCACGCCAAGCGGCGCGTGCACTACGGCCCGAGCGATCCGAAGCTGGCCCGCGAAATCCTGATTCGCCAGGCCCTGGTCGAAGGCGAGGTGGGCGAGGACTGGGTGCGCAAGTGGCGCTTCTTCCAGCACAACGCCAAGCTCATGAAGGAAATTCAGGCGCTCGAGCACAAGTCGCGGCGGCCCGATGTGCTGGTCGATGACGAGCTGATCTACGCCTTCTACGATGCCAAGCTGCCCGAGGGTGTCATCACGCTGGCGGCCTTCGACCACTGGCGGCGCGAGGCCGAGGCTGCCGCTCCGAAACTGCTCTGCCTGGAAAAGGAGCAGCTGATGCGCCACGAGGCGGCGGGCATCACCACCGACGCCTTTCCGCCGGCATTGACCCATCGCGGGCAGAACTTCAAGCTGGCTTACCACCATGACCCCGGCGCCGCCGATGACGGCGTGACCCTGACGCTGCCGCTGGCGGCGCTCAACCAGCTGCCGGCCAATCGCTGCGAATGGCTGGTGCCGGGGCTGCTCAAGGAGAAGATCCTTGCGTTGCTGAAAACGCTGCAGCAGAAGTATCGCCATCGCCTGCAACCGCTCGACGAGTTTGCCGGCGGGTTCTGCGAATCCGAGCATGATTTCGACGAGCCGCTGGTGCGAGCACTGACGCGGACCGCCGAGGAGCATCTGGCCATGAAGCTGCCGCTCGATGCGTTTCGCAGCGGCGAGTTGCGCCCGCATCTGTTCATGAACTTCCGCCTCGTCGATGAGCATGGCGGCACGCTGGCGATCTCGCGCAATCTGGCCGAATTGCGCGCCGAGTATCGCGACCGCGTCGAGCAGGTCTATGCCGCGGCGGAAGTGCAGCATGAGGCGGCGGGGGATGTCTCGGATCTCACCGCATGGACCTTCGGCGCCTTGCCCGAACTGATGGAAGTGAGAGTCGGTGCTGGCACCACGGTCGGCTTTCCGGCGCTGGTCGACACTGGCGAGGCAGTGCGCCTGACCGCCTTCGATACCGAGGACAAGGCGCGCGCCGAGCATCGCAAAGGAATGGTGCGGCTGTTCGCGCTGCAACTTGCGGCACAGGTCAAGGCCATCGAAAAGCTGCCGGGGCTGCGCGAGCTCGCGCTGCAATTCGTCGCGCTGGGCACGGAGAGGGAACTCAGGGAGCAGCTGGTCGCCGTGACCCTTGAGCGCACCTGCCTGATGGATCCGCTGCCTACCGAAGAGTCGGCTTTCGCGGTACGGCGCGACGAGGCACGCGGCCGCATTCTGCTCGTGGCGCAGGAGATCCTGCGGCTGATCGGGACGATTCTGGCCGAGCATGCCGTGCTGGCGAAGAAACTCGCATCGGTGCAAAAGGCCTTTCCGCAGGCCTGCGCCGACATCGGCGCGCAACTGGTCGAGCTTATGCCGAAGCGGTTTATCGCGGCCACGCCCTTCGAGCGGTTGCAGCACTACCCGCGCTACCTCAAAGCCATCAGTCTGCGCCTGGAAAAGGCGCGCAGCGATCCTGCGCGCGACGGGCGCCTGATGGCAGACTGGCAGGCTCTGGGCAAGCCATGGGAGCGCGAGCGCAATGCCATGCTGAAATCCGGTCAGCAGGGCGACGCGTTTCTCGATGAATTCCGCTGGCTGCTCGAAGAGCTGCGCGTCGCATTGTTCGCGCAGGAAATGAAGACCTCGTCGCCGGTTTCGGTGAAGCGATTGCAGAAAATGTGGGATAGCAGGGTGCATAAATGAGAAATCGTGATGCTTGACGTCTTTGCGGCCTTCACCAAGTCGCTGCGCGATCTGATGCGAGCCGATGTGTTGTGGCAGGCGATCTGGCCGCCGCTGGTAGCGCTGGCCGTGTGGATTACCGTGGCCGTGGCGGTGTGGGCGCACGGCATGGCGCTGATGGCGCAAATCGTGCCGCAATTGCCGTGGTCGGGATGGGAGTGGCTGGCCCACTGGGCCTCGGTGTTCCTGTTACTGGCGGGCTTCGCCGCGCTGGTCTATTTCACTGCGATTGTCCTGGTCGCGGTGTTCGCCCTGCCGCGCCTGATCAATCTGGTGGCGGCGCGTGATTATCCGGATCTGGGACGCCATGGCGAGAACGTGTTCTGGGGCAGCCTGGGCAATACCCTTGGGGCCGGCGCGATCTTTGTCGTCGGCTGTCTGGCGATGCTGCCCCTGCTGCTTATTCCGGGCGCACTGCTGGTGCTGCCCCTGTTGTGGGGCAGCTGGTTCGACCAGCGTACCTTCCGCTTCGACGCTCTGGCCGAACATGCCACGCGCGCTGAAATGCAGCGCCTGTTGACGGAGAATCGCAGCCGTTTCTATTTTGCCGGCATCGGCACCGCCGCGGCGGCACACGTGCCGCTGGTGAATCTGCTGGCGCCCGCCTTCACCGCGCTGGTCTTCGTGCATCTCGGTCTTGCGGCACTGCGGCGCCAGCGCCTGGAAGGAGGCATAGAGTTATGAGTGGAGCCATGAAAGGCATCGGCGCCATCATCATCGGCGACGAGATCACGCTCGGCCGCCGCGTGGACAAGCATTTCCAGAAGCTGGTTGAAATCCTTGCGGTGCGAGGCCTGGTGCTGGATTGGGCGCTGTACATCGGCGATGATCGCGAACGCCTGACGGGCGCGCTGAAGCGCACGCTGGCAAGCGAAGATATCGTGTTCAGCTTCGGCGGCATCGGCAACACACCGGACGACCATACGCGGCAGGCTGCCGCGGCGGCGGCGGGCGTCGAGCTCAAGCTGCATCCGGACGCCGAGCGCGAGATCAGGGCGCGATTTGCCGAACTCAAGACCGAGCCGACGGACCTGCAACTGGCATTGGGAAATTTCCCCGATGGTAGCCGCATCATTCCCAATCCCTACAATCGCATTCCGGGCTTTTCGCTGGGCGACCATCATTTCGTGCCGGGTTTTCCGCAGATGGCCTGGCCGATGATTGAGTGGGTGCTCGACAGCGCTTATTCGCGGTGTTTTCACCAGCATCCCACCGGTGAGGCCGGCATCCTGGTCTGGCAAGGCAGCGAGGGGGCGCTGATTTCCCTGATGCGACAAATCGAAGTCGATTTTCCCGGCGTCAAGGTATTCAGCCTGCCCTTCCTCGGCTCGAACGAAGTCGAGCGCCATATAGAGCTCGGTGTGCGTGGTGCGCCGGAGCAGGTGCCGCCGGCAATGGAGGGGATCCGGCGCGGGGTGGTGGCACTCGGATTTACTTTCGATGAGAAGTAATTCCACCTGGGCCCGGGTTTTTTTGATTTATGCTGTGCATACCGGACCTACGGAAAGCCTTTGCCGCCATGATCGATAGTAAAGACCGTCAGCATCTCGAACGAGCCAAGCTGTTTGCCGGCATCAGTCTGGAGAGCGTGGAGCATTTGTTGGAGAGTTGCCATCTCCGGAATCTGGAGCGTGGCGATCATCTGCTGGAAGCCGGTGCGGCCAACAGCAATCTGTATGTGATTCTGGACGGCGAGCTGCGCGTTTACCTGAGCGATCGCGACCTGCCGCCGCATGCGGTGGTCCATGCCGGAGATTGTGTTGGCGAGATGTCGCTGCTGGACGGCCAGGCGGCTTCCGCGCTGGTGCTGGCGGCAATGGAAACGCGACTCCTGGTGGTACCGCGGGAAGTGCTTTGGTCGCTGGTCGATTGCTCCCACGGCGTCGCGCGCAACCTGCTGGCGATCATTTCCGGGCGCATGCGCGAGAGTAACCAGGCGCTGGTCGCCTCGCAGAGCCAGAGCCTCGAATTCGAACAGTCAACCAGCGTCGATGCACTAACCGGCATCCACAACCGGCGCTGGGCGCTTGAGACTTTCCCGCGCGCCATGGCGCGTTGTGAACACGACCATGAGCCGGCCTGCCTGATCATCGCCGATATCGATCTGTTCAAGCATTTCAATGAGCGCTTCGGCCACCTCGCCGGCGACGTCATATTGCGCCGCACGGCGCGCCGCCTGGCCGACAGTTTGCGTCCGCAGGACCTGATCGCCCGTTACGGCGGTGAGGAGTTCGTCGTCCTGCTGCCGCAGACGACGGTGGACGAGGCGCTGCCGGTCGCCAATCGGCTGCGCGAGCTGGTGGCGATCAGCTGCGGGCTGCACACGGGCGAGGGCGTGACGCTCAGTTGCGGCGTGGCCCAGATGTTCCGCGGCGAGTCGCTCGATGAACTGCTGGCCCGCGTCGATGCTGCCTTGCGTCGCGCCAAGGAAGACGGCCGCGACCGGGTCGAAGTCGCCGGTTGATAGGACGGCGGCTGCCGAGCGTTTGCTAGCCCGTGCCGCCCACCGTCAGCCCGTCGATGCGCACTGTCGGCTGGCCTACGCCGACCGGCACGCTCTGGCCTTCCTTGCCGCAGGTGCCGACGCCCGAATCCAGGGCCATGTCGTTACCGATCATGGAGACGCGCAGCATGGCTTCCGGGCCGCTGCCGATCAGCGTGGCGCCCTTGACCGGCGTGGTGATCCTGCCATTTTCGATCAGATAGGCTTCAGCGGTTGAAAAGACGAATTTGCCGCTGGTGATATCGACTTGTCCGCCACCGAAGTTGGCGGCATAGAGTCCCTTCTTTACCGATTTGATGATTTCCTGCGGATCGTGGCCGCCGTTCAGCATGGTGGTATTGGTCATGCGCGGCAGCGGCAGGTGGGCAAACGATTCGCGGCGACCATTGCCGGTGGGAGCGACGTTCATCAGGCGGGCGTTGAGGGTGTCCTGCAGATAGCCGACGAGAATGCCGTCCTCGATCAATACGGTGCGCTGCGTCGGATTGCCTTCGTCGTCGACGGTGAGCGAGCCGCGGCGGTCGGCAATCGTGCCGTCATCGACCACGGTGACGCCCTTGGCCGCCACGCGCTGGCCGATGCGCCCGGCAAAGGTCGAGCTGCCCTTGCGGTTGAAGTCGCCTTCCAGTCCGTGGCCAACGGCTTCGTGGAGCAGGATGCCGGGCCAGCCGGGGCCCAGCACCACGGTCATCTCGCCGGCCGGGGCCGGCTTGGCGGCGAGATTGACGCTGGCCTGATGCACCGCGCGCTGGGCGTAGTCGCGCAGCACGGCGTCGGTGAAATAGGCGTAATCGAAGCGGCCGCCGCCGCCCGCAGAACCCTGCTCGCGCCTCCGGTCAGTGCCGGCCCCGCCTTCCATGATTACGGAAATCGAAAGGCGCACCAGCGGTCGCACGTCGGCCGCCATGGAACCATCGGAGCGGGCTACCAGCACGACTTCCCAGGTGCCGGCGATGCTCGCCATGACTTCCTTGACCCGCGGGTCTGCCGCGCGCGCCATGGCCTCGAGGCGTTCCAGCAGCATGACCTTGGTGGCGTCTTCGAGCGACGCGATGGGATCATTCCCGGCGTAGAGCGCCTTCGGCTGCCGGCCCCGATGCAGCAGGGGTGCCGGGCGCTGGGAGCCTGCCGCGGCAATCGCGCGGGTGGTGCCGGCCGCCGCTTGCAGGGCGGCCAGGCTGATGTCGTCGGAGTAGGCAAAGGCGGTCTTCTCGCCCGATATCGCGCGCACGCCGACGCCCTGTTCGATATTGAAACTGCCGGACTTGACGATGCCCTCTTCCAGACTCCAGGCTTCGGAGCGCGCGTACTGAAAATACAGATCGGCGTAGTCGACGTGATTGCCGAACAGCTGACCAAAAACGCGGTCAAGCAGTTGCGGCGCCAGACCGTGGGGCTTGAGCAGGACTTGTTCGGCGGTTTCGAAGTGGTTCATCGCGTTCCTTAGAAGATGCGGTGACGCAGCGCAGGCAGACTGGCTCTGATGTCGACCAGTCGTTGCCGGTTCAGTTCAGCGACGACCACGCCTTCACCTTTGTCCATGCGGGCCAGCACCTCGCCCCAGGGGTCGATAACCATGCTGTTGCCGTGGGTCATGCGCCCATTCGGATGCTGGCCGCCTTGTGCCGCAGCCAGAACATAGCACTGGTTCTCCACGGCGCGGGCGCGCAGCAGCAGTTCCCAGTGGGCACGGCCGGTGGTGTCGGTGAAAGCGGAGGGCAGCACCAGCAGGTCAATGTCGCCCATGGCGCGAAAAAGTTCGGGGAAACGCAGGTCGTAACAGATGGCGATGCCTACGCGCCCGAGTGGCGAGTCAAAGACGACAACCTGATCGCCACGTTCGATGGTGGCGGCCTCGTTGTAGGCTTCGTCACCCTTGTTGAAACCGAACAGGTGGACCTTGTCATAACGCGCCACCCGCCGGCCCTGCGGATCGAACACCATGCAGGTGTTGCGCAGTTTGGCCGGGTCGTCTGCCATCAGCGGAATCGAACCGCCCACCAGCCAAAGGCCATGCTGGCGAGCGGCATGGGCGAGAAAGTCCTGGATCGGGCCATTGCCATCCGCCTCGCGCGCCGCGAGTCGGTCCGCATCCGTGGCGCCGATCAGCGGGAAGTATTCCGGAAGGGCGACCAGTTGCGCGCCGGCCTTCGCTGCCTCGGCGATCAGGCGACCGGCGGTGGCCAGATTGGGCGCCACGTCCGGTCCCGAAATCATCTGCACTGCGGCGATCTTCATTTCTTTTCCTCTGCGGCCTTCTGCGGCGTTTGTCCCAGCTTCTCCACCTTCGGGTCGGCCCAGCTTCCGGTCACCGCGTATTCGAAGGCGAAGGCTTGGCCGAAGGGATCCTTGAACAGCTTTTGCGCAGCCCAGACTACCGCGCCGGCGACCGGGTTGGCAATCATGGTTCCGACCGCGATCGATTCGCCGAGGGCGGGCTGTACGCGCACCTTGAGGTTCTGCGTTTCGGTGCCGAGATTGACGGTGCCGCTCATCAACACCCTGGCCGACGGACCCTGGATTTGCAGTTCCTTGGTCTCCATCACTCCGCGGGCCACGGCAAACTGGCCGCCGATGCTGTCGAAGGCGAAGCCCTCGCTGAAGATGTCGCGAAAATCCAGCGTGATGCGGCGTGGCAGGGACTGCAGACTGAGAATGCCCAGCAGGCGGCCGACACCGGGTTCGAGCTTGTTGAA
This sequence comes from Rhodocyclaceae bacterium, assembly GCA_025353195.1. Taxonomy (GTDB): domain Bacteria; phylum Pseudomonadota; class Gammaproteobacteria; order Burkholderiales; family Rhodocyclaceae; genus Sulfuritalea. The sequence goes on from JANXRC010000146.1 coordinate 57,485, forward strand.
CTGGCCGTTGGTCGCATCGAGCTTGAGGCTGCCGTTGAGGGTCGGATAGTCGATGGTGAACGGCGAACCCTTCCATGACAGATTGCCGGAGAGATCTGCGTTGCCGCGCCGTACCGTGTCCGGGTAGCCGATGCGCGTCAGAAGCTTCTCGATGCTCTTGGTGCCGAGTTTGAATTCGATGCGGGTATCGGGCTGGGTCGGGCTGGGTCGCCAGCGGCCGGTGGCTTCGAGGGTGCCGTCGTCGTTCTTCGCGTCGACCTTGGTGTTCCAGTAGCCGTCACGGTTTTCCGCCGCGATGCGCACGGTGCCCAGCACACGGTCCTTGAACGAGAGCTGGTCAACCGTGATGTCGAGCGCAGGAAAGCGGTCGATAACTTCGCTGGCCTTCGCCTGCAGAACTTCCGGTGCAGCGACGGTGTCCGGAATTGAAAAGCGGGCAACACGTCCGGACAGTTTGCCGCTGCCCGCGCTGTTCCACTCGAAGTTTCCGGTCAGCTCGCGGCTCTTCAGGTCGAAGCGCGTATTGCTGGCACCCTCGGGCTTGGTACCATCGATGCGCACTTCATGGAAGGTCTTGTCCAGCAGAGTCAGATCGGGAGTACGCAGCTCGAACTGAACTGAAGGCAGGCCAGGCAGCACTGCAGCTTTCTGATCGCTCCCATCTGCTTGCCGTGTCAGCAGGCTTTGCCAGAAGTCTGCATTGATGCGTGGCAGATTTACGGCCACCATCAGGTTGCGGTCCGGCATGGCGGCGCTGACATCGCCGATTGCCAGCAAGCCACGAAGGATGACGGACGGATTGGCATCGTGACGGCGCACCAGCTGAAAACGCACGGCGCGACCGATGCTAAGGTCAATCAGGTCCGGCGCCGCGCCGGACGTTATGCCTGCGGCAGAGCCGGGGGCGGTATCCCTTGCGGACGGCGTTCGCACTACGGCGGCTGCGCCGGCTCTGGGGCCGGCGGCGGTCTCTGGTGGCGGTTTGCGTTCGAAGCTGAAGGCCAGCGCATCGGTGGCCGGCTTGTTGAAAGGCTCCGGCAGGCTCGATGAAAGTCCGACCAGGTTTGACGTCAGCTTCACTTCCGCAACCTTCTTCTTGACCCGCACGCTACCGGTCCATTTCGCGCCTCCCGCCAGGTGATCGAACACGGGATGCGGGAACTGGCGCCGCAGTGCTGCGATGTTGATTTCTCCGGCGGCGTTGACCTGAACGGTGCCGTCGCCGGCAGTCCTCACGTCGGCAGTCAGCGGCGAGCCCAGCAGCGTGCCGCGAATGCCTTGCGCCTCCATATGATTCGCGGAGAAGTGCAAGGCCCCACGGACCTCGGTCAGCGTCGGCAGGTCGTTGTCTACCGTCAGACGGTTGCCGTCGAAGCGATAGCTGCCATCAACTTTGGAATCGGTCATTCGGCGCAGTGGCAGGCTGAGCTTGAGATCGAGCTCGCCGTTGCCTTCGGCCTTCATCTCCTCGGTGAAGTGATCGATGCGCTCGCCGACCGGGCTGGCCTCGATGAAGCGCAGGAAATCCGCAGTCGGTCCGGATGCTTTCCCGGTCACGATGAGCAGCTCCTCTGCCTGCTCGATATCGGCAATCTCGGCGCGCACCTCGCGCAGGCCGACGCCAAAGATCCTGCCGCTCTTGCCGGTGATCAGCATCCGTGCGCCCGCGAACAGCAATTCGCCCTCGATATCGTTGATCTCGGGCCAGCTGCTGGCGTAGCGCAGGCTGGCATCGCGGAACTTGCCCCGCACCTCAAAGGCGCCGTCCTTGCCATCGCGGAAAGGAAACTTGCGCAAGTCGCCGCGCAACTTCAGCGTGGTGTCGCTGGCCTTGCCGCCAATGATGGCGGCGCGCAGCCAGTCGCGTACGTTCTTGCCCACTGCCAGCGGCATGTAGCGCCAGACACTGTCGCCACTGCCGCGGGTGAGGCGGGCGTCGAGCTCGAGCGCGCCCGGCCCCTCGTCCAGCGCACGCCAGTTGCCTTTGGCTTCGCCGGCTGCGTCCTTGTTCTGGAAGGAGGCTTTGCGCAGATTCACCCGCAAACCATCGCCGGCGGATTTCCAATCGAGGTCGGCGGCGAAGGCTTCAAGTTCCAGCTTCGGGTCGGCGAATACCGTTGGCAACTCGAAGGCGGCGCGCTGGCCATCGAGCTGCAGACTGCCACTTTTCTCGGTGCCCTCGATGCGGCCATTGACGCCGGAAATGCCCGGCACCGGTCCCAGGGCAGTCAGTCCCAAGCCTTCAAAGCGACTCTTGATGCTCCATGTTTGAGGCGTCCCGGAGTTTTCGGGGGTTTCAAGCGGGCCCTTCCAGTCCAGTTTCAGGTCGAAAACGCGGCCACGCGGTGCATGGCGAGCCAGGCGGGCGCGTACCGCGTCGTCCAGCGGCAAGTGAGCGGCGAGACGAGCGAGGGCATCGAGATCGAGGCCGTTGGCAGTGGCCGTGCCTTGCGGGAGGCGGTTGGCGGCAGCGCCTTGCCACGTAATTCTGAGGTCGGTCGGTTGTAGTGAAAGGCCGTCGCGGGTTGCCAGCGTGAGCTGTTTCAGCTCGGCTTCAAAGCCGCCGTCGAGACGGCGTCCTGCCAGCCGTCCTTCAAGCTTGAGCAGATCCAGTTCGGGCAGATCGGGGCGCAGTTGCAGGCGCACGTCGGCCAGCCGGACATCGGCGGTGGTCGACATCAACTGCTTGTTGGCAAATCCCAGCCATAGCCTCAGGGCGCCACTGCCTTGCGGCAGGGCCACCGGATAATCGACCCAGGTGCGCCAGACGGCGAGGTCGGCATAGTCCAGTTCGGCGTAGACGTCGCCCTTCCAGGCCTCGAGCTGGTCAAGGTCGCGTCCCTTGAAATTGCCGCGGATGTCGATCCGCGCGGCCAGTTGGGGTGGGGGTTCGGCGGTCAGGCCAAAGCGATGGCGGCTGCCGCTGTTGTCGAGCTGAAAGTTCAGGCGTTTCAGTTCCAGTGGCGGCGCGCGGCGCAAGTCATCCTGCCAGGAAATACTGGCATCACGGATGATGACGCGATCCTGTGCCAGCAACCAGTCGGTAAAGTCGTCCTGGTCGCTGGCTTGGGGGGTGACTTCGAGGCTGGCGGCATAGAAGCGACCTTGGCTGTCGCGGCGCAGCATCAGCGTCGGGGCGTTCAGCTCCAGGCGCGCCAGACGCAGCTGGAAATGCCACAGCGAACTCCAGGCCAGTTCGGCTTCGACCTGATCGAAACCGAGTGCAGGCCGCCCCTGGATGTCGCGAATCTCGAAGCCTTCCAGATTCAGCGCAGGACGCAGTCCGGCCCAATGCGCCTCTATCTTGCGGATGCCGACCGGTCGATTGATGGCCGAACTGATCATCTGCTCGACATCGCCCCGGTAACTTTCAATCTGCGGCAGGATCGCGTAGCGCAAGGCCAGCAGCAGCAGGGCGAACGCGAAGTAGCCTAGTGTCACTGCCCAGAGCAGCACGCGCAGCAGAACGCCGAGCCGGGGGTAGGCTCGGGGCAGTTGGCGCAGACGGGAAAGCAGCTGGGAAATAATGGGCTTGGCGGCTCTTGGCGCGGGGATGAAGGGGATGCGCCTTGGCCCACGTTAAAATGGGCCATTACAGCGCTGAACCCGCAAATTCTAACCGATGCCCTCCCTTGCCGATATCGTAGAAACATCCCGTTACCTCGGACGTTTGCTCGTCGCAAAACCGGCACTGGCGGCTGAAGTCGAGTCTTCTCTGGCGCAACCGGTAAGCGCCAGCGAGTTATCCACGTGGCTTGCTGCCCAACCGGTCACCGAAGGCAATCTCAAGTCGGTACTGCGGCAGCTCAAGCAGCGGGCCTACGCCCGCATCGTTGCGCGCGATCTGGCTGGTCTGGCGCCGCTGTCCGAAGTGACCGAATGCATGACCCTGATCGCCGAGCTGGCGGTGAGGAAGGCGGTGGAGGTTCTCAGTCCCGGCCTGGTGGAGCGCTACGGCACCCCCCGTGGCGCCGGCGACGGGAGCGAGGAAGATGCGGCGCCGGGGCGTGCCCAGGAACTGATGGTGATCGGCATGGGCAAACTCGGCGGGCGCGAGCTGAACGTGTCGTCCGACATCGATCTGATTTTCGTTTATCCCGAGGATGGTGACACCGACGGGGCGCGGTCGATTTCCAACTTCGAGTTCTTCACCCGTCTTGGCCGCAGCCTGATCAACGCCATTGCCGAGGCCACTGAGGACGGCCAGGTGTTCCGCGTCGATATGCGATTGCGGCCCAACGGCGAATCGGGACCGCTGGTGTGCTCCTTCGATATGCTGGAGAACTACTTGATCACCCAGGGCCGCGAATGGGAGCGCTATGCCTGGATCAAGGCGCGCCCCCTGACGGGAGATCGTCATGAGGAATTGGAGAGCATCCGCCTGCCGTTCGTCTTTCGCAAGTATTTCGATTTCGGCGCCATCAATGCGATGCGCGACCTCCACGCGCAGATTCGCCGCGAAGTGGCGAAGAAGGACATGGCCGACAACGTCAAGCTCGGCCCCGGCGGCATACGCGAAATCGAATTCATCGCCCAGGTGTTCCAGTTGATTCGCGGTGGGCGCGATACTCCTTTGCAGATCAAGCCGACGCAGGCAGTACTGAAGCTGCTGGCCGAGCGCGGCATCCTGAGTCCGGATGCCGCCGCGGAGCTTGCGTCTGCGTACATTTTCCTGCGTCGGCTTGAACATCGCCTGCAATATCTCGACGATGCCCAGACGCACAGCCTGCCGCTTGCCGCCGAGGATCGCCAACTCGTGGCGAAGGCAATGGGTTTCGGCAGTTTCGGGGCCTTGCTCGAGGAGCTGGACGACCACCGGGCTACGGTATCGCGCCACTTCGAGCAGGTGTTTGCGGACCCGAATCATGGCCAGCATGCCCTCGCCGGACTTTGGCATGATGCCGGCGGCGAGGCACAGGAAGAAAGTTTCGAACGTCTGGGTTACCGCAATCCGCCGGCAGCCGCGCAACGCATGGCCGCGCTGCGCTCGGGGCCGCTCTACCAGCAGATGTCACAGGACATTCGCAGCCGTTTCGATGTTCTCGTGCCGCGGCTGATCGAGGCGGCCGCCGCCCTGCCGAATCCGGATGAAACGCTCTCGCGCGGCGTCGATCTGCTCGAGTCCATTTCACGACGGGCCGCCTACCTGGCGTTGCTGCAGCAATATCCGCAGACCCTGCAAAAGGTCGCGCAACTGGTCAGCAGTTCGAGCTGGGCTGCCGGCTACCTGCAGCGCCATCCGATCCTGCTCGATGAACTGCTCGATACGCGCCTGCTCGATGCCGTGCCCGACTGGCCGGCCTTTCGAGTTCAATTGTCGGCGCGACTGGAGGAACTCGAGCCCGATACGGAGCAGCAGATGGACACCCTGCGCGAAGTGCATCACGCCCAGGTTTTCCGTTTGCTGACGCAGGACATCGCCGGCCTGTTGACCGTGGAGAAACTGGCCGATCACCTGTCGGAACTCGCCGATATTCTGCTCGATGCGGCGATTCAAGGGGCATGGAAGAAGATGCCGAAACGTCACATCGAAACGCCCAGGTTCGCAGTCATCAGCTACGGCAAGTTGGGTGGCAAGGAACTGGCCTACGCCTCGGACCTCGACCTGGTGTTTCTGTTCGATGATCCGACTCCCGAGGCCGGTGAAAATTACGCGCGGCTGGGGACGCGGCTCAATACCTGGCTTTCGCTGCAAACTTCGTCCGGGCAGTTGTTCGAGACCGACCTGCGGCTGCGGCCAAATGGCGACTCCGGTCTGGTGGTGAGCTCGATCGACGCCTTCCGCAAGTATCAGCTCGAATCCGCCTGGGTGTGGGAGCACCAGGCCTTGACTCGCGCCCGCTTCTCGGCGGGCGACCGCGCGGTGGGCGCTGAATTCGAACGCATCCGTTGCGAGGTGCTGCGGCAGCAGCGCGATCTCGCCAAGCTGCGCGAGGAAGTGCTGGCCATGCGGCAGAAGATGGTCGATGCGCATGGCACCAAAGGCGACCAGCGCGAACGCGTATTCGATCTCAAGCATGATCCGGGCGGTCTGGTCGATGTCGAGTTCATCGTCCAGTACCTGGTGCTCGGATATTCACATCGGCATGCCGAACTCACCGGCAATCTGGGCAATATCGCGCTGCTGAAGATCGCCGCCGGTCTCGGCCTGATTCCGGTCGAACTGGCCGACGAAGTGCGCAATGCCTATCGCGACTACCGCCGCATGCAGCACGCGCTGCGACTCAATGGCGCCCGGCCACGCGTTGCTCCCGAGCTGGTGCAGCAGCGCGTCGACGCGGTACGCGAGTTGTGGCGTGTGGTGTTTGAACCTTGATCATATTCCAGGAGTGATTCATGCCCGTCAATTACGCCACCCCCGCCCCAGAAGCCCTGTTCCCCGTTGCGGGCGTCCGTCTTGGCACGGCGGAGGCGGGCATACGCAAGAAAGACCGGCGCGACCTGACGCTGATCGAATTCGCGCCCGGCAGCCGTGCCGCCGGCGTGTTCACGCAAAATCGCTGTTGTGCGGCGCCCGTCACCGTTTGCCGCGAACACCTTGCAAGCGACAGCAGCATCCGCGCTCTGGTGATCAACACCGGGATTGCCAACGCCGCCACCGGCGACCAGGGCCTGCGGGCGGCACGTGATACCTGCGACGCGGTGGCGCGGATGCTGGGTTGCGCGGCCGCTGAAGTGCTGCCATTTTCGACTGGCGTGATCCTCGAACATCTTCCGGTCGAGCGTCTGATCGCAGGTCTGCCGGCGGCGCAGGCCGATCTCGCGGCCGACCACTGGCATGCCGCAGCGCACGCGATCATGACCACGGATACGGTGGCCAAAGCCGCCAGCCGCCGTATCACCAGCGCCGACTTCCAGTTTTCAATTACCGGCATCAGCAAGGGTGCCGGCATGATCCGGCCCAACATGGCGACCATGCTCGGCTTCGTCGCCACCGATGCCGGCATCACTCCATCGCTCTTGCAGAAGCTGGCGAAGGACGCCGCCGATGCCTCGTTCAACTGCATCACGGTGGATGGCGACACCTCGACCAACGATTCGTTCGTGGTCATCGCGACCGGCGCGTCGGGCTGCATGATCGACAGCGAATCATCGAAGCACTGGCCGCCGGTGCGCGCTGCGGTGATCGCCGTGGCGCGGGAACTGGCGCAGGCCATTGTCCGCGACGGCGAGGGCGCCACCAAGTTCATCACCATCGCTGTCGAAGGCGGCAAGAGTGTCGAGGAATGCCGTTTGGTGGCTTATGCCATTGGCCACTCGCCGCTGGTAAAGACGGCTTTTTTCGCGTCCGATCCGAATCTGGGCCGTATTCTGGCGGCCATCGGCTATGCAGGGATTGGCGACCTGGATGCGGCCGGCGTGCGCGTCTGGCTGGGCAGTGGCGGCGAAGAGGTGCTGGTTTCGGAAAACGGCGGTCGGGCCGAGAGCTACCGCGAAGACGACGGCGTCCGCATCATGCAGGCCGCGGAAATCGCGGTGCGCGTCGATCTCGGTCGCGGCGTCGCCGAGGCCACCGTCTGGACCTGCGATTTATCCTATGATTACGTCAAAATCAATGCCGATTACCGTTCCTGAGGCCATTATGACTATTGAAAACCAGCAGCGCTTCGAGCGCGCCATCGCCCTGTTCGATGCCGCGAATTCCGCAGACCCGAACCAGGACGAGGGACAGCCGAAGGAACTCCTCTACGCCAAGCGCATGACGGAGATGATCGGCCGCTATGCGCCTGACGCGAGCGAAGTCGCTCAACTCGCTGTGCGCGCCCAGCACATCAAGCGCTGGACGGTGCCGCGCAGCAGCTATCCGATGACCAAGGAAGGCTATTTCGCCTGGCGCACCGGGCTGTACAAGTTTCACGCCGAAACCGCGGGCGAGCTCATGAAGCAGGCTGGCTACGATGACGACGCCATCGCCAAGGTGAAAATGGCGGTTGGCAAGCGCCAGCTCAAGGTCAACGCGGATACCCAGATGATGGAGGACGTCACCGACCTGGTATTCATCGAGCATTACATGCTGGGTTTCGCCGGCCAGCATGGCGACTACAGCGAGGAAAAGTGGCTGGACATCATCCGCAAGACCTGGAAGAAGATGTCGGAGCGCGCCCACGCGTTTGCTACCGGTGGTAGCGTCAAGCTGCCGGCCCCGCTGGTACCCCTGATTCTCAAGGCCATTGGCGCCTGACGATACATACGACATCAATCGAACTGGAGGAATCAACGCCATGAAAGTTGGATTCATAGGTCTGGGCCTGATGGGCCGTCCCATGGCACTGCATCTGGAAAAGGCCGGCCACGAGTTGCATCTGTGGGCGCGCCGGCCGGAGTCACTGGCGCCTTTTGCCAAGGTGAATGCGAAGACCCATGCCTCGCCCTCGGAAGTCGCGGCGCATGCCGAGGTGGTGATCGTCATGGTCGCCGACGCGCCTGATGTGGAGGCTGTCTGCTTCGGCGTCGACGGCCTCGCCGCCGGAGGCAAACCCGGCCTGATCGTGGTCGACATGTCGACCATCAACCCGAATGCGGCGCGCAGCATAGGGCGGCGCCTGGCAGAGAAGGGCATTGATTTTGTCGACGCGCCGGTATCCGGCGGTGAAACCGGCGCGATCAACGCCGCGCTGACCGTCATGGCCGGCGGCAAGGCAGCGGCCTTCGCCAAGGTCAAGCCGCTGCTGGAAAAGATGGGCAAGGCGGTGACGCTGATCGGCGATTCCGGGGCAGGTCAGGTGGCCAAGGCCTGCAACCAGATTCTCACCGGCGTTGGCGTCCTGGCGGTGGCCGAAGCCTTCAACTTCGCCGCGAAAAGCGGTGTCGATCCGGCCAAGGTGCGCGAGGCGCTGCTCGGTGGTTTCGCCTATTCGAAGATTCTCGAAAACCACGGCCAGCGCATGCTCGACCGCAACTTCAAACCCGGCTTCAAGGCCTGGATGCACCAGAAGGACTTGCGCATCATCATGGAAGAGGCGCATCGCCTGGGCCTGATGTTGCCCTCCGCGGCGGCCACAGCGCAGGTTTTCAACGCCATTGTCGGCAGTGGCATGGGCGAGAACGATTCAATCTCGGCGCTGATGCTGCTCGAGAAGATGAGCACCCCGGAGTAGCCGCTGTGCAACTGGGCTTTATCGGCTGCGGCGCCATGGGCCGCCCGATGGCGGAACATCTGCTGCGTGCGGGACACGCCCTGTCGGTCTGGTCGCGACGTCCGGAATCGGCGGCGGCACTGATTGAACAGGGCGCGCGGTGGTGCGCCTCACCCGCCGACGTTGCGCGCCACGCCGAAATTGTTTGCACCAACGTCACCGGCAGCGGCGATGTCGAGGGGCTGGCCTTCGGCCCGCAGGGCCTGGCGGCGGGGTTGGCGCCGGGCAGTCTGCATGTTGATTTTTCCACCACGGCGCCATCCGCTGCACGCCGCATCGCGGCGCGCTATGCCGCAACCGGCATTGATTTCGTCGATGCGCCGGTGTCCGGTGGCAGCGGTGGGGCGCAAAGCGCCGCACTGGCGATCATGTGGGGCGGGAAGTCGGCGCTGGCGGTACGGCTCCAGCCGATCTTCGCGGTTCTGGGCAAGACCATCGTGCATGTCGGCGAGGCGGGTGCCGGGCAGGTGGCCAAGGCTTGCAACCAGATGGTGATGGTGGCGGCGATCGAGGCGGCGGCGGAAGCGGCGCGGCTGGCGACCGCCGCCGGGGTCGACTTCGCCAAGGTGCGCGCCGCCATGCTGCACGGCTCGGCCGGATCGCGGGTGCTGGAGATTTTCGGCGGCCGCATTGTTGCGCACGAATTTGCGCCCGGTGTCGAAGCGCGATTGCACCACAAGGATTACGCACTTTTGATGGATGAGGCGACCCGGATCGGCGCGGCATTGCCGGTGTCTGCCGCGGTAGCGCAGCAGTTGAACTCGTTGATGGGCCGGGGCTGGGGGACGGATGACACGTCTGCACTGCTGCGCGTGCTCGAAGCAGGTACCGGCACGGATCAAGCGTGATGAAGGGCGGCCCGATCGTTCTGGCGCCCAAGACGGCCGTACTCGAACTCAACGCGATTTTCGAGAACGCCACGGTCGGCATCCTGGTCACCCACAATCGCCGGCTGATTCAGGCCAATCGCCTGTGCGCAGAAATGTTCGGCTACTCGCTGGATGAATTTGTCGACCAGTCCGCGCTGATTCTGTATGCCGATCAGGCGGCCTACTCTGCGCTGGGACGCGAGGCCGGGCCCGTCCTGGCCGCCGGGGGATCTTTCCGTACCGAAACTCAACTCAAGCGCAAGGACGGCAGCTTGTTCTGGTGCCGTGTTTCGGCCAAGGCGGTCGATCCGGATCATCCCAGAGACGGCACCTTGTGGATCATCGAGGACATCGGCGAAGACCGCTTGATGATCTCTGCGCTCGAACGCAGTACGCGCGAACTGTCGGCAATTCTCGATACTGCGTCGGTCGGAATTGCGGTCGTACGCAACCGCGTTTTCGTTCGCTGCAACCGTCGTTTCGAAGAACTGTTCGATCTGCCGGCGGGTTCCCTGGCCGGGCAGTCGGCGCGACGGCTGTTTACCACCGAGGAGGAATTTCAGAGCACGGGCGAACAGATCTATGCCGAGTTCGCCGCCGGTGCGGTGCATCATCGCGAGCAATTGTCACAGCGCCGCGACGGCAAGCCGGTCTGGCTGCGCGTGAGCGGCAGTGCCTTTGACCCGGCGCAGCCGCATGAAGGTTCGGTCTGGATTGCAGAGGACTTCACCGCGACGCGCGAGGCCGAAGAGCGGGCAAGGCAGGCCTTCGACGAACAGCAGATGATCTTCGATAACGCGGCGGTGGGCATCCTGTTCGTCAGGGACCGCATGGTGCAGCGCTACAACAAGAAATTGGCCGAAATCTTCGGCTATCAGCCGGAGGAACTCGCATGGCGGTCGACGCGGGTGTTCTTTCTGAACGAGGATGACTACCAGGGTTACGGCGCGGCGGCATTTCCGGTAATCATGGCCGGCGGTACGTATATCGGCGAGACCCGCGTGCGCCACAAGGATGGCCATGCGTTCTGGGTACGCGCCACCGGACGTCAGGTCGCGAGCCAGACCGACAGCGTCGACTTGACGTGGATTTTCGAGGATGTCACCGAACGCCATCAGGCGGAGGAAGCGCTGCTGCGCGCCCATGAAGAACTCGAGCAGCGGGTGGTCGAGCGCACCGCCGAACTGGCGAGCGCCAACTCGCTGCTGCAGGAGGAGGTGTTCGAGCGGATGCAGGCCGAACAGCGCATCTGGCATATCGCCCACCATGACAGTCTGACCGGCCTGCCCAATCGCATCCTGCTGCATGACCGGTTGGAACAGGCCTTGGCGCAGGCGCAGCGCAGCCGGCATCGGGTCGCAGTGATGTTTCTCGATCTTGATCGTTTCAAGAGCGTCAACGATACTCTCGGCCACGCCATCGGCGATGAACTGCTTAAAGAGGTGGCACAGCGTCTGGTGAGTGTGGTGCGGGCAGTCGATACCGTGTCGCGCCTGGGCGGCGACGAGTTCGTTGTCGTATTACACGAGATCTCCTCGCCCGACGATGCCGTACAGGTGGCGGAGAAGATCCTCGGGGCGCTGGCGTTGCCAGTGAGTATCGGAAGTTACCAGTTGCGCATCACGTCATCCATCGGCATCAGCATTTTCCCCGATGACGGCGACGAGGTTTTCGCCCTCATGAAAAACGCCGACACGGCGATGTATCACGCCAAGGAGGCCGGGCGCAATAACTTCCAGTTCTTTGCCGGACAGATGAAAGAGCAGGCCGCGCACTTTTTTACCATGGAGAACAGACTGCGCAAGGCCATCGAGACGGGGCAGCTGCTGCTGCACTATCAGCCCCTGATCGATTGGCCGCGCCGCGCCGTATGCGGAATGGAAGCGCTGGTGCGCTGGAGCGATCCGGAGCAGGGATTGATCGAGCCGGACGAGTTCATACCGATCGCGGAGGAAACCGGGCTCATACTGCCGATCGGTGAATGGGTGCTGGGCGAGGCGCTGCGCCAGAATCGGGCCTGGCAGCAGGAGGGGCGGGCGCTGCTGCCCGTTTCGATCAATCTGTCGCCGCGCCAGTTCCGACAAAGGGATCTGGTCGAGACCCTGCGCCGCATCCTTGCGGATACGGGGCAACCGGCCCGGCTGCTGGAACTGGAAATCACCGAGTCGACCCTCATGCACGACATCGCGGAAACCCAGTCCAAGCTGCAGGAAATTGCCGCCATGGGTGTGCGGCTGGTCATTGATGATTTCGGCACAGGGTATTCTAGCCTGAGTTACCTCAAGCGCTTTCCGGTGAACAAGCTCAAGGTCGACCAGAGCTTTGTGCGCGACCTGACGTCCGATCCCGAAGATGCGGCCATAGTCTCGGCGATCGTCGGTCTGGCAAAGAGTCTCGGCCTCACCACGCTGGCGGAAGGCGTGGAAACCCGCGAGCAGCTCGATGTGCTGGTCGGACTGGGCTGCGAGCAGTTTCAGGGCTATCTGTTCTCGCGTCCGTTGCCGCCAGCAGAAGTCGAGGGGATCTTTGGGCCGCGGCTGAGCCCGGCCTCTCAGGCATAATGCAAGCATTGATCAATCAACAATCTGGAGCAACGCAATGAGTCAGATCACCACGGCGAGCGGTCTTGTCATTGAAGAACTGGTTGTCGGCGAAGGTGCGGAAGCCTGTGCCGGGCAGATGGTTTCCGTGCATTACACGGGCTGGCTTACCAACGGTACGAAATTCGATTCGAGCAAGGATCGCAATGAGCCATTCGAGTTCCCGCTCGGCGGCCGGCACGTCGTTGCCGGCTGGGATGAGGGCGTCCAGGGCATGAAGATTGGCGGCGCGCGCAAGTTGACCATCCCGCCCACACTGGGCTACGGCAGTCGTGGCGCCGGTGGCGTGATTCCGCCCAATGCGACGCTGGTGTTCGAAGTGGAGCTGCTCGGATTGGCTTGAGTCCCGCGGCCAGGTCGCCGCAGCCGGCGCGAAGTGCAGAGCGCGCGCCATTCCATCCCATTTATCCGCCATGACGCTGTACCTGCCATCCCGCCTGCCAAACGTCGGTACCACGATTTTTACCGTCATGTCGCGGCTTGCCGCGGAACATGGTGCGATCAACCTTTCGCAGGGCTTCCCCGATTTTTCGCCGTCGCCGCTGTTGCTGGAGCGCGTGACGCATCACATGGCGACCGGCGCCAACCAGTATCCGCCCATGGCCGGTGTGCCGTCGTTGCGCGAGGCGATCGCGGAAAAGGTCGCGCGGCTGTATCTCGCGGCCTACGATCCGGAAAGCGAGGTGACGGTAACGGCCGGCGCGACGCAGGCGATCTACACCGCGATCGCCGCCTGCGTCAGGCCGGGCGACGAGGTAATCGTGTTTGCGCCGGTCTATGACTCCTATGTGCCTGGCATCGAACTCAACGGCGGCCACGCGGTGTTCGCCCATTTGCGTTTTCCCGAGTTCAAGCCCGATTGGAACGAAGTGCGCGCGCTGATTACGCCGCGCACGCGCATGATCATCATCAATTCGCCGCATAACCCGAGCGGCTCGGTGTGGTCGGCAGACGACATGGCGATGCTGGAAACCCTGGTGCGGAGCACGGAAATCGTCGTGGTCAGCGACGAAGTCTACGAACATGTCGTGTTCGACCAGAACGGCGGCGGAGCGGGAGCAGTGCGACATGAAAGCGTGACGCGCTATCCGGGTCTGCGCGAGCGCAGCTTCGTCATCTCGAGTTTCGGCAAGACCTATCACGTCACCGGCTGGAAGGTCGCCTATTGCCTGGCGCCGCGTGCATTGATGAACGAGTTTCGCAAGGCGCACCAGTTCATCGTCTTTACGGTGCACCATCCGGCGCAACTGGCACTGGCTGATTTCATGCGCGAGCATCCCGAGTTTGCCGACAACCTGGCGAGCTTCTACCAGGCCAAGCGCGATTTCTTTCGCCAGCAGCTTGCAGGCTCGCGCTTTGTCCTGCTGCCCTGCGCCGGCACGTATTTCCAGCTGGCGACCTATGCCGCGATCAGCGACGAGCCGGATACAAGCTTTGTCCAGCGCCTCACCACCGAGCACGGCGTCGCGGCGATTCCCGTTTCGGCATTCAATCCGGACGGCGACGATCAGCGCGTGATTCGCTTTTGCTTTGCCAAGAACGAGGCCACGCTGGCAGCGGCCGGCGAACGGCTGCGGGCTCTGTAATTGCCGTCCTGACAGCGCCGACTCTTGCTTCGACAATATCCTGAGATACCGTCCGCGCTTTAAGGGACGGGGCTTTGCCCGCCTGGGATTCCCCTTCGGGGGCAGGCGAAAAAAGACCCGAGGCCTTGCGGCATCGGGTCTGAAACCAGCCCTTTTGCGGGGCCGGAGGAGGAGACGTTGCGAAACTCGCTTAGGCGGCTTTCTTGGCCTTCGGCGCGGAACCGCCGGCAGCCTTGACGGTAGCGGTGGTGGCGGCAGCGACATTGGCTTCAGCGATTTCGGCGACTTGCTTGGCAGCCTTGGTCATGCTGTCGTAGGCCGAGTTGGCGGCGGCGATCGCCGACTTCACGGCGGCCACGGCGACATCGGAACCAGCCGGGGCGTTCTTGGCGGCCTTGTCGAGGGCGGAAGATACGTTCTTGTTGATTTCGGAAAACTGGCCTTCGACGACCTTGGACAGTTCTTCCTGAGTCTGGGTGGCGATCTCGTACACGCTGCGCGAGTAGGCGACGGCTTTTTCAACAGCGGGCTGGGCCAGCGTGGTTTGCATGGCGATCAACTGCTGGACGTCCTTGACGCCGAGCAAAGCCTTGGCGCTGGCGACGCTGTCTTCCAGCATGGCGCGGGCGGTGTTGAGGTTGAGTGCGGCAAGGCGCTCGGCGCTGGCGAATGCCGTGTTGGCAATGGTCAGCAGGGTTTCTACGTTGGCCTTGTTGGCGCTGGCGAATTGTTCGGTGGTGGCGTTCATGGTGATCTCCTGAAGATGGTGTCGAAACGGTCGGCAAACAAAATGTTCTTTGGGTCAGGCTCACCCCTATTTGCGGGTGATGGTGCAGTGCATCATGGTTCGTATTATAGGTGTGAAAATTGCCATGTCAAGAGTTTTTTGGTGCATTGCAACAAAAAAGATTGACCCATAAGTAACCTAGTTAAAACAATAGGTTGATAAAACAAAAAAGGCCCGAACGGGCCTTTGATGGTGCGATGCGAAACAGCGCTCAGCAGTCGCGGAAGACCGGCTTTCGCTTTTCGACGAAGGCTGCCATGCCTTCCTTCTGGTCGGCCAGGGCGAAGGCCGAATGGAAGGTGCGGCGCTCGAACAACAGGCCTTCCTGCAGGCTGGATTCGTAGGCGCGATTGACCGATTCCTTGATCATCATCACGACCGGCAACGAGAAACCGGCGATGGCTGCTGCGGCCGCCAGCGTTTCCTCGAGCAGTTTGTCGGCGGCGACGATGCGCGCCACCAAGCCGGCGCGCTCGGCCTCCTGGGCATCGATGAAACGGGCGGTAAGGCACATGTCCATGGCCTTGGCCTTGCCCACGGCACGCGGCAGGCGCTGCGTGCCGCCGGAGCCGGGGAGGATGCCGAGCTTGATTTCGGGCTGGCCGAACTTGGCGGTGTCGGCGGCGTAGATCATGTCGCACATCATCGCCAGTTCGCAGCCGCCACCCAGCGCGAATCCCGCCACTGCGGCAACGACCGGCTTGCGGCAGCGGGCGATGCGATCCCAGTTGCGGCTGATGTAATTGGCCTTATAGACGTCCATGAAGTCCCAGCCGGCCATGACGCCTATGTCGGCGCCGGCGGCGAAGGCCTTTTCGGAGCCGGTGAGGACAATGCAGCCTATATCTTCATCGGCCTCGAAGCTGTCCAGGGCAGCGCCGACTTCGTCGATGAGGTTGTCGTTGAGCGCGTTGAGGGCCTTGGGCCGGTTGAGCGTGATGAGCCCGACCTTGCCACGGGTTTCGACGATGATGTTTGCGTAAGTCACTGCGCGGTCTCCTGACGAGGGTTGGCGATGTCGGGCGCGCCCTTGAGTACCGGGGCGAGGGCGGCGGCGGGCCGCGGCGGTGTCACCGTGCCCGCATCCTGGTTCTTCGGCTGGATCACGGCGCGGACGCGCTCAGTGCTGCCCGGCTTGGCGCGGGTACCGTTGGGGCCGCTGGTGACGAAATAGTTCTCGGTCTTGGCGTCATAGGAAATGAACTGGCCGCGAACTTCGTCGAGCCCGCTCTTGACCCAGGCACGATTGAAAAACTCGGTCTTTTCGGCCTTGGCGTCGTGCTCTATGCGCTCGCCTTCGCCGTCGATGTATTCGTCCTGACCCTCGCGCTTCTGCCGGAAGTGCGGCGGCACGCTGGCGGTGCCGGTGGCAACGCCGCGCTGATAGCCGTCGTCGTCCTGGGTGACGACGATGCGCTCGGCGCGGATGATAAGCGTGCCCTTGACCAGTTGTACGTTGCCTTCGAAGACCTGGACCTTCTTCACGTCATCGACGGAGACCCGGTCAGCTTCGATATTGACCGGCTTGTCGCGGTCGGCTTTTTCCGCCCTTGCCACAGTTGCGGAAAACATGACGCCGGCAATGCCGGCAATGGTGGCGAGTCGAAGAAAAGGTTTCATGGTGTCTTGGTCTGGTTGCGATAGAGGGTCCCGGTAACGCGGCCGCGCAGCACCGTCATGCCGGATCTGTTGTCAATGTCGAGTCCGCTGCCATTCATGATGCTCTTGCCCTGGGTAATGACCACCGGATCATCGGTGTGTCCCTTTTCGTCATCGGGAAGAATCTTCAGGGTCCTGGTTTCAAGCATGGTGGGTGGCGAATCGGTCTCTGCGCTGTGCCGAATCACGCGGACGTTATCGACAGATCGATTTCCTTGCCATCCTTGCCGATGAAGGCCATGCGGGCGAATATTTCGCTCGGCGGTTGTTGATGATAGGTGACGTGCGGCGTGGTGACGACCGTCGTGTCGTCGTCAGGGTAATGCAGAAGCTTGTCGGCGACGACGGTATGTTGCAGCTTGCCGTCGATATCGAAGCGACGCACCTCGAAACGGTCGACCCAGTAGTCGGGATCGTGGCGCTGCGGACCGTGCGGATTGTCGCCCTGGATCACCCGGTTGAGCCAGAAGGTGAGCGCGGCCAGCAGCAGCAACATGACCAGCGGGAAAAGCGAGGCGGCGCGATCCTTCATGCCAGGTATTCCGCCATGGCCGCATCCCACTTTCCCTGGGCGCGCAGTATCAGGTCGCAGACTTCGCGCACGGCGCCACGGCCGCCGCCCCTGGTCGCGACGTAATCGACGCGAGTAAGGACTTCGCCGTGCCCGTCGGCGACCGCGGCGGAAAAGCCGCAGCTGCGCAGGACGGGCAGGTCGACCACGTCGTCGCCCATGTAGCCGGTTTGCGCGAGTTCTATTCCGCGCTGTGCCGCGAGTCCGGTCAGCAGCGCGCGCTTGTCCGCGACGCCCATGTGCAGCTCTTTGACGCCGAGGTTTGCGGCGCGCAGTTCAAGCGCGCGCGAACTGCGCCCGCTGATGAGGGCCACCTCGACGCCGGCCTGCTGCAACATCTTCAGGCCATGGCCGTCCAGGCTGGAGAAGGCCTTGATCTCGTCGCCCTGCGAGCTGAAGTAGAGGGTGCCGTCGGTGAGCACTCCATCCACATCGAACCCCATCAGGACAATCCGGGCGGCTTTGTCGGCCGTCGTGGTCATGGCCTTGGCCATACGCTTGGTCATCAGACGACTTTCGCCCGGAACAGGTCGTGCATGTTCAGTGCCCCGCACAGCGCGCCGGCATCGTCCTTCACTAGCAGCTGGTTGATCTTGTTGGCTTCCATCATCTCCACCGCCTCTACCGCAAGGCGGCGGGACCCTATGCTGTGGGGATGGCGGGTCATGACCTCGGCCACCAGGGTCGAGCGCAAGTCACCGAGCCGTTCCATGGCGCGACGCAGGTCGCCGTCGGTAAAGATGCCGGTGATATTCGCGGCCGCATCAAGTATCACGGCCATACCCATGCCGCCTCGCGTCATCGCCGCCAGCGCGACGGGAACTGAGACGTTTTCGGCAAGAGTTGGCACATCGACCTGCATTACATCGCCCACGTGAGTCAGCAGCTTGCGGCCCAGCGCGCCGCCGGGGTGGGAACGGGCAAAGTCCTCGGCACCGAAACCGCGGGCGTCGAGCAGGGCGACGGCCAGTGCATCGCCGAGAGCCAGTGCGGCGGTGGTACTGGCGGTCGGCGCCAGGTTCAACGGGCAGGCTTCCTGATCGACGCGGGCGTCGAGATGGATGTCGGCTTCCTGTGCCAGAGACGATGTCTCGTTGCCGGTGATGGCAATCAATTTTCCGCCCAGGCGCTTCACCAGCGGCACGATGGTCAGCAACTCGTCGTTCTCGCCGGAATTTGAAATGGCGATCAGCACGTCATCGCGGGTGATCATGCCCAGATCGCCATGCACGGCTTCGGCGGCATGTACGAAGTAGGCCGGAGTGCCGGTGCTGGCGAAGGTGGCGGCCAGCTTGCGGGCAATATGGCCTGACTTGCCGATGCCGCTGACCACCACGCGGCCATGGCTTTCGAGGATCAGGGCCACGGCGGCGGCAAACTCGCCGTCCAGTCGCCGGGCCAGCGCGGCCACGGCCGCTGCTTCAATCTCCAGCACCTGGCGGCCCATGACCACGGCACGATCATCGTCGCGGGCGCGAACCTTTGACGAAAATTCCGGCGGCTTGGTGGCTTGGTTCATCGGGTCCTGACGTTTATCATGATGAAGCCAAATTATAGCAACCGCGCCGGCCTGGCTTCTCCCCTTATTGTTCCCTTGCCTGTTCCATGACCGACACCCTGCCACTCATTCTGCTGTTGCCCGCCGCCGCCGTGGTCGTCGTGGTGATCTTCCGCATGCTCGGCCTGCCGCCGATCATGGGTTATCTGCTGGTGGGCGCAGCCTTGGGGCCGAACGCTGCGGGCTGGGTGCCCGATACAGAGCAAACGCGGCATCTGGCCGAATTCGGCGTGGTGTTCCTGATGTTCAGCATCGGCCTCGAGTTTTCGCTGGCGCGGCTCTACAGCATGAAACGCATCGTCTTCGGCCTGGGCCTGCTGCAGGTACTGGTGACCGTACTGGTGGCGACTCTCCTCGCCCGGTTCGCCGGTATTCCATGGCTGGCCGGTATCGCGCTGGGCGGCGCACTGGCGATGTCATCGACGGCCATGCTGTCCAAGCTGCTGACCGAACGCGGCGAACTGGATGCGCCGCACGGTCGCGAGGTGATCGGCGTCCTGCTGTTCCAGGACATCGCCGTGGTACCGCTGCTGGTCCTGATCCCCGCTCTGTCGCAACCTCTCGAGGCCATGGCTCAGGCTCTGTTGGTGGCAGCCTTCAAGGCCACGGTCCTGCTCGCACTGGTGCTGTTCATCGGTCAGCGCGTCTTGTCCGCCTGGTTCTATCTGGTGGCGCGCAGAAGGTCCGCCGAGTTGTTCATGCTCAATGTGCTGCTGATCACTCTCGGTCTCGCCTGGCTGACCGAACTCGCGGGTTTGTCGCTGGCCTTGGGTGCCTTTACCGCCGGCATGCTGATCGGTGAAACCGAATACCGCTATCAGGTGGAAGAAGACATCAAGCCCTTCCGCGATGTGTTGCTGGGCCTGTTTTTCGTGGCCATCGGCATGCGTCTCAATGTGCCGCAGATCCTCGGCCAGTGGTCGCTGGTGGCAGGCATCCTGATGGCGCTGGTGGTGCTCAAGCTGGTGATCGTCGGCGTCATGTCCAGGCTCATGGGCAGTTCGCCGGGCACCGCGCTGCGCAGCGGATTGTGGCTATGCGCCGGTGGCGAGTTCGGCTTTGTGGTTCTGGCGCGCAGCGGCGACGTGAATTTGCTCAGCGCCGCGATGCTGCAGCCGGTGCTGGCGGCCATGGTGCTCTCGCTGCTGCTGGCGCCGCTGATCGTGCATTTCTCCGACCGGCTGGTGTTTCGTTTCGTCGCTTCGGAATGGCTGCTGCGCTCGATGCAACTGACGCAGCTTGCCGCGCAGTCGCTGGCATCCGACAAGCATGCAATTCTTTGCGGCTACGGCCGCACCGGTCAGCATCTGGCGCGCTTTCTCGAGGCCGAAGGGGTTTCCTTCATGGCCCTCGACCTCGACCCCGAGCGCGTGCGTGAAGCCAGCATGGCGGCCGAAGCGGTTTCCTACGGCGATTCGTCGAAGAAGGAAACCCTGTTGGCGGCGGGCCTGTCGCGGGCCAGCGTGGTGATCATCACCTTTGCCGACATCGATGCCGCGCTGCGGGTGATCCACCGGGTCAGGGAGTTGCGCCCCGATGTTCCCATCGTGTCGCGGGCCAGAGAACAGGACGATGTCGAAAAGCTCTACGCCGCCGGTGCCGCCGAAGTGGTGCCGGAAGCCCTCGAATCGAGCGTGATGCTGGCCACCCATGCGCTGGCGCTTTCCGGCATCCCGATGCGCAAGGTGATCATGCGTTTGCGCGAGATGCGGGAACACCACTACGCCCTGCTGCGCGGCTTCTTTCACGGTGCCACCGACGCTGGAGCCCATCTGGCCGATGCCGACCAGCCGCGCCTGCATGCGGTGACCCTGATGCCCGGGACTTGGGCCATCGGGCGCCGGGTCGGCGAAATCGATCTGGCAAAAGTCGGCGCTGGCGTGACGGCGATCCGGCGCCGCACGCAGCGCGGTCTCAAGCTGG
>JANXRC010000153.1 GCA_025353195.1 Rhodocyclaceae bacterium
GGCACGCGCCATGCACTTCTACCGCGAGCAATTGAAGGCCGCACCGAAAGCCGTCGACTACCTCAAGAACCGCGGCCTGACGGGTGAAATCGCGGCGAAATTCGCGCTCGGCTACGCGCCCGACGGCTGGCAGGGCTTGCAGCAGGCCTTTCCCGATTACAACGACCCGGCCCTGGTCGAATGCGGCCTGGTCATCGTCAATGACCAGGGACGCCGCTACGACCGCTTCCGCGACCGGGTGATGTTTCCCATCCTCGACCCGCGCGGCAACGTGATCGGCTTCGGCGGCCGGGTGATCGGCGAAGGCGAGCCGAAGTACCTGAATTCGCCGGAAACACCGCTGTTCGAGAAGGGCCGCGAACTCTACGGCCTACCGCAGGCGCGCAAGGCCATCCAGGAAGAGGACACGGTGCTGGTGGTCGAAGGCTACATGGACGTCGTCGGACTGGTCCAAAGCGGTGTCGAAAACGTGGTCGCCACGCTCGGCACGGCAGCTACCGACGCAAACGTACAGAAACTTCTGAAACAGGCCAGCCGCGTGGTCTTCTGTTTCGACCGCGACAGCGCAGGCGATCGCGCCGCATGGCGCGCCATGGAAGTGAGCCTGGGCCACCTGGCCGACAACAAGACCGTCGAAATCCTCCAGATGCCGGGCAATCAGGACCCGGACGAGTTCATCCGCGAGCATGGCAAGGAAGCCTTCGTGCACCAGACCCGTAGTGCCACCCGCCTGAGCGAATTCCTCCTGCGCGAACTGGTCAAGCAGACCAACCCGAATACCGCCGAGGGTCGCGCGATGCTGGTGCACGCGGCAAAGCCGCTGTTGCAGAAAATGACGGCGCCGATACTGCGGGTCCAGCTGACCAAGGAAATCGCCCATCGCGCGCAAGTATCGCAGGCGGAAGTCGAGGCGGAGTGCGGCCTCAAGCCGCTGGCGCGCAACCGCTACGCGCCCGCGCAGATGAAGCAACGTCCGATACCCTCTTCCGTCGAATACAAGCTGCTGCAAATCGTGCTGCACAAGCCGGAATGGGCGGCGCGCCTGCCGCTGGAACTGATCGACCGCGAACGGGTGGAGGGCGAGGCGCTCAGCGCCATCGCCGACGCCATCGAGCACGGGGAACTTCCCACCGGCGGTTTCGGCATGCTCCTGGAGTTTTTCCGCGATACGCCGCACGAGGCACTGATTGCCGCCATCGCGGCAAACATGGTGGAAGAAGTCGATTTCGCCGCGCTCGAAGCGATGTTCAACGATTCCGTGGTGCGCTTGCGCCACACGGCCCTTACCGCAGAGATCGAAGAGCTGACCGCGCGCGCCAGGCAGGGCTTGAGCCCGGAAGAGCGGCAACGACTGGCGGACCTGCTGGCAAGGAAGCGGCCCGGCGCGTCCTCGACGACCGGCAGCCCTGTGTGATATACTTAATGGTTCCCCAGCGCTTTCACGGCGCGCTGAGTTGGCCTGTCCGCGCACGTCGCGGCGTTCCCCTGACCGACAGCGCCGCAATCGCGTTCTAGCCGAGGATAGTCATGCCGAAGGAAATCGCGAAGCATAGCAAGTCGAAGGCAGCCGCCAAACCGGTCGCAAAAAAACCCGCGCCGGCGAAAAAGCCTGCCCCCGTCAAGACCACCGCCAGGAAGACCGCTCCGGCCAAAGCCGCGTCGAAAGCGCCCGCCGCCAAGGCTGCCAGCAAAGCTCCGGCAAAACACGCTGCCAAAGTCCCGGCGAAGGCGCACGCCAAAGTCACCCCAGCCAAGGCCGCTTCTGCCAAGGTAGCTCCTGCCAAGGTAGCTCCTGCCAAGGCTGCCAAGGCTGCCAAGGCTGCTCCTGCCAAGGCTGCCAAGCCTGCTGCGGTTCCGGCAGCCGTACCGCCCAAGCCTGCAGCGCAGCCGGTACCCGCCAAATCGGCGGCCAAGGCCATCGCCGAGTCGCGCGGCCGCAAAGGCAGGGAAAAGCTGATCGCCCCCGAAGCGAAGCTGATCGACCTCGACACCAAGCGCACGCGGCTGAAGAACCTGATCGCGCTGGGCAAGGAGCGTGGCTACCTGACCTACGCCGAAATCAACGACCATCTGCCCGACGATCTGGTGGATGCGGAGCAGATCGAATCGATCATCTCCACCTTCAACGACATGAGCATCCAGGTGTTCGACGAAGCGCCTGCCGTTGATGACCTGTTGCTGAACGAGACCGCGCCGGCGCCGGTGGATGTCACCGAGGTCGAGGAAGAAGCCGAGCAGGCGCTGTCCACGGTCGATTCCGAATTTGGCCGCACCACCGACCCGGTGCGCATGTACATGCGCGAAATGGGCTCGGTCGAACTCCTCACCCGCGAGGGCGAAATCGAAATCGCCAAGCGCATCGAGGACGGCCTCAAGCACATGATCATGGCGATTTCAGCCTGCCCCACAACCATCGCCGAGATACTGGAAACAGCCGGCAAGGTGGCGCGCGACGAAATGCGCATCGACGAACTGGTCGATGGCCTGATCGACCCGAACGCCTCCGACGAAGACATCGAGGCGCTGGCCGAAGACGAAGAACTGGAAGTCGAAGAGGATACCGAGGACGAGGACGACGACGGCAGCGCACGGATATCCGCTTCGCTGCTGCAACTCAAGCAGGATGCCCTGGAGCGCTTCTCGGTCATCCATGCGCTGTTTAGCAAGCTGCAGCCGACGCTGGCGAAGAAGGGCTCGCTGGACAAGGGCTATCTGCGCCTGCAGAAGCAGATTTCCGACGAGTTGATGAATATCCGCTTTACCGCCAAGTCGATCGAGCGCCTGTGCGACTCGGTGCGCGGCATCGTCGAAGCGGTTCGCAGCCACGAGCGCAAGATTCTGCATCTCTGCGTCGACAAGGCGCACATGCCGCGCGCGCAGTTCATCAAGACCTTCCCCGGCCACGAGACCGACATGGAATGGCTGAAGCACGAAGTGCAGGCGAACAAGCCCTATTGCGCGCAGTTGATGCGTGCCGCGCCGAACATCCTCGAAGAACAGCAGAGGCTGATCGACCTGCAGCGCCGCATCGGCATCCCGCTGAAGGAACTCAAGGACATCAACAAGCAGATGTCCACCGGCGAAGCCAAGGCCCGCCGCGCCAAGCGCGAGATGACCGAGGCCAACCTGCGCCTGGTGATCTCGATTGCCAAGAAATACACCAATCGCGGCCTGCAGTTCCTCGACCTGATCCAGGAAGGCAACATCGGCCTGATGAAGGCGGTGGATAAATTCGAATACCGTCGCGGCTACAAGTTCTCGACCTATGCCACATGGTGGATCCGGCAGGCCATCACGCGCTCGATTGCCGACCAGGCGCGCACCATTCGCATCCCGGTGCACATGATCGAGACCATCAACAAGATGAATCGCATCAGCCGCCAGATCCTTCAGGAAACCGGACTCGAGCCAGATCCGGCGACCCTGGCGGTGAAGATGGAAATGCCCGAGGAAAAGATCCGCAAGATCCTCAAAATTTCCAAGGAGCCGATTTCCATGGAAACGCCGATCGGCGACGATGACGATTCCCACCTCGGCGATTTCATAGAGGACCAGGGCACGCTGTCGCCCGGCGATGCTGCGCTGTTTGCCAGCCTGCGCGAGGTGACCAAGGAGGTGCTGGACAGCCTGACGCCGCGCGAGGCCAAGGTGCTGCGCATGCGCTTCGGCATCGAAATGAACACCGATCACACGCTGGAAGAAGTCGGCAAGCAGTTCGATGTGACCCGCGAACGCATCCGCCAGATCGAAGCCAAGGCATTGCGCAAGCTGCGTCACCCGACCCGCTCGGAAAAACTTCGCAGCTTCCTCGATTCCGAAACCTGATCGCGCAGTACCAACGGCTCAGGCAACGCGAGCCGTTGCAGTTCGACGAAGGGCCTGTAGCTCAATGGTTAGAGCAGAGGACTCATAATCCTTTGGTTGCGAGTTCGAGTCTCGCTGGGCCCACCAGCACTTGGCGGGGTTGCAGAAGTTGGCGGCTGATCGCTTTCCGTCGTTTTGGATGGCAGGCACCTGGTAGGTTGTTTTGATGAATGAAGGGGTGGATACCATGTTTTCACCTTCAAGCGGAGCATCTGATATGCAAGAAATCATGCAATACCTGAAAGACAACGGTCAGCGCTTCGACTCGGAAATCGCCGCCGCGACAGGGCTTTCGCTGGCAAAGGTGCGCCGCTCGATTTCCGACCTCTCGGCACGCGGGGAGATCTCCAAGTGCAGCGTCACCCGATTCAACAACGGCGAGAAGATCGAAGCCGTGCTCTGCCGGGTGGCGGGCTACATTCCGCCCAAGAGCCCCGGCAGGAAGCCCGGCGCGTCGAGCTAGGCTTTAACGCACCATCCCTGGACCGGGGCAGCGCCCATGGTTTTTGGCTGCCACCATGTTGGCTGACCCCCGCCTCCTGCTCATCGTCCTCGCCGCGGCATTTCTGCCCGGCTGCGCCTTGCTGGGCGAGAAGCCGGCACCACCGCCGGCACCGGTGCCGGTGCCCGTCAAAATCGGCCTCGCCCTCGGCGGCGGCGCAGCGAGAGGCTTCGCCCATATCGGGGTGATCAAGGCGCTCGAAGCGCAGGGCATCGTGTCGGACATCGTGGTCGGCACCAGCGCCGGCGCGGTGGTTGGCGCGCTGTATTCTGCCGGGCTCTCCGGCTTCGAATTGCAGAAGATCGCGCTGGACATCGACGAAAGCCAGCTCGGCGACTGGTCCATGCCCGATCGAGGCGTGTTCAAGGGCGAAGCGATGCAGAACTTTGTCAATCGCGCGGTGGCGAACCGGCCCCTGGAAAAGCTGCCACGCAGCTTCGCCGTCGTCGCCACTGATTTGAAGACCGGTGAATCCGTCCTCTTTCGCACCGGCAATACCGGCATGGCGGTGCGCGCCTCGTCCGCGGTACCCGGCGTGTTCCAGCCGGTAAGCATCAACGGCCACGAGTATGTCGATGGCGGCCTGGTCAGCCCGATACCGGTACGTGCCGCGCGCAGCCTCGGCGCCAACTTCGTGATTGCGGTGGATATCTCGGTCAATCCGCGCGACGCACGCACCTCGAGCACGCTCGACGTACTGCTGCAAACCTTCGCCATCATGGGCCGATCGATCGGCCGCTATGAGACAGCCGACGCGGACATCGTGATTCGCCCGGTCACGACCGAGTTGCCCGCCACCGATTTCGCCGGTCGCCACCGCGCCGTGCTCGAGGGCGAAAGAGCCGCCGCTGCGGCCATGACGGATATCAAGGACCGCCTGGCGCGGCTGCGCAGCAAGACCGTTGCGGAAGCGCGCTAAACCCGGCTCGCCGTCATGCGGTCAGCCGCCTTGACCAGTATCCGATAGCTGTCGCGGTCAAAAGCAGGCGGTGGCGTGTCGAGCAGGACATGCAAGTCCGCTTCGCTATGCGCCGTACCAAGATGGCGCCAGTGGTCGATCAAATGCACCTCGTCGCCTTCCCTGATCCATGCCGGTCCCGCGAACGGCCAGGGTGCCAGCCGCTGGCGGCTCAGCGCCGTCATCAGGCGGGCGCTGTGGAATGACACCGGCTCCTTGCCGACGCAGGCACCCTTGCATTGCTGCAGCCGATGCGCAGAACACGGCTGGCCCGGTGTGAGTGCTTCCAGCCCGAGCAGCGAGTGGCACAAGCGATGCTCCCTGGCCAGTTCGGTCAGGGTACGCGTGGCTTCCCTGGCGCCCTTGAACGGACCGTACAAGTGTTCCAGCCGCCGGAAGTCGAGATCGCACGCAGGCATCAGTACCGGCCTCCATTCGCCGGCGCGCGCTTCGACGAGTTGCCAGAAACAGAGTGCGTCGGTACCCCGTTGGCTGCGATCTTGAACCGGCTGCAATTGCCTGATCAGCGCGGCCGCCTTGAGCTGGGCCCCGATCTCGCCGCCGGTTTCGATGCACTCGATGCGTCGCACCTGCTGCACCGGGTCCGTTTCCCGGGCCGCGGCTCGATCGGCAGCGAAGTGCGCCAGCACGCGCTTCTTCAATTCCTTGCTCTTGCCGACATGGAGCGGTAGATCATTCTCGCCGTACAGGATATAGACGCCGGCGCCATCCGGCAGATCATCGATCGCGGCCGGATCAAGACCCTCGGGCAAACTGGGTCGGGCCGTCAGCGCCTTGACCATCTCCGACAGCCTTTCCGGATCCACCTCGGCCTGCATCCGGGTCCAGAACTGGTGGATCAGCCGCGCGTCGCCGAGGGCCCGGTGCCGGCTGCTCACGGTGAGACCGTGGCGCTCGATCAGGCTGTCCAGGTTGTGCCGGGCGTGCTGGGGGAACAGCTTGCGCGAGAGCTTCACGGTACAAAGGACCGTGGCGTGAAAATCGTGGCCGGCGCGCTTGAACTCGTTCCGCAGAAAGCCATAGTCGAAGCGTGCGTTGTGGGCAATGAAAAGCCGCCCATCGAGACGTGCCTTGACCTCCGCGGCAACGTCTGCGAATGGCGGCGCCTGCGCCACCATTGCGTTGGAGATGCCGGTCAGGCGCTCGATGAAGCCTGAGATGGGGATGCCCGGATTGACCAGGCAGGACCACTCGCGCACGCCCGTCTCATCGACTTCGACGATGCCGATTTCGGTGATGCGGTCGGCGGCTGCCGTGGCGCCGGTAGTTTCAAGGTCGACAAAAGCCAGGGCGGGAAAGGACACGGGGTGGCGGCACAGGATGCGGAAGGCGACGCATCATACCTCTCGCCGGACGCGATATCCCGCAAGGGGATACCGTCCCGGGCCAAACGCCCGTAACATGATCGGCAACATGAATGCCGGCTTTCCCATCCGCTACGTCGATCCCGTATTCCGCCCGCCCAGCGAAGCGGAGTCCTTGATCCTGCCGGTCACCGATGGCTGCTCCTGGAATAAGTGCACCTTCTGCGAGATGTACACGGCGCCGCAGAAGAAATTCCGCGCCCGCGACGCAGCGGAAACGCTGGAGACCTTGCAGCGCTGCGGCGAGCGTTTCGGCACCGACATCCGCCGGGTGTTTCTCGCCGATGGCGATGCCCTGGTGCTGCCGACCCGGCGCCTGCTGGAGATCCTCGGCGCGATCCGCGAACACCTGCCGGCGGTGCGCCGCGTCTCCAGCTACTGCCTGCCGCGCAACCTGCGCAAGAAATCGGTCGACGAACTCAGGGAACTGGCGGCGGCCGGCCTCAGCATCGCCTATGTCGGCGCCGAATCGGGTGATGACGAGGTGCTGGCGAAGGTGCACAAGGGCGAGAACTTCGCCAGCACCTGCGAAGCGCTGGACAAATTGCAGCAGGCCGGCATCAGGCGCTCGGTCATGATCCTCAACGGCCTCGGCGGCAAGGCGTTGTCGCCGCAGCACGCGCAAAATTCGGCGCGCCTGGCGAATGCCACGCAGCCGGAATACCTGGCCACGCTGGTGGTGAGTTTCCCGCAGGGCGAACAGCGCTTCCGCGCCGGATTTCCGGAATGGGAAGCTTGCGATCAGCACGAACTGTTTGTCGAAATGGAAGCCTTCATTTCGGCACTGGAACTGCGGCGCACGGTATTCCGCAGCGACCACGTCTCCAACCGCCTGGTGCTGAAAGGCACCCTGGGTACCGAAAAGCCGCGCCTGCTCGACGAAATCCGCACCGCCATCGCAAGCCCGGAGGCGGCCAGGCTGCGCCCGGTGTGGGCGCGCGGGTTGTAGAAAAAAGTTCAGTCTTCAGAATCGCCGCCAGGACCGGTTCGGCAGCGCCCCGCCATTGCAACAAGAAACCCGATTACAGAGGAGCCCCACATGAGTCGCAGCGTACTAGACGAAGCCCATATTCATCCGGCCATCCACCAAGCCATCACCGACAACAATGCCGACATCGTGAAGGAAGTTCAGGCAGCCATCGCCGCCAACAAGGTGGTGGTGGTCGGCATGGCTCAAAACCCGTTCCCGCGGCAGGCGCGCAAGGCACTGAACGCGCTCGGCACGCCGTACCAGTACCTCGAGTACGGAAGCTATCTGAACCAGTGGCGGCAGCGCAACGCCCTCAAGATGTGGACCGGCTGGCCGACCTTCCCCATGGTATTTGTGAAGGGCACTCTTGTCGGCGGCGCCAGCGAACTGAAGCGCCTGATCGGCAGCGGGGAATTCGCGCGGATGATTGCGGACTAGCCCGGCACGCGCGGCCGGCTATGCGTCCAGCGCGGCTGCGCCTTGCGCTGCGACAATTCCGTCCTCGGACGACTTGACGCCGGATACGCCGATCGCGCCGACAAAGACCCCGTGACGGATCAAGGGCAGGCCGCCCTCGAGGCAGATCGCGTCCTGCATCGTCATCATGACCGGGCGCCCCTGCAATACCATGTCCTCGAAGACCTTCGTCGGCCGCTTGAACATTATCGCGGTCTTGGCTTTCTGCTCGGCGACCCGCACCGAGCCCTTCTGGGTGCCGTCCATGCGCGCCAGTGAAATCAGGTGGCCACCGTCATCGACGACGGCAATGACCACGTTCCAGTTGTTTTCGGCTGCCGCGCGGCGGGCTGCCAGAGTGATGCGCTGTGCGTCTTCGAGGGTGAGCATGGCTTGATCCAGTAGTGTGAATGACTGGCCGAATGATACACAGAGATATTGCTGCCCGTCTCTGCAGGACGTCCCGTTGCTGATTTGTGGCGTTCGGTCCGGCGAGCCAGCAGCCAGCGGAGATGAATTCCCGAAGAGTCGGCGCTGGCGAGACGGCGATACGAAGAAGTGTCCGGGTTGCATGTCGTGTATGCTTATTTTCCGGTTGGCACATCACGAAAAGATCAGCTCGTTTCCGGCGGCATGGCAACTTGCAATTTCGCCAAGCGGCAAAGCGGAGCCTACAAAAGGATATGGCGGAAATCAGCGGCGAAAACCTGGCGGCGGCATCGGGCCTGACGCCTCGACTGACAGAAGCGGGACGTCCGGCCACGGTCACCGTCGATGCCATCAACGAACACGGCGAGGCCGTGCCGACACGCCTTCCAAGGGAGCGGCCGCTGACGCTGTACCTCGACAAGCGCGAGATCGTTACCCTGATGACTTTGGGTGCCGCGCCCGAATCGCTGGTGTTGGGCTACCTGCGCAACCAGCGATTGGTCTCGAGGCTGGAGGACATCGCCGCAGTCCAGGTCGATTGGGAAACCGACTCAGCCGCCGTCACCACGCGAAATGGCAGCGCGAATATCGAGAAACAACTGGCACGGCGCACCGTCACCAGCGGCTGCGGGCAAGGCACGATGTTCGGCGACCTGATGGAGAGTCTCGATGAACTCGCTCTTCCCGACGATGTTTGCCTGGACGCAGCAACGCTGGCCACCCTGCTCGACAACGTGCGCCGGCAAGACTCGATCTACAAGGAAGCTGGAGCAGTCCATGGCTGCGCCCTGGCGGCGTCCGATGGAGAGATCCTGATGTTCATCGAGGACGTCGGCCGGCACAATGCTGCCGATGCGATCACCGGCCAGATGTGGCTGAACAACCTGCGTGGCGACGACAAGCTCTTCTACACCACCGGCCGGCTCACGTCGGAAATGGTCATCAAGACCGCGCAGATGGGCATCCCCATCCTGATCTCGCGCTCCGGTCTCACCGAAATGGGGCACGCCATTGCGCTCAAGATTGGCCTGACCCTGATTGGTCGCGCCACGGGGAAACACTATCTTCTGTTCACCGGGCAGCATCGATTCAAGAGCGACGGGGTCTAGGGGGAAGACATGAGCGAATCGGTCACCCCTTTCAAGCTGGCCGTTGCCGACGAGGCGCTCGCCGACCTGCGGTCACGGCTGGCCAGGACGCGCTGGCCAGACCGCGAAACGGTCGGCGACTGGAGCCAGGGTGTACCGCTCGATCGCATCAAGGCACTGTGCGATTATTGGGCGCGCGATTATGACTGGCGACGTTGCGAAGTGCGGCTGAACGACTTTGGCCAGTACCAAACCAGCGTCGACGGGTTGCGCATTCATTTCCTTCACGTCCGTTCCCGCAGCCCCGACGCCGTGCCGCTTATGCTCACGCACGGATGGCCGGGGTCCGTGGTCGAGTTTCTTGACGTGATCGGTCCCCTGACAGATCCGGTCGCGCATGGCGGCAATGCGTCCGATGCGTTCCACGTCGTGATTCCGTCGCTGCCCGGCTACGGCTTCTCCGACAAGCCGGTTACCACCGGTTGGGGAGTCGAGCGCATCGCCGCCGCCTGGATTGCCCTGATGAAGCGGCTCGGTTATCAGCGCTTCCTGGCGCAGGGCGGCGATTGGGGCGCCGCCGTCACCACCGCGATCGGCATGCTCGCTCCCCCCGAATGTGCCGGGATACATTTGAATATGCCGCTGATCTATCCCGGAAAGGATGATTTGTTGCAGCTCACAGCGGCCGAGCAAGCGTCCGTTGCCTCCATGAAGTTCTATCGGCAGAGCGACTCCGGCTACGCGAAGCTGCAGCGCACGCGACCGCAGACGCTCGCTTACGGGCTGACCGACTCGCCCGCCGCACAGGCCGCGTGGATCTACGAGAAATTTTACGAGTGGACCGACAACCGCGGAGAGCCCGAGAGCGCTCTGACGCGTGACGCCATGCTCGACAACATCATGCTGTATTGGCTTCCCGCGACTGCCGCGTCAGCGGCCAGGCTTTATTGGGAAAGCCTGGCCTTCTTCAAGACTACGCCGCTCGCACTTCCGGTCGGCGTGACCATTACCCGAAGGAATTTTCCCGTCCGTCGCGGCGGTGGGCGGAACGCCACTTCGCCAATATAATTCACTGGAACGAGGCGGGGAAAGGCGGACATTTCGCGGCATTCGAGCAGCCGGCGCTATTCGTCACGGAACTGCGAAACTGCTTTCGCAAGATCCGGCCTGAAATCCCCGACCAGGCGAACCTGGACCAGGAACGACAATGAACGACGTGCGCAATGTGCTGGAGGCGCGCCTTCCCGGCCTTCATGCCAGGATCGAAAGACTGCTGGTCGAATCAGAGGCGCGATACAACGCCGAGAGCGGTCAGGTGCCATCGGAATTCCTGCTCGAGCACACCCGGCGCACGGCCGCCATTGCGCACAAGATCGCCGCGATGGAAGGAGTCGATTCATTCCTGCCGCTTGTCGTGGCGCTCTACCATGATGCAGGCAAGTTTCACGAGGGCGAATACCACCAGGACGGCGTACCGGAAGAAGAGCATGCGGCGCTCCTGGCGGAGAAGATGCTGACCGAATTCGGCGTGGGACGCAGCGATATCGAGACGGTGCTGGACTCGCTACGCGCACTCTACGACGAGCGACTCCCCTGCATCGGTCCCTGCCGCATCGTGCAGGACGCGGACCGGCTCGACAAACTGGGGCCGCTGGGCGTGGGCGCCTTCTTTACCAAGGCAGCCCTGCGCGGACGCGGTCTGGTCGATGCCCTCGAACAGGCGCTGAGCCGCGAACTTACTTACGCTCTGGCGGCGCCGCGATCCATGTTCACCGACGCCGGAAGGAAACTCGCCGGCGAGCAGGCGGCGAAGACGGTTGCATTCTTCGACGACCTCCTGGAGCAGCTCGAAAGCTGGGGCATCGCCTCTTTCGAGCGCCACACGATCGTCCTCGAGGAAGACTTCCGCACCCGCGACGGCGCCATGGTGCGGGGGATGGAGGTGACCATCGCCATGCTCCGCGCCTGCCCGGATTGCGGAGCGCCACTGGCGCTGACGCACCGGCGCGAGCAGGGCGTGAAGTGCGAAAGATTCATCGCCTACTTCAACTGCAGCCAGTGCAGTTACAGCGGCGGAACCTCCCTCTGTCTTCCGGTCCTGGCCTGAGTTTCCGGTATCAGGCGGCTAGGTCGTCGCCGCGATCGGCATGATGGGAATCACGCGGCGGACGGGCTCTGGTGGCTTGATGGCGTGGATCGGCGCCTTGCGCTGGCCGGGAAACGCCAGCGCTTCGGTCAGCAGGTAAGCGGCTTGCGCATAGGAAGTCGGGCAAATCGCGAAGCATTCCTGGCAGCCCCAGCATTCCTCCTTGGCGACTTCCGGAATGAAGCTGATTTCGCGCCGGGCGCCGTTGTCGATGAAGCCGACGGCGTTCTTCTGCTTGACCTCGTTGCAGTAGCGCACGCACAGTCCGCACACTATGCAGAACGACGCGTCCCTCTCGAATCGGTCGCGGTCGGCGCCATACTCCTCGGCCAGTTTCACCAGCTCCGGCGCGTCCGGCGCGTGGGCCATCAGCTCCTCGACGAGCACCTTGCGGATCTTGTCCACCTTCTCCGACCGGGTGCGCACGATGATGTCCTTCGCCACCGGATACAGGCATGACACGACGTAGTTCTTCCAGCCGCGCACTTCGACTTCCACCATGCACAGGCGGCAGCCGCCGAAGGCCTCGAGCTTTTCGTGGTGGCACAGCGTCGGGATGGTGATGCCCGCCTGTTGCGCCGCCTGCAGGACGGTCATGCCGGCCGTGGCCTTGACTTCCTGGCCATCGATCTGCAGAACAATTTCAGTCAGTTCGCTCATTTGCCTGCACTCCCGCCGGCAATTCGCGATTCATAGTCGGGCTTGAAATAGCGGAACATGCTCTTCAGAGGGTCGGCAGAGGTTTTCCCCAGTGCACACAGGCTGGCCAATCCCGTCACCTCGGCCAAGTCCTCCAGCCGCTCCAGGTCGCCTGGTTTGCCCTCGCCCTTGGTCAGGTTGGTCAGGATGTGCAGCATCTGCGGCATGCCCTCGCGGCAGGGCGCGCACTTGCCGCAGGACTCATTGACCAGGAAGTCCATCAGGTAACGCGCCACTTCCACCATGTCGGTATCCTCGTCCATCAGCAGCAGGCCGCCGGCGCCGATAGGCGCGCCCAGCTTTGACATCCCGTCGAAATCCAGGGGCGCGTCGATCAGGTCCGCCGGGATGGAGCCGCCCATGGCCCCGCCGAAATGGATGGCCTTGAGCGTCTTGCCGTCGCGCACGCCACCGCCGATGTCGAAGACGAGGGTGCGCAGCGGCGTACCCATGGGGACTTCCACCACGCCGCTATTGACGACATTGCCTGACAGGGAAATCAGCTTGGTCCCCTTGCTCTTCTCCGAGCCGATGCTGGTGAACCAGTCGGCTCCCCGGGTGATGATCTGGGGCACGTTGGCCCAGGTCTCGACGTTGTTGAGATTGCTCGGCTTGTCCCAGATGCCGCTGACCGAGGTGCGGATGTACTTCGGCCGTGGTTCCGGGGGATTGCCTTCGATCGAGCGCATCAGCGCGCTGGACTCGCCGGAGACGAAGATGCCGACATCGAAGTGCAGCTCGCACTCGAAGTCGAAGCCGGAGCCGAGGATGTTCTTGCCCAGCAAGCCATATTCCTTCGCCTGGGCCAGCGCATTCCTGACGTGCTTGGTCAACAGCGGCATGTCGTGGCGGGTGTACATGAAACCCTTTTGCGCGCCGATGGCATAGGCGCCGATGATCAGGCCCTCCAGCACCTTGTGCGGGTTGCCGGTGAGCATCGCCCGGTCCATGAAGGCGGCCGACTCGCCTTCGTGGCCATTGACGATGACGTACTTGGTCTTCTCCGGCGCATTCCGGGTGGTCTCCCACTTCGAGCCCGCCGGAAAGCCGCCGCCGCCTCGCCCGCGCAGGTTGGCTTTCTTGACTTCGTCGAGGACCTGCACCGGGCTCATCTCGCTCAAGGCCTTGACCAGGGCGGCGTAGCCACCGACCGCCAGATAGTCGTCGATGCGCATCGGGTCGATTTTGGGGTTGTCGCCGATCAGGAGACGCGTCTGATGCTTGTAGAACGGCACCTCGTGCATGTGCACCGCCTTGGCGCCGGTGTTCGGATCCTGGTACACCAGGCGCTCGACCACCTCGCCCTTCAAGGTCGCGGCCATGATCTCGGGCACGTCTCCGGGCTGGACCTCGAAGTAGCAGATGTCGCCGGGGGTAACTACGACGTTGGGCCCCTTCTCGCAGTACCCGTGGCAGCCGGTAGTCCGGACCTCGATCTTGTCACCCAGCTTGCCGCCTTCGGCCACGAAGGCAGCGGCAACCGCCGCCGAGTCCATGCCGTCGCAGGCGGCACCGGCGCAGACCGCGATGCAGGGTTTGGCGGGGTCCCGGCTGGCCAGGATTTCCGCGCGAAATTTTTCCAGTTCAGCCGCTGATTGGAGTTTTGGCATAGTCGTTCCTACTCGTATTGCTTCAGGACGTCTTCGATCTTTTCCGGTGTCATGCGGCCGTAATGCTTGCCGTCGACGATCAGCTCCGGCCCGATGCTGCAGCTGCCCAGGCAGGCGCCGGTTTCGTAGGTGAATCTGGACTCGGCATCCGTCTCCCCGTCCTTGAGGCCGGTGAGTTCTTCCACCTTCGCCCGCAGCTTGGCCGCCCCGCGCAGGTGGCAGGTCATGCCGGTGCACACATGCACCTCGTGGCGTCCCTTGGGAGTCAGGCTGAAGGTCTTGTAGAAACTGGCGATCTGCATGACCTGGGCGAAGGGCACGGTCAGCGCGTCAGCGATCTTGTGCAGCACCTCCCTGGGCAGCCAGTGGTTCTCGTGCTGGATCTCGACCAGCGCGTGAATCAGGGAACCCGGCTCACCCCGGTACTTTTCGATGATGCCGTCGATTTTCTGTTCGCACATTATGTTCGTTCCACCTGTTTGCTTTTGTTGCGATCCGCTTCAGGCCGCGATGGCGACCTGCACCCGGCTGCCGTCGACCTTGACCATGCCCTGTTGCGCAAGCAAGTACGTGTGCCGGGCAACCTCCGCCGGATCAAGGTTCAGCTTCTGCGCGACATCGTCGGCCGTCGCCAGGCCGGCGCGCAGGGCGCCCATGATCCGTCCCATGGTCAGCTTGTCCAGAACCAGCTCCTTGAACAGCCTGTCGTAGTCCGGCCGGGCGAAGAACTCCCGGTAGCCGTCTTCCGTCCGCTTGGGCACCCGGAAGCGCTCCCGTTCGACCAGCTTGTAATAGGGCACCAGTTGCGTGGCTGCCTCCAGGCCGGCCTCCAGGTCAGCCACGTCACGACCTTCCGACGAGCCGAAGGGGCCGAGGCTTTTGATCTTGGCCCCGAACTCGTTCATGATTTCGGCGAAGCGTATGCCCTCGCCGGCAGAGACCCACTCCAGGCGCAGCCGGTCGGGATTGACGCCGACGTTCTCCAGGATGCGCTTGGCGACGAAGCTATTGCCCAGCGCGTCGTAGTTGCCCTCCGGGTTGTAGTGGCAGTCGCCGAGATGACAGCCGCCGATGAACACCCCGTCGGCCTTCTTGGCGAAGGCGCGGAAGATGAACTCCAGGTCGACCCGGCCCGAGCACATCAGGCGAATCACCCGCAGATACGGCGGATACTGGAAGCGGGAGACGCCGGCGAGATCAGCGCCGCCATAGCAACACCAGTTGCAGAGGAATCCGACGATGAGGGGTTTGAATTCGGATGGAGCAGCCATTCTGGTTACCTTGAGTTGGCGTTGTCAAAGTTCGGCGCGCATCAGACTTCCGCGAGCGCGGCGTCAATCTGGTTGAACACTTCGTCATTCGTGTAGTGGCTCAGGCTGATGGCCGCGGTCGGACACTTGGCGACGCACAGCCCATCGCCCTTGCACAGCACGGCATTGACCACCGCCTTCTTGCCGCGCGGCGTGTCTACAAACTCGATGGCGCCGTAGGTGCATACCGAGAGGCAGGCACCGCAGGAAACGCAGTCGGCACTTCTCACCGCGCAGACGGCGCCCGAGGCGACCACGGTGTCGCGCGACAGCAGGGTCAACGCCCGGCCAGCCGCGCCGTAAGCCTGCGTGATGGTCTCCGACAGGTGCTTGGGATACTGCGCCGTGCCGCAGAGGTACACGCCTTCCGCGGCGAAATCCACCGGCCGCAGCTTGGCGTGGGCTTCCTGGAAAAAGCCGTCTGGGCCCAAAGGCACCTTGAACATGCGCGCCAGTTCGCTGGCGCCCGGGGCGGGGATCACCGCCGCGGCGAGGATGATGGCATCGACGTCGAGTTCGAGCTTCTTGCCCAGGATCGGATCGGCTGCCGTCACACGGATGAAGCTGCGGCCGCCGTCTTCACGCGCTTCCAGTTGGGGCTTGTCTTCCGCTTCGTAGCGAATGAACTTGACGTCCTTGTGCGACGCCTCGAGGTAATAGTCCTCCCGAAAGCCATAGGTCCTGATGTCGCGGAAGAGCACGTAGATCTCCACGTCCGGCTTGAGCGCCTTCATCTTCAGGGCGTTCTTCATGGCACCGCTGCAGCAGACGCGGGCGCAGTAGTTGCGGTCCTCGTTGCGGCAGCCGACACACTGGATCATCACCATGCTGTCCGCCGCCATCAGCTTTTCGTCCTGCCTGGCGAGCTTGCCTTCCATCTCCAGCAAGGTCATCACCTTGTCGTTCTCGCCGTACAAATACTCGGTCGGCTTGTACTCGGCGGCACCGGTGGCGATGATGGCCGCACCGTGCTTGATGGTGCGCAGCCGGCCCTTGGACTTGACCGTGGTGGTGAAATTGCCGACGTAGCCGTCGACATGGGTGATCGCCGCATCGGTGATGGCGTGGATCTTCGGATGACGGTACACCTT
This sequence comes from Rhodocyclaceae bacterium, assembly GCA_025353195.1. Classification (GTDB taxonomy): domain Bacteria; phylum Pseudomonadota; class Gammaproteobacteria; order Burkholderiales; family Rhodocyclaceae; genus Sulfuritalea. The sequence continues at coordinate 16,509 of JANXRC010000153.1, forward strand.
CTTCTTGAGGTCCTTGAGGAAGGTCTGCACGTCCATTCCCTCGAGCGTGAAGTGGATGCGGTTGGCCATACCCCCCAAGTCGGAGGCCTTCTCGATCAGGTAGGTTTCGTAGCCCTGTTCGGCCAGGGTGTGGGCGCTGGTCATGCCGGCAACACCACCGCCGACCACCAGCGCGGTCTTGTCCACCGGCAGCGAGAATTCGTCCAGCGGCTCCAGCTTGCCGGCGCGTGCCACCGACATGCGCACGATGTCCTTGGCCTTCTCCGTTGCGGCTTCCTGCTCCTTGGAGTGCACCCAGGTGCAGTGCTCGCGGATGTTGGCCATGTCAAAGAAGTACTGGTTGACGCCGGCCTCGCGCAGGGTGTCGCGGAACAGCGGCTCGTGCGTGCGCGGCGTGCAGGCGGCGACCACAACCCGGTTCAGTCCCTTGTCGCGGATGGTGTCGGAGATGGCCTTGGCGGTATTGGTGGCGCAGGCGAACAGGCTTTCCTCGACGTGCACCACGTTGGGCAGGCCCTTGGCGTACTCGGCGATGCCCGGCACGTCCACCACGCGGCCGATGTTGGCGCCGCAGCGGCAGACGAAGACGCCGACCCTGGCTTCCTCTTCCGAGACGTCCTTCTCTTCCGGGTACACCCGGTCTTCGGAGAGTTGGCCGCGCCGCGACTTGAGCAGATGGGAGACCTGGGCGCCGGCGCCGCTGGCGCCCATCACCGATTCGGGAATGTCCATCGGTCCCTGAAAGGCGCCGCTGGTGAATATGCCGGGACGGCTGGTCTGCAGCGGGTTGAAGGGATCGACCTTGCAAAAGCCGTGGTGGTTGAGCTCGATGCCGAATACCTTGGAGAAGCGCTGGGCATCCTTGGGCGGGGCCAGGCCCACCGAGAGCACCACCAGTTCGAAGAACTCCTCGACCACGCCATCCGGCGTGGTGTAGCGGATGGAGACGTCCCCGGTTTCCGGGTCTTCGCTGCCGACCGAAACGTAGCTGCGGATGAAATGCACGTCGGGCAGCTTCTGCGCACGCTGGTAGAAGCGCTCGAAGTCCTTGCCGTAGGAACGGATGTCATTGTGGAAGATCTTGGCATGGAGATCGGGCAGATGGTCCTTGGCCAGGATCACCTGCTTCTGCGTGTAGGAGCAGCACACCGCCGAGCAATAGCTGTTGCCGCCCGGGGTCACCTGGCGCGAACCGACGCAGTGGATCCATGCGATCTTGTGCGGATGCTTCTTGTCCGAGGGGCGCAGGATCTGGCCCTCGTGCGGACCGGTGGAGCAGAGCAGGCGCTCGAAGTCCATGCTGGTGACCACGTTGGCGAACTGGCCGTAGCCGTAATCGTTGCGCGGCAAGGGGTCAAAAGTTTCGTAGCCGGGCGACAGGATGATGGCGCCGACCTTGATCTTGACCTTCTCCGCCTTCTGGCCGAAGTCGATCGCATCGTTCTCGCAGACGGTCTGGCAGATCGAACAGGTCTTGTCCTTGAGGAACAGGCAGCTTTCGTCGATGTAGGTGACCAGCGGCACGGCCTGCGAAAAATAAATGTGCACCGCCTTGTTCAGCGACAGGTCCTGGTTGAACGGATCCGGGATCTTGACCGGACAATACTCGACGCAGACGGTGCAGCCGGTGCACTTGTCTTCGTCCACGTAGCGCGGTTTCTTCAGCAGGGTGACCGTGAAGTCTCCGGGCTCGCCCTCGACGCTGTCGACGTCGGTGTAGGTCATCAGTTGGATGTTCGGCTGGCGATCGGTTTCGATGAACTTCGGCGACTCGATGCACATCGAGCAGTCATTGGTGGGAAAGGTCTTGTCCAGTTGCGACATCTTGCCGCCGACGGTCGGCGACTTCTCCACCAGGTAGACCTTGTAACCCTCTGCCGACAGGTCGAGCGCCGCCTGGATGCCGCTGATGCCGCCGCCGACGACCATCACGTCGCCCATGTTGTCGTCGGCCGGACGCAGGACATTCTGCGTGTTCCATTGCTGCTGTAAGAGTCCGAATTCCACGTTGATGTCCTCGCCTAGATCGCTTCGCGAATGATTTCGGTGATGTCCCTGATCTCGATCGAGGCGCCCCCGTCGGGCCGACTCAAGCGGCTGTCCTCGAAATTGGTAGTGCAATACGGGCAGGCTGTCGCCAGGACCTGGGCGCCCGTGCCCACCGCCTGCTCCAGGCGCAGATCGGAGAAACGCTCACCCTTGGGCGTTTCCATCCAGATGCGGCCGCCGCCGCCGCCGCAGCAAAAGCTGTTCTTGCGCGATTCGGCCATCTCGTTCAACTGCAGGCCGGGCACACTCTTCAGTGCTTCGCGCGGCTGGTCGTAGACGCCGTTGTGGCGGCCCAGATAGCAGGGATCGTGATAGGTCACCGTCTTGGCGTAGTCCTTGGTGAGTTTAAGCCGGCCTTCATTGATCAACTGGTGCAGAAACTCGGTGATATGGATCACCTCGAAATTCACCTTGAACTCGCGGTATTCGTTCTTGAAGCTGTGATAGCAGTGCGGCGATGACACGAGAATTTTCGTGACGCCGTTGTCGACGAAGTTGCGGATGTTCTGCCGTGCCAGGGTCTTGAACAGCTTCTCGTCGCCGGTCTTGCGGATGCTCTCGCCGCAACAGCTCTCGTCGGTGCCGAGGATGCCGAAGTCGACGCCCGCCGCCTGCAGGATCTCCACCGTCGCCTTGGCGATCTTCTTGCCGCGCGGGTCGTAGGAGAGGTAGCAACCCGGGGAATACAGGATCTCCATGCCCTCTTCGAAACGCTTGACGCCCAGATCATTGGCCCAGTCGGCGCGCTTCGAGCGCGCTTCGCCGAAGGGATTACCCTCCGCCCGCAGGCCGGCGGACACGCCCGGGATCGGCGCCGCGCCGCCGGGAAAAACGTCGTATTCGGTGGCGATGCGGCGCAGCGCGATGCCCGACTCGATCTGCCGCACGTCGCGCGGACACACCTGCGGGCATTTGCCGCAGGTCGTGCAGCGCCAGATTTCCTCGCTGTCGATCTCGGTCAGGCCGAAGGTGGCCTCGCGCACGATCTTGCGCATGCTGAACTTGCTGACCCGGTTCCAGGGGCAGACGGTATCGCACATGCCGCACTGGTAACAGGACTTGAACGCATCGCCGCCGCTTGCCTTGATCGCGTCGATGATTTCTCTTTGGGGAGCTACGGTCTCCATGCTCTACTTACCCTGTTGGTTGGTCGAACGCATTACGGCTTCGCCATTCTGGCAACCGTATCCAGCACCTGCTGCAGGCCGAACTTGTCGATCATGGCACCGATGCCTATCTCGACGTCGCCCAGCTTGGGCTGCTCGTCTTCCTCGACTTCCTCTTCACGTTCGACGTAGATCAGGGCCTCGGCATGGCACCACTCGACGCATTTGGGCTGGTCCAGTGCCGGTGTTTCCTCGCACATGTCGCATTTCAGCGGCAGGCCGGAATCGGGCTCCTTGAACAGGTTGCGCGAGGGGCAGGAGGCGCGGCAGAAGTCGCATTCGTTGTATTCCTTGCCGTCGATGATGTACTTGTCCCGCCCGGTGCATTCCGACTCGGTGTACTCGCCGGCGTACACCGGCAGGTAGATGTCCCGTAGCGGCAGGCGCACGATGCGGATGCGCGAGCGCGCCGGATTGTTGCTGCTGTAGCGCGGAGTCGCGTGCCAGGAAGAACAGATCACCTCGCAGGCCTTGCAGCCGTTGCATTTGTCGGCATCAATCGTGATGGACTTGACGATTTTCGTGACCTTAGCCATTGCTGTAAATTCCTTTCTGCTCGAATTCCTCGGCGACGTAATCCATTTCCAGCTCGTGCAGGGATTCCTTGGTCGGAATGCCCTGGTCGTTGAAGCCCTTCAGCTTGTAATACTGATCCAGCAACTGCTTCTCCAGATCGGGGAAGCGTTTCCGCCAATGGTCCTCCGGCGGCTTGTCGTCGGCACGGCGCATGCCGCGGCGGACGTTGAGCGCGCGCATCAGGGTGCGGGTGCGGGTCGCCGACTTCCAGACGTCGTCCTTGTTCATCTTGATGCCGGTGGCCGCCGTGACGAACTCGGGATAGTTGTGGATGTGGTAGGGCGGCTTCAGCGGGAAAGACGACAGGCCGGCGCACATGCCGAGGGCATCGTCGATGTAGTGCATCTTCTCCATCCAGTCCACGATCTCGCAGCTGGCCTCGACCGTCGGATAGTAGGGATTCGACATTTCGCCGCGCGGCTCCCAATCGACGTAGTACTTCTTGAACTTTTCGTCGGGGACCTGGAACCAGTCCTTGACGAATTCTTCGCGGGCCTCTCGGGTGGCGAAGGGCTCCTGCGGGAACTGCCCTTCGATCTGGGTGATGTTGATCTTCTCGCCGGTCGAGTACATCAGGTAATAGACCGGATTGAGCATGCCCAGCTTCAGCGGCAGCTGCTCGTGCTTCTTGATCGTGTTGTGGTCGAACTTCTCGGCGCCCTTGCCGATGCGGCGGGCCGCCCAGTAGGTGCCGTCGGCCAGGTAGTCGCCGATGCCTTCGCGGCGAACGATCTTGTCCAGCAGGTAGAAGAAACGGCCTTCGTTGTCCTCCGGCATGCCGGGAAAGTCTTCCAGGGTGAGAATGCCGGCCTCCAGCAGTTCGAGGCCGAAGGCCATGGCCTGCGGCGCGGAGAAGCCATCAACACCGTATTCGGTGGCCTTCTGCGCAATCCTGAAACCGAAGTCCAGGTCCGAAAAAGCCGCCATGGTGTAGGTCAGCTTCGAGTAGCACTTCATCATGTAGGTGGGCAGCCCCGGCACCGAAATGGTGGCGCCGCACTTCATCGGGCAATTGTGGCAGCTGATCAGTCGCGTGCGGACGTTTTCCTGCGTCTCCTTCCACTTCTGCTCGATTTCATGAGTCCAGAAATCCTTGCGCCGTGTCCGCGAGTTACCCCAGGTGAAGTTGGTGGTGTGCCACTCCTCGTCGACGATGGCCATTTCCTGCGGCGAACCGAGTCCCTGCAGAATCGGCGGCACGCCTTTGATCGGATTCTCGCCGCGAAACTTGATGTACTTGAGGACGCTGTCGCACAGCTCCATGTATTTGGCCGGGTCGGCAACATTGATGTCCCTGGTGCCGCGCACGGCGATCGCCTTGAGGCCCTTGTCGCCCATCACGGCGCCGATGCCGCCGCGTGACGCCGAAGAGCGGCCCTGCTCGATCGACGCATAGAAGACCCGGTTCTCGCCGGCGAGGCCGATGGCCGCGACCTGGATGTCCGGATCCTTCAATTCCGTGCGGATCGCCTCCGAAGTCGCGGTGGCGCCCATGCCCTTCAGATGCGACGCGTCGCGAATCTCGACCTTGTCATTGTTGATCCACAGATAGACCAGTTCTTCCGACTTGCCGCTGATGACCACCTTGTCGTAGCCGGCGTACTTGAGCTCGGGTGCAAAGAAGCCGCCCATCATCGAATAGGCCATCAGCTTCGTCTGCGGCGATATCGTCGACACGATGGTGCGATTGCTTCCCGGCGCCGCGGTGCCGCAAAGCAGGCCGCTGCTGAAGATCAGCAGGTTGTCCGGGGAAAACGCATCAGTTTCCGCCGGCACCCTGTCCCACATGATCTTGGCATTGGTGCCGAGGCCCCCAAGGTAGAGCTTGGTGTCGTTCGGGTCGGTCTCAACCCGGTCGATGCTGCCCCGCGAGAGATCCACTTCCAAATCAAACCCTATTTCTCCATACCGCATTTCGCTGGTCCTCTCTCAGGCTGAGTTTCTATCCATGGGTCTTGCGCGCAGTTCCGCGCCGGTCGTTCTCTTCTTTTCCGCTGGCGACAGCCGGCTGCCAATGGTCGCAACCTTGCGACCGGAACTGCCGATCAGCGGCGGCAGGGCGATGGCGTCAAGGTGGTGTTCCAGGCTGGATGGGGCAAAACGCTCGGGACAGCGGGCCACCAGGCCGCACACGGCCAGGGTATGGATGGTCCTTGCGACGTCCTGGGGTGTCCCATGAAGTCGCGGATCGTACCAACCATAGCTCCAGTTGAGCATGCCGAACATGCTGTACGTGACCCGCTCGACCTCGGCGGAGTCCGGCCGGTCGACGCCGCTGGCACCGGGCGAGCTGCACCCGTCGGCAAGAACCGATGCCACGATATCCCGGCAGATATTGAAGTAGGCCTCCTTGAGCAGGCGCACCGTCTTGCGCCTGCCGGCAGGCAGCGCGGACGCTTCATGGACCAGCACCCGCATCACCGACCGGTTCTCGGCCGAATAGCGGAGGTGATTCAATATGAAGACATACAGCCGATCGACGTGGTCATCAACTCCCTCGAGCGCCGCGTTCGCCGAACTGGCCATGGTGCCGAAGGCGTCGGTCTGCAGCGAGAACAGCAGGTCTTCCTTGGAAGAAAAGTAGTCGTAGAAGGTGGCCAGGCCCCGTCCCGTCGCGCGGGCAAGGCCCCGCATGGTCATGCCGTGGAAGCCGTGCTCCGCAATGGCCGCCGCAGCCGCCTTGAGAATCTCGAGACGTTGTGCCTCATGCCGGAGCTGCCTGGTGGAGGACTCGGCGGAAACGTGGCTCACCCTTGCGGCTCCCGGATGGGCCGGCGCTGCGCATGGACCGGCCGCAGGCCATGCCCGGCAAGCAGTGAGTCGCCTTGGCGCAAGGCGATGTTGACGAGCGGTGAAGTCGAGCGCAACGCGTAAGCCATTTGACCTCCAGCCCGCTCCTCGCGGGCCGTTCCGGTTAGCAGTCTGCAACCTATGCAATGTTTTTCTTATTACCCTACCGGTGGTGATGCTACCCGAACGAGCGTTCGCTGATTTGATATAGGTCAACCTCGGAAGGTGGCGGACAGCGCATCAAGGCTGGCCGTAGGACCCCGGATCATTGTTGTGTGTGCGGAGCACAATCGATCAGCGCAAAGCGTACGCAGACGCTTTGTCAGACGGGCAATTTCGTTGCTGAAGGGTGATCAGTACAGGCCGCGCACGCCGGTCAATTGGCTGCGGTC
>JANXRC010000156.1 GCA_025353195.1 Rhodocyclaceae bacterium
GCAGGCGGGGGGCGAAATCTTTGTGCTCGACATGGGCGAGCCGATAAAAATAGTCGATCTGGCGCGCGACATGATCCGCCTCTCCGGTTTTGCCGAGGACGAGATAAAGATCGAGTTCACCGGCTTGCGCCCCGGCGAGAAACTCTACGAGGAACTGCTGGCCGACGGCGAGTCGACCTTGCCGACGCCGCATCCCAAGTTGCGGATAGCCAAACCTTCAGCGGTGCCCGATCAGCAGTGGCTGGTTGACCTGGAGCAATGGCTGGCGGCACCCTCCCGCACCGAAGCTGAGGTCAAGCAGGGGCTCAAGGCGCGCGTACCGGAATATCAGCCCGCAGCGCATTGTAGGCACTGACAACTTCCCCCACCCCGATATCGGTCACATCGAACGACGGTTTCTGCAGCAGCCGATAGGGCACCGCCCACGGGTGCCAGCGTTGCGCGCCGGAGTTGCCGAACAGGCAGACGACGGGCAAGCCCAAGCCCGCACCTAAATGCATGGCGCCGCCATCGGCGCAGATCAGGGCGTCGCATTGCGCCAGCGCGGCGATCAATTCGGGCAAGGTTTGGGTCGGCCGCGCAATCACCGCGGCTCCCGAACCAACTTGCTTGAGAACCTCCTGTGCCTTGACATCGTCGCCGGGATGCAGCGGGTTGTCTTCCGTGCCGGGCGACCAAAGCAGAAGGAAGCGGACCGGCTCCTGCGCAGCAATTGCCTTGATGGTCTTGGCAAAGCGCTCTGCCGGCCAGCGTTGCGAAGGCTTGCGGGCGCTGATGTGGACGCCGATGGTGAGAGTTCCCGGAGGGACGCACCGCGCTGGCGCTGGTGGCACGGCGATCGGGGCGACTACGCGACAGGCCGGCGGTGGGCCTTCGATGCCATAGATCGACGCGACGCGGAACACGTCCTCCACCTCGTGGTGACCCGCATTGTCCAGCGGCAGCGCGACATCAAGCCCCTGGGCATCGCCAAAACCGATGATCCGTCTCGGCTTCAGCCACTGCGCGAGTTTGATGACCCGCGGCTGCGGCGAGGTGGTGGCGATGATCACGTCGTCGAGTTGCATCTGGCGCAACCTGTACGTCATCAGCAGACGCTGCCAGAGGATGCCCGCCAGCGACTCGCGTTCCCGGTGCTTGGCCTTGGTGTAGGCGAACACTCGGTCAAGATCGGTGTTGCCGTCCAGCACCGGCGCGTTGTAGCTATTTACCAACGCACCAAGCCAGCCGTCGGGAAAACGCTGGCGCAAGGCGCTGATCAGCGGTGTGGTACAGACCAGGTCGCCGATGTTGTCGCGGCGAATGATGAGTATTTTGGGGGCGGAGTGAAGGCTCAAGGTAAACTTGTAGGTTATGGCTACTTACGCAATCGGCGACCTGCAGGGCTGTTACGACCCGCTGCGCCGCCTTCTCGACTATATCAGTTTCGATCCGGCCGCTGACCGAGTCTGGTTTGTCGGCGATCTGGTCAATCGCGGACCGCAATCACTCGACGTATTGCGCTTCGTCAAGTCGCTGGGCACCGCGGCGACGGTGGTGCTCGGCAATCATGATCTGCATCTGGTGATGCAGGCCGATGGCTACGGCAAGTCCAACAAGGAAGATACGCTCGAAGAGGTGCTCGGCGCCCCTGACCGGGATGAACTGCTGGCCTGGCTAAGGGCACAACCGCTGTTTCATGTCGAAGGCAACTGGGCGATGGTGCACGCCGGCCTGTTGCCGGGCTGGACCGTGGCCCAGGCGAAGTCACTCTCCGACGAAGCGTCGGCAGTGCTCACGGGCGCCGACTACCGCGAGTTTCTGGCGCACATGTGGGGCTCGGAGCCGGCCGCGTGGCGCGACGACCTGGCTGGCTGGGATCGTTTGCGCGTGGTCGTCAACGCAATGACGCGCATGCGTTACGTGACAGCGGCCGGTGCCATGGAATTCCGCGCCGCCGGGGCCAAGGCGCCACCCGCCAAGGGGCCGCCGGGATGCGTGCCGTGGTTCGCGGCACCCGGGCGCGCCAGTGCGGACCACTCGATTGTTTGCGGACACTGGTCGGCGCTGGGCTTCCATGAGGAGCCAAATCTTCTGGCGCTCGATACGGGCTGCCTGTGGGGCGGTTGCCTCACCGCCTTGCGCCTGGAAGACCGGCGGGTAGTGCGCCAACCCTGCGCCCAACAGGCGAAGCCGTCGGGGTGGGAATGACGCAGGCGGTTGTCAGCCGTCAGGCATCTGGTAACGCCGTCACTTCAATGTGAGACGCGGGTCGCGCCGCTGCCGGACAACACCCGCACCCGTTCGCCCGGGCGGAACTGCTCGTCGGCTTCCTGCGTCACGGCAATGATCTGGCCGCTATCGAGCTTGATGGTGATCTCCAGCCCGTCTTTCTTGCTGGTACTTTCCTCGATGGCTTGTCCTGCCACGCCGCCGAGTACGGCGCCGAGCACCGAGCCGACCGTCGAGCCCCCGCCATGCCCGACATTGCTGCCGGCAACAGCGCCGACCACTCCACCCGCGACGACTCCGACACCCGATTGGGTGCCTTCGATGGTCACCAGGCGCACGGATTCCACGACACCCATGCGCACATGCATTTCACCGCGGGTTTGCGCGCGGGAATAGGCGGAGCCGGACTGGCTGCCTGCGCAGCCGGTCAGCGCCAAGGTAGTTACAGCAAGTGCGAGAGCGAACAAACGAGCAGACATCATGTGAATTCCTTTACCAGAGATTGTTACCGAATTCCGCGCTGTAACGCGCGGCAATATCGTCTCGCGTCGGCTTGTGATTCTGGCCGCCGCGGTGAGCGATTTTGATCGAACCCATCAGCGAAGCCAAGCGTCCTGTTTTCTCCCAGTCCCAACCCTTGCCGATGCCGTAAAGCAGACCGCTGCGGTAGGCATCACCGCAACCGGTCGGATCGATCACTGCTTCCGGGGTCGCCACAGGAATCTCGATACGACGTCCCTTGGTGTAGATGTGTGATCCGCTACCCGCCAGTGTCACGATCAGGGCCTCGACTTCGCCGGCCAGTTGTTCCAAGGTGCGTCCCGTGCGCTCCGTCAGCAGCATGGCTTCGTAGTCGTTGACCGTGCAGTAGTCCGCGAGTTTCAGGAAGGCCATGAGTTCTTCGCCATCGAACATCGGTAGACCCTGGCCCGGATCGAAAATGAACGGAATGTGGGCGTCGCGGAACTCGCGAGCATGCTGCAGCATGCCGTCGCGGCCATCCGGCGAGATGATGCCGAGACTTACGTCTTGGGCGTCCGTTACCTTGTTCTGATGCGACTGTGTCATCGCCCCCGGATGGAAAGCGGTGATCTGGTTGTCGTCGAGGTCGGTGGTAATGAAGGCTTGTGCGGTAAAGCTGCCGGGAACATCCCTGACGTGCGTGGCGTCGAGCCCGAGTTGCTTGAGGCGGTGCATATACGGCGCGCTGTCGTCGCCGATGGTGGCCATGATCAGCGGCTCGCCACCCAGCAGCTTGAGGTTGTAGGCGATGTTGCCGGCGCAACCACCGAACTCGCGCCGCATGTCGGGCACCAGAAAAGCGACGTTGAGGATGTGGATCTGCTCGGGCAGGATGTGATTCTTGAAGCGATCGCCAAATACCATGATGGTGTCGTAGGCCATCGATCCGCAAATAAGTGTCTTCATGCAAGCTTTCAGGGTTCAGGGATAAAAAAGATACAGCCGGTAGCCGCTGGCGGTCATCTCGGCGGAGTCGACGCCGACTGCGACCATGATGTCGGCGTTGGGCTGCATGCCGTTGGGAATGGAAGCGGTTGATGGCAGATAGTCTGCCGGCGCCAATACCTTGCGCGCGATGCTCTGGTCCGCCGTGTCGGTGAGCGTGAGTTCCAGATGCGGAAACTGCTGGGCGAAGGGGGCACGGTTCTTCAAGGTCGCCGTCAGCGCCAGCCGGCCTTGGTGTTCGCTGTCGGGGTGCAGGTCGGAAGCCTCGATGCCCACCAGGCCGACCTTCGCCGGCAGCCCGACTTCGCAGTCGGCCATGCCGCACAGGGCGACCAGGGCCGGCTTTACACCCGGCCACAACACCGCGAGCTCGACGCGGAAAACAAGCGCTGCCTGCAGGCCCATGGCGATGATCGCCAAGACGCTGGCGGTCACCCATGGCCAGCGGCGGGGCGGGGGGGGCAGTTCCGGAAAGGTCTCGCTCCAGTTTCTTGCATCGGTCTCGGCCTCGGCCGCTTCGACGGGTTCCCGGATCAATAGTTCTTGCGCAGCGGATTGCGGCGCGGCGAGTTCGTCCGGCGCTTCCGGTACCGGCTCAAAAGTCGGCGCTGGTAGTACGGCGACTTCATCCGTGCGGGCTTCTGAATCGATTTGGGTGCCGGGCAGAGGCGGCGATTCGCTCTCGTGCGATGATTCTGTTGCCAATGGCGCGTTCACCACCATCGGTTCCTCGATCAAACTGTCGAGCGCATTGAAGACGTGCTGGCATTCGCCACAGCGCACGCTGCCGGAGCGTGCCTTGAGCTGCGCCGGAGTGATACGAAAATGGGTTGCGCAGGCGGGGCAGCGGGTCAGCATTGTTGGCCCTCCAGGCGCACCCATCCGTCTTGCTCGGCTCCTACGCGCAGGGCGATCAAGGGCGCATAGGCGGCGATGACCCGTTCTGCCTGGGGCGCGAGCACGCCGGACAGTGCGATGCGCCCGCCCGCCGCGATGCGCCCGGCGAGCAGTGGCGCAAGCACGCAGAGCGGGTTGGTGAGTATGTTGGCGACCACGATGTCGAAGCGCTCGTCCAGCTTTTCCCCCGAATGACGCAGGCCAAGCGTCACGTTGTTGTTGGCTGCGTTGTCACGCGCCGCGATCAGGGCATTGTCATCGATGTCCACACCCAGGACCGATGCCGCACCGAGCTTGGCCGCGGCGATGCCGAGGATGCCAGAGCCGCAGCCATAGTCGAGCACGCTTAGTTTTGTCCCTGAGCCACCGCGCAGGGTTTCGGTCAGCCATTGCAGGCAGAGAAAGGTGGTCGGGTGCGATCCGGTGCCGAACGCGAGGCCGGGATCTAGCACCAGATTGATGGCAGCTGGATCGGGCGCGGCGTGCCACGAGGGGACGATCCACAGGCGGTCATTGACCCGGATCGGATCGAATTGCGACTGCGTAAGTCGTACCCAATCCTGTTCGGCAACTTCTTCCAGTTCGATCGCGGGAAGATCGTCGATGCCGGCCGCCACGGTTGCGGCGGCGATGCGGCCGATCAGCTTATCGCTCGGGTCGAACAACGCCACTACGCGGCTTATGCTCCACAAGGGAACTATGGGCTGGTCGTTTGCGCCGCCCGGTTCGCCAAATTGCGGCGTCTCCTCGTCCGTTCCGGCCAGCGCATCTTCGACACTGACCGAGATCGCGCCGGCCGCCAGCAGGGCGTCGGTGAGCGCATCCGCATGCGCGGCGTCGGTTTCCAGAGCGACGCTGACCCACATACCGCCTACTTGCCTTTGAGGGCGTCGCTCTTGGCGGCGAGTTTTTCTTCGAGGTAGTGAATGCTGGCACCGCCCTTGATGAAGCGCTCATCCAGCATCAGATCCTGATGCAGCGGAATGTTGGTCTTGATGCCATCCACCATCATCTCCGAGAGGGCAATTCGCATCCGCCGAATCGCCTGGTCGCGCGTGTCGCCGTAAGCGATCACTTTGCCGATCATCGAGTCGTAGTGGGGTGGTACGGTGTAGCCGGAATAGGCGTGCGAGTCGACGCGAATGCCCGGGCCGCCCGGCGGGTGCCAGTTGGTGATCTTTCCCGGCGACGGCGTGAACTTGAACGGGTCTTCGGCATTTATGCGGCACTCGATCGCATGCCCCCGAATTTCTATATCGCGCTGCTTGAGCCAGAGCTTTTCTCCGGCGGCGATGCGAATCTGCGCCTGCACGATGTCAACGCCGGTTATCTGTTCGGTGACGGGATGCTCAACCTGAATGCGGGTGTTCATTTCGATGAAATAGAACTCGCCGTTTTCGTAGAGAAACTCGAACGTCCCGGCGCCACGGTAGTTGATGCGGCGACAGGCCTCGGCGCAGCGATCGCCGACGCGACTGATCACGCGGCGGCTGATGTCGGGCGCCGGGGCCTCCTCGATCACCTTCTGGTGCCGGCGCTGCGTCGAACAGTCGCGCTCGCCCAGATAGACCGAATTGCGATGGGCGTCGGAGAGGATCTGGATCTCCACGTGGCGCGGATTTTCAAGGAACTTCTCCATATACACCGTGGAGTTGTTGAAGGCGGCCCCGGCTTCGCTGCGGGTCATGTTCACTGCGTTGAGCAGCGCGGCCTCGGTATGCACCACGCGCATGCCGCGCCCGCCCCCGCCACCGGCGGCCTTGATGATCACCGGGTAGCCGACGGCGCGGCCGATCTTGGTGATTTCCTTCGGGTCGTCGGGCAGGGCGCCTTCGGAGCCGGGCACGCAGGGAACCCCGGCTTCGCGCATGGCGTTCTTGGCGCTGACCTTGTCGCCCATCAGGCGGATGGTCTCGGGACGTGGACCGATGAAGGCAAAGCCGGATTTTTCCACGCGCTCGGCGAAATCGGCGTTTTCCGACAGAAAGCCGTAGCCGGGGTGGATGGCTTCGGCGTCGGTGACTTCGGCCGCGGAAATGATGGCGGGGATGTTGAGGTAGCTCTGCGATGACGGGGCCGGTCCGATGCAGACCGATTCGTCGGCCAGCTTGACGTATTTTGCCTCGGTATCGGCCTCGGAATGCACGGCGACCGTGCGCACGCCAAGCTCGCGGCAGGCGCGCAGTACGCGCAGGGCGATCTCCCCGCGGTTGGCAATAAGGATCTTGCCGAACATGATCAGCCGATCACGAACATCGGCTGACCGTACTCCACCGCCTGGCCATTTTCAACCTGGATGGACTTGATCACGCCGGAAATGTCCGCTTCGATCTCGTTCATCAGTTTCATCGCTTCGATGACGCACAGCGTGTCGCCGGCTTGCACGGTTTGCCCGATCTCGACGAAGGGGGCACTGTCCGGGCCGCTCGATCGATAGAAGGTTCCCACCATCGGCGCCTTCATCACATGGCCCTCCGCTTCGGCCGGGGCGGCTTCGGCACCAGGAGTCGGCGCTGGCGGTGCGGCGGCCGGAGCCGTGCCCGCGGCCGCAACAGGCATGCTGACCAACGTGGTGGCCGGCGCCGCGGTGAAATGCTTGGCGATGCGAATCTTTTCTTCGCCCTCGCTGATCTCAAGCTCCGAAATGCCGGAGTTCTGCACGAGATCAATCAGGGTCTTGAGTTTTCTCAGGTCCATGGGGACTCCTCAAATACCAGGAAGTTGCGGCCGTAGCCGCCGCTTTTTGGATGGTTCAGACGGCGCGCAAGCGCACCAGTGCGGCTTCAAGCGCCAGTTCGTAGCCTTGTGCGCCCAGACCGGAGATAACGCCGATGGCGATATCCGAAAAATACGACTTGCGGCGGAACGGCTCCCGCGCATGCACGTTGGACAGATGAACTTCAATGAACGGGATGGCCACTGCCGTCAGAGCATCGCGCAAGGCAACGCTGGTGTGGGTGTAGGCCGCGGGATTGATGATCATGAAGCGCACCCCCTGCTCGCGGGCCGACTGGACCCGGTCGATCAGTTCGCCTTCATGGTTGCTTTGAAAGCTTTCTAGGCGCACCCCGAAAGCGCGGGCGCGAGCCTCCATTGCCTTATGAATGGTGGCCAGCGTCGTGTGTCCGTAAATCTCCGGTTCGCGCGTCCCGAGCAGGTTCAGGTTCGGCCCGTGGAGTACCAGGACAGCGCCGTTCAAGCCTTCGCTGTTGGGTGCTTTACTGTTTTTTGGCTTCGTCATGACCGCAAGTTTGCCGCAAATACCCGCACTTTGTCCAGTTATGGTGACATCAGGTCGATCAACTCGCGTTCCAGGTCGGCCTCTGCGAAGCGCCCCAACTTGGTTGAGGAAAGTCTGCCCCGGCGGTCGAAGACGGCTGTGAATGGCAGCGCCTGCCGGGTGTTGCCCAGCGCCGCACTGTTCTCCATGACGCCGATATCGCCGATCAACAGGGGATAGCTAACACGAGTCGTTTTCTGAAATTCGACAATTTTGGCTGCATTATCGATGCTGATGCCTACAAATTGAACGCCTTTGTCGCGATACTTATCCTGCAGCCGGGAAAAGGCAGGCATTTCCTCGAGACAGGGAGGGCACCAGGTAGCCCAGTAGTTGACCACCAGGACCTTGCCGCGCCATTGGCCGATGTCCTGCGGCCGGCCTTCGAGGTCGGTCAGGACCAGGTCGAAAATGGGCAATGCCGGGGTCGCAATTGTCGGTGTTTGCGCATGGTCCCCGAGAACGTCCAATCGATATCCGATCGCTGCGGCAATCAGGGCGAGGCCGCCGAGCATCAACCAGACTCGTGAACGTTTCATTTTGGCGCTTCGCGCAGCAGCTCACGTAGGGCCTCGGCGCGAACGCGGCGGTGCGTTCTCCCGCCGTGGGAATTCTTGGGCTGCTGTCGTTCTGCCGAAGGGGGGTACACCGAGATCAACACGGGAAAATCATTCCAATCAAGACGCAGTTGGGCATCGACGCCAATTCGTCGGTTGTCGAGAGTATCGTAGGAGATGCCGTGAGATAGCAGCATGATCTCGACATCTTTGCTGCTGTCGGCGTAGAGATCCAGCTCCACCGCAGAATAGCGGCCGGCGGTGCCGTCCAGTGCGCCGCCGCTAAGGTAGGGATTGAATTCGGCCAGCAGGTGCATGACCTCCAGCGCGGTTGTGCGTAAGTCATGAACCCGTTCGCGCTGCTCATCCTCCTGGTAGAGCGACTGCCAGGCGCGCAGCTCGGTCTCGATCTCTTCGTTGGTTGGCAGCGCCTCCCCTTCGCCGGCACCGAGGCTGCGCGCCGCCTTGCGTTTGGCGGCGCCATAGTCCGTGATGCCGTCTTCAGCCATCAGGCGTGCCGCAGCGCTGGCAATCGTTCGTCGCAGATAGCTGGAGGCGGAGGCGGGGGGTTTGCGGCGTGGCATGGGGCGGTTTGGTATAGGTGGCAAGCGGGTAAAATCCGCTGCATTATTTCACGGAACCGCGACATGCATATTCACATCCTCGGCATCTGCGGCACCTTCATGGGGGGCATCGCATTGCTGGCGCGCGCGGCGGGGCACCGCGTTACGGGTTGTGATGCCAACGTCTATCCGCCGATGAGCACGCAACTCGGCGAGCAGGGTATCGATCTGGTCGCGGGTTATGGCGCCGGGCAATTGACGCTGAATCCAGATCTGTTTGTAGTGGGCAATGCCATTTCGCGCGGCAATCCACTGCTCGAAGCCATTCTCGATCGCAACCTGCCCTATGTTTCCGGACCTCAATGGCTGGCCGAGAACATTCTGGGCGGCCGCTGGGTGTTGGGGGTGGCGGGCACCCACGGCAAGACGACCACGACGTCACTATTGGCGTGGATTCTCGAGGAGGCAGGACTGAATCCGTCTTTCCTGGTGGGCGGCGTGCCGCAAGGCTTCGGCGTTTCGGCGCGGCTGACCGATTCGCCTTTCTTTGTCATCGAGGCCGATGAGTACGACACGGCGTTTTGCGACAAGCGCTCCAAGTTCGTGCACTACCGGCCGCGCACCGCGATCCTGAACAACCTCGAGTTCGACCACGCCGATATCTTCTCGGATCTCGCCGCCATCGAGACCCAGTTCCATCATTTGGTGCGGACCCTGCCGGGCAATGGCCTGATCGTCGCGAACTCGGAAGAGGCCTCGCTCAAGCGCGTGCTCGATCGAGGTTGCTGGACTCCGGTGGAGTGGTTCAATGGCGCGGAGGGCTGGCAGGCCGGCGAGCCCGATGTTTCCGGCGGCTTCGCGGTGACGCTCGCCGGAAAAACGCAAGGTCGGGTCGACCGCTTCGATCTCGCCGGCGCCCACAACCGGGCCAACGCGATGGCGGCCCTGGCGGCCGCCCGGCATGCCGGAGTCCCTGTGGCAGTGGGACTGAAGGCGCTGGCCAGCTTCAGCGGCATCAAGCGCCGACTGGAAGTCCGCGGCACCGTGCGCGGGGTAACCGTGATCGACGATTTCGCGCATCACCCGACCGCGATTCGCGTGACCCTAGCCGGCCTGCGTCAGCGCGTTGGCCGCGCCCGAATCCTTGCCGTCCTTGAACCGCGTTCAAACACCATGAAGTTGGGTGCCATGAAGGCGCAACTGCCGGAGAGCCTGGCGGACGCCGATGCCACGTACTGCTATGCCAGCAACCTGGGTTGGGACCCGGCTGCGGCGCTGGCGCCGCTGGGCATCAGGGCGCGGAGCTTCGACGATCTGGAGCGGCTGGTAACAGCGGTGGCGGCCGATGCGCGAGAGGGTGATCAGGTACTGATCATGAGCAATGGGGGGTTTGGCGGCGTGCATGACAAGTTGCTCGCCGCCCTGGCCTTGTAGATGTCTGTCGAGCGGTTTTCCGAGCCGTCCTGCAGGCGCCCGGCAGGATGTCACCTGGCGGGATTGGGACGGCTGGCGTTTTCGCGCAACTCAGATCGTTTATACCAATAAATTCTCTCTCTATTTGATTTAGATCAATAGGAGTGTGTTAACCTTCGCACCTGCTGAGAAACTGGAACGGGGTTCCTGCGGACCCTTTTTGCTGGGTTTTTGAACACGTCAGGGAATCGTGCCAACGCTGTGCCGTGTGGGCGAGACTGGCGTGGAGGGGGAGAGATGGCACAAAACTCAAACAGGAATCGCGACGAAAGCCGTTCGCGGTTCGGGTTCATGGGACTTCTGGTGGCCGGACTGCTGGGCATGTTCAGCGGCGTTGCCAATGCTGCCT
>JANXRC010000157.1 GCA_025353195.1 Rhodocyclaceae bacterium
CGCCTGTGCCGGTGATGCCGAGAACGGGCGCTGCGGCACACTTTGATCGCTCCAGGATCTGCGCCCTAAGCTTTTCTCCGAGAATGCCCAGTTCGAGCGCGGAGATGACTCTCGCCAGGGCGCGGAAATCGCCCTTGCCCAGTTCGGCGGGCACGTCCTCGACGGGATTGAAGTCGCAGCGCGCCAGCATGTCGTTGATCATTCCCTGCAGGCCCATTTTCTGGCCATCTTCCGGGGAGTAGATGCGCGTAACGCCATAGCCGTGCAGTTCCTCGATCTCCGAGGCCACGATCACGCCGCCGCCGCCGCCGAACACCTGGATATGGCCGCCGCCGCGCTGGCGCAGCTGGTCGACCATGTATTTGAAGAATTCGATGTGCCCGCCCTGGTAGGAGGAGATGGCGATGCCCTGCACGTCCTCCTCGAGCGCGGTCGTCACCACATCGTCGACCGAGCGGTTGTGTCCCAGGTGTATCACTTCCGCGCCGGAGGCCTGCAGGATGCGCCGCATGATGTTGATCGAAGCGTCATGGCCGTCGAACAGCGAGGTGGCGGTGACGAAACGCACCTTGTGCTTGGGCTTGTAAGGCACCAGCTTGGCGGCAATGCTGAGATCGGTCATGGCAGCGACTCCCGGAAACGCAACAGTGTTTGCATCATAGGCAATGCACGGGGACGCCGCCATGACACAAAACGACTAGAACTATGCATAATCCGCCATTATGGCAGCGCGATCCACTCCTTCCCGGAAGGCCGCCGGAAGCCCCTCCACGGTCGCTATCGGCTTTGTCAGAGGCATCCTGTCGGGGGTTGCACGGGCCGGACTGGCGCCCGAGAGCTTGCTCGAACATGCAGCAATTGCCACGCATCTGCTGCATGACCGCAGCGCCCGCATTCCGGTGGCGCGTTACGCCACGCTCTACCGCCTGATCAACGAGGGCCTCGACGACGAGGGCTTCGCGCTGTTCTCGCGGCCTCTGCGCCGCGGCAGCTTCGAGTTCCTCTGCCGCGCCGCGCTTTCGGCGGCGACGCTGGAGCAGGCGCTGGAGCGGATCGCACGCTATCTGCACGTGGTGCTCGACGACATGGCGGTAGAAGTGGAAAAGAGCGGGCGCGCCGCCGTCATCGTGATCAGCGAGGAGCAGGCGCTGCCGGTCGGCGCAGCGGGTCGCGTGTTTGCCTACGAATGGCTGCTGCGCATGATCCACGGCCTGGCGGCGTGGCTGGTGGCACACCCGCTGCCGCTCGACGAAGTGTGCTTCCCCTATCCGCCGCCCTTGCATGCTGCCGACTACGAACTGGTCTTCGCGCCGCGCTACACCTTCGACGCACCGCGCCTCGAAGCGCGCTTCCCGGTCGAGTGGTTGGACCTGCCGGTACGCCGCGACGAAGCGGCGCTGCGCAGCTTTCTGGTCGACGCGCCGGCCAGCATCACCACCCTCTACCGGCGCGACCGCGCCCTCAGCCTGCGCGTCCGCGAGCACTTGCGCGCCGCGCTGCCGGAGCATCTCGCCCTGCCGGCGCTTGCCCGCCGCCTGTTCCTCTCGCCGCGCACGCTGCACCGCCGGCTGGAAGACGAGGGCACCAGCTTTCGCGCCATCAAGGACGGCCTGCGCCGCGACCTCGCCACCGACTGGCTGACCAAGACCGCACGACCCTTGAGCCGCATCGGCGCCGACCTCGGCTTCGCCGATGCGGCGGCCTTCTATCGCGCCTTCGCCGGCTGGACCGGCAGCGGCCCGCGCGAGTACCGCAAACGCTTCAGGCACTCAAGCGCGCAGTCAACGCGTCCGCAAAAGTAAATGCCGATTCACTTCGTGTTTCTTTCGCGAACGATGGGCGGAACGTACTTGACGGAGAACTTCCAGCCCTCTGCCGTATCCCGCAGGACCAGCGTCTTCGAACTCGCCGCCTCTTCGAACATCGGCTCCGCCCCTATCATTTCGATCGCGCCGAGTCCCTTGATGACGCAGGCACCCGGCAGTGTGACGAAGGCCGATTCGGCAGCCACCAGGACGAACTGGCCTTCCTTCGACTGCGAACAGGCCAAGCCGCGCGGCACCGAGGTCGCATCACTCCGCCATGCATCGCGCAAGCCATCGAGTGCCTTGAGCAACTCGTCCGTGATCTTGATGGCGAGAACGACTTCACGAGACTTCAGGTGGCTCATTCTCTGTTTCCTTGCGCAGGTGGCCGCCCGGCGGGCACCGGAGGCAGCACCCAGATCAGCAGCAGCGGAATTATCGGAATCGACAACGCAAACAACAGCCACAGCGTCCCCGACCGCCCCTTCCTCTTGGCAATTATTACGGTCGGAATCGCCGTTACGATTGTCAGGCCGGTGAGCAGGATCGCGCTCCACAGCAAGGACTCCATGCTCGCGGCGTCGATGCCAAGCTGATTCAGTACGGCGATGGTATTCGCATCAAGCACGGGCAGCGTTTCCAAGCATGGTTCCCGGTTGCCTCTCTCGGCTCTGTTTGGCGGTGCCTTGTTGCTATTGACGCAAGGCTCGAAGGCGTGGCGGAACAATAGCAGGAAACCTGAAAGTCGGCGCTGGATAGCCAGTGCGTTATGATTTCCGCTGGAATGAGCTGAAACGGGGAGAACCGGTCATGACCAACAGGATTATCGTTGCGGCGTCGGAGGTGCGGGTAAGCGACCACATCTACAACGGCACCGGAACCAACGCCCATCCCACCTTCGCCTGGGAAACCGTTACCGAAGTGCGTACGGAGGACGGCCTGATCCTGTTGATCACCGGGAACCTGAAAGGACCGCACGGTGAATTCTGGCTCGAAACCGACGAACGGATCGAGATAATCCGCTACCCCGAAGCGGCCGCAGCGAAAGTTCTGCCGGCGAAAGCCAACGGCAAACACGGCCACGCGTAGAGGGCCGGCACGCTTGGCGGCGGGGTCATTCCGCAACTTCCCCGCTTGCCGCCTCGGCCGGCAGGGCAAAACCGAACAAGGCACCCGCGTCCGGCTTGCCCTCGGCCCAAACCCTGCCGCCATGCATGCTGACGAAGCGCTTGACGATGGCGAGACCGATGCCGGTGCCCTCGAATTGGCTGGCGTCGTGCAAACGCCGAAACGGGCCGAAGAGCTTCGCGATGTAGGTCGGATCGAAGCCGGCGCCATTGTCCCGCACATAATAGAGAACTTCCGCATCGTTACTCTCGCCACCAACCTCGATCACTGCCGCAGCGCGGCCTCGCGTGAACTTCAGGGCATTGGCCAGCAGGTTCTGCCAGACCTGGCGCAGCGCCGCGATGTCGCCGCTGGCGCCCGGCAGTTCGGCCAGGCGCAACTCCACCTGGCGGTCCTGGCGCTGGGACTCCAGTCCCTGCCAGACTTCGCGCACCAGCGCGGTCATGTCGATCGGCATGATCGTCATTTCGTGGCGGCCTGCGCGTGAAAAAGCCAGGATGTCGCCGATCAGGCGCCCCATCCTGTCTGCGTTGTCGCTGACCACCAGAAGCAGCCGCCGGCCTTCGTCGTCCAGGCGTGGCGCGTAGTCCTCCGCGAGGATGGCGACGAAGCCGTCGATGGCGCGCAACGGAGCGCGCAGGTCGTGGGAGACCGAGTAGCTGAAACTCTCGAGGTCGGCATGGGCCGTCTCGAGTTGCGCGGTGCGTCGCTGCACCCGCGCCTCGAGATCTTCGTTGAGGCGACGGATTTCATCGTGAGCCCGGCGGGTCTGCTGCAGAGCGACGCTGCGGTCGCGGACGGCATCCTCCAGCTCGCGGTTCATGCTTTCCAGGCTGGCTTGGCGCTGCATGAGGTTTTGCCTCATCTCATCGAGATTCCCGGCCAGTCCGTGAATCTCGTCATCGCCCGCCGACAGCCGGGTCACCGGCAGCGTCAGCGGTCGCGCCAGGTCACCCGCGGCGAGCCGGCGCGCGTTAATCGGTGATGCGTTCCAGCGGCTGGGTGACCATGCGCCGGACCAGCAGCAGGATCAAGGCGGCGACCAGTGCCGTCTTCAGCGCGTTGAGCAGCAGCACGAACCAAAGTCGCTCCCAGGTGCGCCGGATCGGACCGTCGAGCGAGGCGCCGACCTCCAGGCGGCCGATGTCGAGCGTCTGGCCACGGTACTCGTAGGTCAGCGGAAACTGCCGGATCAGTTGCTCGGAGCTCGGGCGCGTGCCGCTACTGGCAAAGGGCTTGCCGTTGACGCGGACCTCGGCAAACTCGAAATCCGGCAACCGGTCGATGCCCTCGAGCAGTGTCCGCAGGCGCCCCGGATCGACCACCCAGACGTTCTGCACAATGCTCGGCAGATAGGCTTCCTCGACCTGCGCGAAACGCTCGTGGATGTAGCCGACATCGCGCTCGAATTCCAGGTAGAGCTGGGCGGCGGTGATCAGCAGGGCAATCAGCGAACTGGCGAGGACAATCAGGAACGCCAGTCGGCCTGCCAGGCGATGCCCGCCGCGGAAGCTGTCCAGCGTCATCGGCCTTCGAGCCGTGGCAGACTCTGCTCTTGAATGCGTCGGTAGCTGCCGTCGGCCTTGGCCGCGCGCAGTGCTTCGGCAACGCGCCCGAGCAGATGCGCATGCCTCTTGTGCAGGTACATGAACATTTCGGTTGTGACCAGCGGCGGCAACAGCAGCCGGGCCGGAATCTTCCGCTCGCGAACCATCCAGTTGCCCTGCCAGCGCTCGAACAGCACAACGTCGGTACGGTCGTTTTCGAGCAGGGTAAATAGCTGGTTGGCATCCTGCACCAGGGTCACCGTGGGACTCGATCGAAGCGGCGCCTCGAACACCTTCCAGCCGATGATGTAACCGACCTGGTAGGGCTTCAAGGTATCGAAGCCGGTGGTCGCGAAGCGCTGACGAATCGAGTAGGCGACGAAGTCGTTGTCGATGATCTTTTCCTCCACCCGCAGCAGGTTCGGATAGATCGCCTCGAGACCCTTGATGCGCATCGCCATGCCGTCATCGATGCCGTGGTCGGCATTGATCATCGCCCGCTCCGATGCCGCATAGCCGACCGCTTCGGCCTCGATCCCGATGCGGCGGAATATCTCGGGCACCAGAAGATCGAGAAATCCCTTGTGATCGGCCTGGACGTAGGGTGCGCCGACCCCGGTGTTGATGCGCAGCGGTTCGGCGGCGGCGGCCGGTGAGCCAACTAAAACCCACAGCGCCGGCAGCAGCAAGCCAAGCAGCCGCAACCTATAAAGTACACTCGTCCGTAGGGCCATTCAGCCATTCTAGAACTGTTTCGATCGCTCCGCCCTTCGGCCCGCAACTGCCTGCAGCTTCCATGACGGCGGCGTGCAAGTCGGCGCTGGCGGCACGGCGATTTCCGGTCGAACGCCGGAGTCGAAGTGGAGCAGCAGGCAGACGGTCAGCGATTGATATAGCCGGTCGCTTCCATGTGCCCGGGAACAATCTGCAGCACGCGGCGATAAGCGTCCTTGGCTTTTTCCGGCTTGCCGCTGGCGGCTTCGCCGCGCGCCAGATAAACCCATGCGGTGGCGTCGGACGGAAAGCGTTCGGCAAGACGCGCGGCTTCGTCGGCCATCGGCTTCCACTGCTTTTGTGCCTCGAGAATTACCAGCAAGCGAACTGCCGCAACGTAGTGCCATGGCGCAGATCGCAGCACTTTTCGAGTCACCTCGGCAGCTTCCTTCCACTTCCATTGCGCCATCAGCGGCAAGGTCAGGCCGAGCGGCGCGTCGAGCGAATTTGGATTCATTTGCTCTGCGCGTTGGTAACCGGCAACCGACTCATCGAAGCGTCCGGCCAGGTAGAGCAGCCAGGCATGGCGCAGTTGGGCAAATTCTCCGGCTTTGACGAAGGGCTCGATCTGCGCCGCAGCATCGAGATATTTGCCCGAGGCTTCGAGACGATAGGACTCACTCCAGGGATCGGCGGCGGAAGCGGTCGATACGACGAAAGCAAACAGGAACGGCAGAAGTATGCGCATCATTGTCTCCATTATTTTCCGGAAAAAACCTTCAGGTCGACCAACTCGTCGCGCCACTGGTCCCATGTCGAACCACCGTATTGAGTGTCCCGATATTCGATTTTCACCGCGCGCTTGGCGTCAGGAGCGTACCAGTAGGTTTCATAAATTTGGCCGGTCCAGGTGGCGCCCGACGAAGCGGCGAGATAATGGCCGTGATGGACTACCTTGAGCGTACGAAAGGTACCGGCCGGAACCGTGACGTCTTCCCAACCTTCGACCACTGCCGATTGTTGTATCGAGAGATCAGAAGCCAGTTGCGGGTGATAGGTGTACTGAAACGACCACGTCTTGCCTGGATAGAGCGGAAACTGGAGCGGCACGTGCCGGCCTTCGGCCTTGGGATCGTAAAACGCCAGCGTCGAAGCGTCGAGAAACTCATAGGTAACGCTGTTGCGACGCCGCCCATCCTGCGACGAAAGGATGGTCCACAACACGGTCAAGCTGTCGCCCACGCCCCCGAGCACATCCTCGCGGAAACGCTCAATCTCCTCGTTCTTCCACAGGTCTGTACGGCGGTACGTCCAGTGTTCTCCGCTCAGCAGCATCGGCTTGCCGACCTTGTCCTGCGCCATCACGGTCGCTGCCGCCAGTGCGAAACAGAGCATCGCCGCACTGATGCCCGTCCGAAACAATCGCATCACCATCTCCTTGTCATGCGTCGAGGCCGGTGGCAAGCAATTCCGCTTGCCAGTTGCGTTTTCCGATCCGGGCCGTCAACACCGCACAGCCGCCGACCGGATCGATTTCGGCTTCCGTCCGCAGCGAAATCTCGCGCCCGGCCAGGCCGATGACATGCTGACCCGACTGCCGCCACCTCCCCGCCTTCTGATCCCAGTTGCGTTGGTAGCGACTCTGCAAGGATGCGCCCACAGGATGGAAGATGGAGATGGCCACGCGCTCCCAAAGCGACAGGGGCAACAGCCGTGCTGGAGGCGCATCCTCCCAGACGTGCACCGTTTCGCCGACCGGCGTTACGCCGAGAGCGAGTAGCCAGATATCGAAAAACTCGTCGCGACCGCCGGTCCGGTCGTAGAACGCCTGCAGCGAATCATTCTCTTCGTAGGTGGCGGCGGCGCCACGATCGCTGGACAGATAGCGTTGCCCCAGCAAAGAAACGCCGCAAGCCAACTCATGGTTCTGCCAAGCGCTGTCCCGACAGCGCACCCGATAGCTCAGGGTTTTCCCGGCAGGCAGATGCAAAGCTCGCGCCAGTTTTCCTTCATTGGCCGGCGTTTCAACGCCATCGCCGGTTCGGGGAACGGATGTGAGACGAAATTTTCGTTCAGCGCCAGCGGAGACGATCACGCAGGATAGACAGAACGGCAGCGTCGGACTGCCGAGCGCTTCGCCATCCTGCACATGCAGATGCAGATGGGGTGCCGGCGACCGGCCTGAACTGCCGCAGGCCGCTACCGCCTGGCCGACTTTGACGTATTCATCCACGCGGACCTTGAGGCTGTGCTGGCGCAGGTGGGCCAGCAACACGTAGCGGGTACCGAACAGGTGCAGCAGAAGATAATTACCCCAGTTGTGACGCAGGTCGGTCTCCCCCGGCGCGTTATCCGCCAGGTCGTCGCGGCACGCCGCCACCCGGCCGACGACAGGAGAGCGCACGGGCAGGCCGAAGCAGTAGTAATCGGCAACATCCTGTCCGGCATCGCGGAAAGTCCGTCCGCCCACCCGCACCTCAAAATCCAGGGCGTGTCGCCATACCTGCTGGTGGGTGTGGGCGCCATCGAAGCCCTGGGAAACCTGCCACTCACCGAAGAACGGCAAGGCCACGGGCAGCGCTCGGCCGTCCACGCCGCGAGCTCGCGCCAGGCGCATCCTCTCCAGCAACTTTTCCGGTAAATCAGGCCGTTCCAGGACCAGGCTGGGGCCACCGTCCGTCACCCGCATCCGCAGTGCGGCCAGTGCCAGCAAGGTCGACAAGACGAAGGGCAATGCCAGGCTGGGCAGGTTGAAGTCGAGAAAAAGCCGATACCCTGCCGTGGCAAACAGCGTCGCTACGGCGACGCCAACCATCGCCGCGAAAAAGGAGGCGACACTCGGCACGGCGAAGACACCACCAACCGCCATGGCCGTCAGGATAAAGTTGAAACCGCCCCAGCGCCCCATCAGTTCCGCCCCGTCCCCCGCCCAGAAGCCAAACAGCAGATGGCCGAAGATATATCCCGTCACGGCGAGCAGGGCGAGGTAGCGGGATGAAAGGAGTATGCCCGCCAGCACGGCCAGACCGACCGCTGGATAGGGCGAAAAGAAAGCCGACCCGAGAGCGGTCAGAAACCCATCCCACGGTGCCCCGACAAGATCGGTGCCGCCCGCCTCAAGGCCTGTCGTGTGCAGATTCGCGTGAGCGGCGAAGTTGGCGGCAAATGCTATCAGGACAAAGGCCAGGCTGAGCGGCGGCAGTCGGCCGATGCGCCAGAGCATGTCGGCCAGCACTGCAGTGAGCCAGGCAGCCATTGCTGCTGCGGTTACCACCAATGCGACCAAGGCTGCCGACAGCGGATAAACAGCCCCCAAGGACAGGCCGACCAGCAGTGCGTTGCAGGCGCAGATCCGGTGGAGATGCGGTGACAGCCCGCTCCAGCGGGCCGTACCCCAGCCGATGATCGCGGCCAGCAGGCCGGCCACCCCGGCCGATGGATGAATGAAGGTGGCGGCGCAGAAGAGTGCGCCCGCGGCGGGATGTTCCACAAACACGACAGCGGCATAGCCGCCGAGAATGCCGGGAACGGCGTGCTTGCTCAATCCGGCAGCCCCCCTGGAAATAGCGCCGTCAGTCTTTGCGGGAGCCGCTCCGAAGACACGACGGTTTGCAGGGTCTCGGCTTCGCGGACGACGTCCACGGCGCCCGATTCGCCGATCATCACTACCGCCGGGCGCAGGGTGATGAACTGCATCCACTGGGTGTTGTTGTAGGCGCCGACATGGCTGAACACCAGGCTGTCGCCGACGTCCAGAGGCGGCAGCATGACGGAATGCCGCAGCACGTCGATGTTCATGCAAAGCGGCCCATAGAGCACGGTGTCCTCCGCCAGACCGTCGAGCGGACGCGTCGGCATCACGGCGTGGTGGTACCAGAAAGCAGTGAATAGCAGATTGACGCCGGCATCGAGCACCACGCCGCACCGGCCATCCGGCAAACGCTTGTTGGCCACTACGCTGGAAACCAGCATCTCGGCGCTATCCACCGCCGCCCGCCCGGTTTCCAGCACCAGCACCGGAAGCGGCTTGCCGGCGCGAACGCGGCCCTGGGTAGCGGCCAGCAACGCGGAACAGATCGCTTCGGCGTATTGCTCCGGCGCCGGCGCCGCCTGTTCGGGCGGCAGGTGGATGCCTTGAAGCGCATTTTGCGAGGCGAAGCCACCGCCGATGTCGAGGAATTCAATCAGGCAGCCGGTTTGCTGTTCGATTTTCTCCATGAAACCACACAGGATGTTGATCTGCGCAACATAGGCACGGGTATCGAGGATGAATGTACCCATGTGGGAGTGCAGACCGATCAACCGCAAATGGGAACTGGCGGTTATGCGGCGCACCGCTTCGACCGCCTGTCCGCTCTCGAGGTTGAAACCGAAGCGACTCCAGGCCTCCGTATAGCCGGTATCGAAGTTGAGCCGCAGCGCTACCGGCACCTGCCGGCCCGCAGCGCGAGCCACTCCTTCAAGCACATACAGTTCGTCCAGATGATCGATTTGCACCAATGCCCCTTCGGCGACGGCGGTTTCCAGCGCTGCGCGGCTCTTGCAAGGGCCGTTGAACACGATGCGCTCGCCGGGTACCCCGAGGGCGCGCGCCTTCTGGTACTCGAATTCCGATACCACCTCGGCCCAAGCGCCTTCCTGGTGAAACACCGCGCAGACGGCCCCCAGATAGTTGGTCTTGTACGACCAGGCGAAGCGTACCCGCGGATAGCGGGTGGAAAAGGCACGGTAAAGGCGCCGCGCGTTGTCGCGCAAGCGGCGTTCCGAAATTACGAACAGCGGCGAGCCGTACTTGGCGAGAAGATCTGCCACCGGCACGCCCTCGATATCTGCCGCCCACTGCTGCCGATGGGCAGCGCCGAATTTGTTGGACAGCCCGGTGCGGTGGGGCGCGATAACAGGCCTGGCCCAGGGTTTTTTCGCGCTCATGGCTTGGCTCCACCGGTTACCGAAGTCTGTCCGCTCAGCATCACCGATTCGAACGATGACAGCGGCACGATAATTTCCTCTGCGCTCCTGATGAACAAGGTGCCGGCTTGGGGC
>JANXRC010000221.1 GCA_025353195.1 Rhodocyclaceae bacterium
GCAACCTGAAGCCCGGCGACATCCCCGCCGAGGTGCGGTCGGAAGCGATCGCCACGCTGGCCGAAAATTATTTTGTCAAGAACACCGCGCTGCAGGCGGGCTATCCGCTCGACATGCGCTATGCCGGTCCGCGCGAGGCGCTGCTGCATGCGCTGTTCCGCCAGAACTATGGCTGCTCGCACCAGATCGTCGGTCGCGACCATGCCGGCGTCGGCAGCTATTACGGCCCCTTCGATGCCCATCACATTTTCGACGAGCTGCCCAAGGGTTCGCTGGAGACCCAGCCGCTGAAGATCGACTGGACCTTCTGGTGTTTCAAGTGCGGCGGCATGGCCTCGGCGCGCACCTGTCCGCACGACGAAGGCGATCGTTTGATGCTTTCCGGCACCAAGTTGCGCAAGATGCTGTCCGAAGGCGGTGACGTACCCGCCGAATTTTCCCGACCGGAGGTGCTGGAGGTGCTGCGCGCCTACTACGCCAGTCTGGCCGAGCATGAGAAGGTCGAAGTCAAGTTGTCCGGACATTCGGCCCGCTGAAGGATCCGAGCCCCAATTTTTCCAAGTGCATTTTTTGATCATCAACACCGTAACCTAGGAGTAGAAACCAAATGCCAACCTTTGTTCGTACCGAGAAGTGCGATGGATGCAAGGGGCAGGACAAGACCGCCTGCATGTACATCTGCCCGCACAACCTGATGAAGCTCGACAAGGACGGTTCCGAAACCGGCCATGCCATGAAAGCCTTCAACCAGGAGCCGGAGCAGTGCTGGGAGTGTTATTCCTGCGTCAAGATCTGCCCGCAGGGCGCCATCGAATGCCGTCACTACGCCGACATCGTGCCGCTGGGCGGCTCCGTGCAGCCGTTGCGCGGTTCGGATTCCATCATGTGGACCATCAAGTTCCGTAACGGCACCCTGAAGCGTTTCAAGTTCCCGATCCGCACCACGGCAGAAGGTTCGATCGACCCGTTCGGTGGCAAGCCCATGCCCAAGATGGCCGACCTGGCCTCGCCCGCCGTATTCACCAAGGACGTGATGGGTGGCTACCGCACCGGCAACCCTGCCGAACTGATCCGCCGCAGCTAATTCACGCAGCATCGACAAATCGAGGAACCAAAAATGGCTGGAACATTTGAAAAACCGGAAGTCGTTCAGGAAGACCTGGACATTCTGCTGATTGGCGGCGGCATGGCATGCTGCGGCGCCGCTTATGAAGTGATGCGCTGGGCCGAGGCCGTCAAGGCCGAGACCGGCACTGAACTCAAGATCAAGATGGTGGACAAGGCGGCTGTGGATCGCTCCGGCGCCGTGGCGCAGGGCTTGTCCGCGATCAACACCTATATCGGTCCGGATCTCGATCCGGCCGACTACGCGCGCATGGTCTCCAACGACCTGATGGGCATCACCCGCGACGACCTGACCTACGACCTGGGCCGTGTCGTCGATGACTCCGTGCATCTGTTCGAGGAGTGGGGCCTGCCGATCTGGAAGACCGATGCGGATGGCGTCCGCCACGATGGCGCCGAGGCGCAGAAGGAAGGCCTGCCGTCCCTGAAGGATGGCGGCAAACCGGTGCGTTCGGGCAAGTGGCAGATCATGATCAACGGCGAATCCTACAAGTGGATCGTCGCCGAAGCCGCGAAGAAGGCGCTGGGCCTGGATCGCATCCAGGAACGCGTGTTCATCGTCAAGCTGGTCAACGACAAGAACGACCCGTCGCGCATCGCCGGCGCGGTTGGCTTCTCGGTGCGCGAGAACCGGATCTACATCTACAAGGCCAAGTCGGTATTGCTGGCAGCCGGCGGTTGCGTCAATCTGTTCCGTCCGCGTTCAGTAGGCGAAGGCTCGGGCCGTGCCTGGTACCCGGTGTGGAATGCCGGTTCGACCTATGCCATGGCCGCCGAAGCCGGCGCCGAACTGACCATGATGGAAAACCGCTTCGTCCCGGCGCGTTTCAAGGACGGCTACGGCCCGGTCGGCGCCTGGTTCCTGCTGTTCAAGGCCAAGGCCATCAACGCCTATGGCGAAGACTACATGGTCAAGAACAAGGAAATGCTGAACGACTACCCGCCTTACGGCCAGGCTGCGGTTCCGGCTTCCTGCCTGCGCAATCACCTGATGCTGAAGGAGATGAAGGACGGTCACGGTCCGATCTACATGGACACCGTCACCGCGCTGGCCAAGCTGCGCGAAACCCTGACGCCGAAGGAGGTGAAACACCTAGAAGCCGAGGCCTGGGAAGACTTCCTTGATATGTGTATCGGCCAGTGCGGCATCTGGGTTGGCGAGAACATCGAGCCCGAAAAGAAGATGTCCGAACTGATGCCGACCGAGCCCTACCTGCTCGGCTCGCACTCCGGCTGCTGCGGTATCTGGGTGTCCGGCCCGACCGATCTTGGCGCGCCGACCAGTGAAGAGTATGACGGCATTCCGGCGCACCTGCCCAAGGGCTGGAGCTGGGGCTACCGCTCGATGACCACGGTCAAGGGCCTGTTCACGGCCGGCGACGGCGTCGGCGCTTCCGGCCACAAGTTCTCCTCCGGTTCTCATGCCGAAGGCCGCCTGGCATCGAAGGCGATGGTCAAGTACGCACTCGACAACAAGGACTGGAAGGTCGAACTGGACACCTCCGCCGAGCAACTGGCCGAGGAAATCTACAAGCCGGTGCGCACCTTCCTGGAGCACAAGGACTACACCACGGCGATCGACGTCAATCCGCACTACATCACGCCGAAGATGCTGCAGATGCGCTTGCAGAAAATCATGGACGAGTACGTCGCTGGCTGCAGCACCTACTACAACACCAATGACAAGATGCTGGCGGTCGCCGAAGAGAAGCTCGAACTGCTCAAGGAAGATGCCGGCAAGATGCGCGCCAAGGATTTGCACGAGTTGCTGCGGGCCTGGGAAAACTATCACCGCATCCTTACCGCCGAAGCCCACATGAAGCACATCCAGTTCCGCGAAGAGAGCCGCTACCCCGGGTTCTACTATCGCACCGACAAGAACTTCGTCGATGAAAAGAACTGGCACTGCTTCGTAAATTCGGTTTATGACAAGACCTCGCACAAGTGGACCTGCTTCAAGCGCAAGCACGTCGATCTGGTCGACAAGTCCAAGCTGTTCAAGGCTGCGGCTCCGCACTAAGTACGTCAGGCTGTAACATTCAGGCCGGAAGCCGCGAGGCTCCCGGCCTGTTTGCTTTATGTCCGCGTCCATTCAGGCGCGGACGGTATCCCCCGGCCGGATTGGTAGCCGTAAACTCCCGTCGTCACGAGGTTCCTTATGTCCCAGCCCGATATTCCCTTCCCCAACAGTCCGGTCGTCCCCAACATGGTGGAGGCCACCCATGTCATTCAGTTCTCGTGCCACAAGGGGATCAAGTGCTGGAACGCCTGCTGTTCCAACATCGACATTTCCCTGACGCCCTATGACGTGCTGCGGCTGAAGACTCGCATGGGCATCAGTTCCACCGAGTTCCTCAAGGAATTCACGGTGCCCTACGAGATGGAAAAAGACGGCATTGCCGGAGTCAAGTTTCGCCCCGTCGAGGGCGGCAGCGCCTGTCGTTTCATGAAGCCGGAGGGCTGCGGCATCTATGAAGACCGGCCGACCGCGTGTCGCTACTACCCGGTGGCGCTGGTCTCCATGCGCAAGCAGGACGAATACGTGGACCGCGACTCTTACGCATTGGTCAAGGAAGATCACTGCAAGGGCCACGAGGAAAATCGCCGTGTCACCATCGCCGACTATCGCAAGGAGCAGGGGCTCGAAGAGTACGACGACCTGGCCCGCGGCTGGCGTCAGCTGGTACTGAAAAAGCAGTCCTCCGGCCCGTCGATCGGCAAGCCGACCCTGCGCAGCCGCCAGCTGTTCTTCATGGCGTGCTACGACGTCGACCGCTTTCGCGAATTCGTTAGAGCTGAATCCTTCGGCCGGCTATTCGAACTGGCGCAAGACGAAAAGGATGCGCTGCTGGCCGATGATGTGGCGCTGCTGCAATTTTCCTTCCGTTTCCTGCGCCAGGTGCTGTTTGGCGAAGAGAGCATTGCGCTCAATGCGGAAGCGGCGCAGGAGCGCTTGGCCAAGGTAAAAGAAAAACGCCTGATTGAAGAGCGTGAGGCTGCAAAGCGCACGGCGGAGCAAGGCGACGACGGTACTGCGGACGACGATTGAACACACTTGCCGGCGGCGCAGTTCGGCCGCCGGATGGCTCAGTTCGCGGCCAGTGCCGCCTCGATTTCGGCGAAGGTCTTGGCAACCTCAAAGGCCTGCAGTGACATGCCAAGCTGGCGGCCAATCTGGGTGATCGAGAAGATGCCTCTGACCGATTCGCCGCCTCTCTGAACGTCGGTATCAACCACCATCGCATGCTGTCGTCCCACGTTCTTGAGCGTCGCGACAATATGGCCAACCTCGGCGCGCAGCACATCGGCCAGTGCAAGCACCTCGAGGGTGCTGATCGGACTCATGCAATCGCGCACTTTCAAGTCGCCGTGTTTGCCGCCGTTTTGCTGGATGAACTTGACCGGGCGTTCGCCCATGGTGTCGCGCGCCGTGATCAGGCCGAGAATTTCGTCATCCGGGCTCACCACCAGCAGCAGGCGTACGCCGCGCGCAATCATCGTCTGCGTGGCCTCGGACAGTTTGACGTCGGGTCCGATGGTCGCGGCGGACACTTGCTGTAGATCGGTCATGACCTCGATGGCCGGCGAATCCACTTGCATCAGGCGGTAGGTGCTGGGTTGGTAGAAGCCGGCTCCGGCCTTCAGCTTGTGGAATGGCAGGGGCTTGTAGCTGGCGCGTTCCATGGTCGTCTCCTCGTCGGGCGTCTTGTGCGTTACAGCTTACCAAGAAAATGGCCGGTGGATTCCGGCCGTCTGGTATCCCTGATGCCTGGCCTTATGCGCTACTTGCCGGCAATCCTCTCCAGCTTCTCTGCCCGGATCAGCTGACCATTGAGGCCGGCTTCCTTGGCGCTGCCACCATAGGCGATGGTCATCAACTGCGAATAGTAGAGCACCGGCATGTTCAGCTTGGTGCCCTGCTTCTTGTTGATCTCCGACTGATAGACCTCGACGTTGGCCTGACACAGCGGACAGGGTGTGACGATCATTTCCGCGCCGTGGTCGTAGGCGGATTCGACGATGTCGCGAATCTGCTTCTGGCTCTTTTCCGGCTCGGAAAAGGCCAGCGCGCCGCCGCAACAGGCGACCTTCTGGTCGTAGCTCGTGAGCGCTTCGCCGCCGAATGTTTCGACCATCTTGTCGAGGTACAGGGGGTTCTCGAAGGACTCGCCGTCGATGCCGAACGGACGATTGGTCTGGCAGCCCACGTAACCGGCGAACTTGATGCCCTCCAGCGATTTCTTCATCGGCTTCTTCAGTTCGTCGTAGCCGAAGTCTTCGATCAGCACTTCGACCATGTGGCGAATGTTGACCTCGCCCTTGTAGTGCAGACCCGCAGCGGCAAGCGCTTCGTTGGTCTCTTTCATCAGCTGCGATGAAGCATCGAGCCGTTCCTTGCTTTCACGAGCGCCAAGCCAGCAGGCGGCGCAGGTGGCGACGATATCCTGTCCCGGCAGGTGGGTTTCGGCCTGGGCGAAATTGCGCGCGTTGATCGCGATGCGCGGCAACTCGCCTCCCTCGCAGTAGCCGACCGAGGCGCCGCAACAGTTCCAGTCCGGGATTTCGGTCAGTTTGACGTCGAGCGCCTTGCACATGGCGTTGGTCGAGACCAGATAGTTCGATGCCGAGGCCTTGAGCTGCGAGGAGCAGCCGGGGTAGAACGCGTATTCCTTCTTTGCCATTTGATCTCTCCGTCAGCGTCAGGCGGTGAAGCCCTTCTTGCGATCCTCGATTTCCTTCGCCTTGGCCACGATGGCGTGGAATCCCTTGAGATCCTTGACGCCGTGACCACCGAAGATTTCCATTGGGTTGAGGCGCTTGGCCAGCAACATGGCCAGGCCGATGCTCTGCATTCCCAGTGCCGTCTTGATGCCGGACACGAGCCCATCCTTGAAGTAGAGGCCGAGGGTCAGCGTCAGCTCATTGACGCGCCCCTTCTTGGTCAGATTGTTCCAGAACATCGTGGCAAACACTCGCGTCGGCTGGCCTTTGGGCGCCAGGCCGAGGCGATGGGCGTAGTTGGCCAGGCCGTGCATGATGTGGGTAATCGGCAGTTCCCGCGGGCAGCGCACGATGCAGTTGTAGCAGGAGGTGCACATGAACATCGAGTCGGAGCCGAGCACCTCTTCGCGCTTGCCGGCGCGGATCATCATGAAGATCTTCTGCGGCGAATGCTCCCAGTCCGGACCGAACGGGCAGGAACCGGCGCAGACGCCGCACTGCATGCACATCTTGACCATGTGGCCTTCTTCGACGCGCTCCTCGACTTCGCGGAGGAAGTTGTTCTGGTAGCGCGCGAGGTTACTCAAATT
Source organism: Rhodocyclaceae bacterium (assembly GCA_025353195.1). GTDB lineage: Bacteria > Pseudomonadota > Gammaproteobacteria > Burkholderiales > Rhodocyclaceae > Sulfuritalea. The sequence goes on from JANXRC010000221.1 coordinate 6,438, forward strand.
CGCCTGCACATTCGCGTTGCTCATTGTCGTCTGCTCCGTGATCTCAGTTGAAGCCCTTCATGGGCGACATGCCGAGCTCGTTGATCTGGGCTACGTAGTCATTGATCAGCGTTACCACGCGCTGGTTGTCGGTAATGGCGACTTCCTGCGTGACGACGCGTTCCGGTTCGAGTCCAAGCTGGGTCAGCGTGTCGCCGATCTTGCTCATGCGGTAGTGGGCGAGTTCCGAGCCCTTGACGAAGTGGCACTGGTAGTCGTCACCCTTCTTGCAGCCCATCATCATCACGCCGTCGAATCCGGAGTTGAGCGCGTCGGTGATCCAGATGGTGTTCACCGAACCGAGGCAGCGCACCGGGATGATGCGGACAAAGGCCGAATACACCGTGCGCGACAGGCCGGCCATGTCCAGCGCCGGATAGGCGTCGTTTTCGCAGGCGAGGATCAGGATGCGCGGCCGCTCCGAGAATTCGTCGGGCATATCGACGGCCTTGATCTGGCTGCCGACGGTATCGACCGAATAGTTCTCGAAGGAGATCACCCGTACCGGGCAGGCGCCCATGCAGGTGCCGCAACGGCGGCAGCGCTGTTCGTTGAACACCGGAAAGCGCTTTTCATCCTCGTCGATGGCGCCGAAGGGGCATTCGACGGTGCAGCGCTTGCACTGGGTGCAGCCTTCGAGGCGTACCTGCGGGAAGGAGAGGTCGCCCGAGCGCGGATGGGCGGCACGGCCGAGGCTGGCGTTTTCGACCGCCTGAATGGCCTTCAGGGCGGCCCCTGTGGCGTCGTCCGTGGCTTGCAGCATGTCCATCGGCCGGCGTACCGGGCCGGCCGCATAGATGCCGGTGCGGCGGGTTTCGTAGGGGAAGCAGATGAAGTGCGAATCGGCGAACCCGTGCTTGAACTGCGGCAGGTCCGGTCCCTGACGGTAGGTCAGGTTGAGTATGGAAACCTTCTCCATCTCGACCTTCTTCTGCTTGGCGTCTGCCGAGCCGCCGTCCGCTTCCGACGTCAGTTGGGTCCAGGCGTCGAGTTCCACCCCGGCCGTCGGTACCTGACCTGTCGCCAGCACCACCAGATCGGCATTGATCGAGGTTTCCTCGTCGAGGATCAAGTCGCGGAAGCTGACCTTGCAGCCATCGCCGCTGCTCTCGACACCGGTTGCCTTGCCCTTGGTGAAGGTCACGCCTTTTTCCTGGGCGCTGCGATAGAAGTCTTCGCCCATGCCCGGCACCCGCAGATCCTGGTACATGATCGCAGTATCGATAGCGGGATTGGCATTCTTGAAATACATCGCCTGCTTGATGCTGGTGGCGCAGCAGTGGCCCGAGCAATAGGACAGGTGCTTGCCCGAGTCGTCACGCTGACCGGCGCATTGCAGGAACACCACCGACTTGACCTCCTTGCCGTCGACGCGCTTGATGGTTGCGCCGTTGGCGGCCATGGCCATCGCCTCGAGCCCGGCCTGATCGACGACGTTGGCCTGGCCGCCGCCGAGTTCCGGCAGCCTGGCGATGTCGTAGCCGGTGAAGCCGGTGGCCTGGACGATGGAGCCAACCGTTTCTTCGGTCACGGCACCGCTTTCCTGGGCGATCTTGACCGCGAAGCGTCCCGGGGCACCGGAGGTTTCGGCCAGCCTGGAATTCAGATGCACCTTGATCAGCGGATGCGAGCCGACCTTCGCTGCAAGTTCGGCCAGGCCGGTGTCCTGCGGTTCGGTATAGGGTGCCTTGAACGGCACACGCTTCCAGAGCTTCGCCGCCCAGCCGCCGAGTTGCGCCTGCTTCTCCACCAGCACCGTTTCGTAGCCGGCTTCGGCGGCTTCGAAGGCGGCCGTCAGGCCCGACATGCCGCCGCCGACGACGAGGACGCGCTTGCTGTGCGCCTTGTCCGGGTTGCCCTCAGGGAGCTTCATCTTCTTGAGTTCGGCACAGCCCATGCGCACGTAGTCGTTGGCCATTTCCTGGCGCACTTCATCGTGCGCCTCGCCGGCGGCGACCACCCAGAGCACGCCTTCGCGCAGATTGGCGCGCGACATGGCGGCGGTCGGGAAGTGGAAGGCTTCGGTCTTGGCGCGGCGCGAGCAGGCGGCGATGCAGACGTGGGTGACGGCTTCGTTGGCGATGTCGTCCTTGATCATCTGCACGCCTTCGGCATTGCACAGGAAGGAGTGGCTCTTGACCACCTGCATCTTGCCTTCCTTCTGGGCGATTTTTTCCAGCGTCTTGACGTCGAGCTGGTCGCCGAGGCCGCAGCCGGAACAGATATATGCAGCGAATTTGTTATCAGCCATGATCAGACTTGCTCCGTACGGGCCGTTTTGTGAATCACCGTGATCGCACGCAATGCGGCGGCCGTGGCGCTTTGCACCGAACGATTGACGTCGAGCGGGCTGCTCGCGGCGCCGGCGCCGAACATGCCTTCATCGCCGATAGCCCCCTTGCAGCCCTCTATGAAGCCCGACGAGTCGAGCAGCATGTCGTCCGGCAGCTTGATGCCATTGGCCTCGGGTTCCATGCCCACCGCCAGCACCACCAGGTCATGGGTGGTGGCGTAGCGGTGATAGCCCTCGGTATCCACACCGTGCAGGACCGGGTTGGAATCCTTGTCCTCGACGATCTTGGCGACCTTGGACTTGACGAAACTGACCGTCGCGTCCTTTTGCACCATCTGGTAAAAGTCCTCGAAGCGATCGATCGCGCGCATGTCGATGTAATACACGGTCGACTTGCCGGCATCGCCCCAGGCTTCGCGCACATACTGGGTTTGCTTCAAGGACGCCATGCAGCAGATGCGCGAACAGTGGCGCAGGTGGTTCTCGTCGCGTGAGCCGGCGCACTGGATGAAGGCGATGTTCTTCGCCTCCTTGCCATCCGACGGGCGCAGGATCTTGCCTGCGGTGGGGCCGTGCGGATCGGCCAGGCGTTCGAATTCGAGGCTGGTGATGACGTTGGCGAAGCGGTCGTAGCCGTAGGGCTGGATCTTCGCCGCGTCGTAGGGTTTCCAGCCGGTGGCCCAGATCACGGCACCGACCTTGATCTCGACGGTTTCTGCCTTCATCTCCAGATCGACGGCGCCGAACTTGCAGGCCGCCTTGGCCTTTTCGCCCTGGGCCGTGCCGATGATCGAAGGGTCGATCACATAACGTTGCGGGTAAGCCATCGCGTGCGGCAGATAGGCGGCGCGGGTCTTGGCCAGTCCGTACTGGTAGGGATTGTCGATTTCGGCGCTGACGGCCGCGGCGCAGTCGCCGCACCCGGTGCAGTTCTCGGTGACATAGCGCGGCGAGACTTTCAGCGTCACCGTGTAGTCGCCGCGCCGGCCGGAAACCGCAAGCACCTCGGTCATGGTCATGGTGCGCACGTTGCGATTGCCCTTGAGGCGACGCAAGTTGATTTCCAACCCGCAGGTCGGGTGGCACATCTTGGGAAAGTAGCGGTAGAGGAGGGCGGTGCGGCCACCCAGGGTCGGAGTTTTTTCCGCCAGGATCACCTGCTTGCCGCATTCGGCTGCCTCGAGCGCGGCTGTCATGCCGCTGATGCCGCCGCCGACCACCAGGATGGCCTGGCTGGTTGCTATTGAAGCCGTCACATCGAGCTCCCGGGAAATGTACTTGTGTGCGTCGAATATTAGCGGTTGCAGAAGCTTCGGCTTGTGCAATCTTCCAATGTTCCGATAGAAAAGCTGAATGCGCTGCGACCTCGCGTCAATGCACCAGTGAGTTCCGGTACCGCATCGACAAGATCGACGGAATGGCTGATATCGCCTGCCGACGATCTACTCCGCGATCCCGTTCGCCACCCTTGCCTGGACCATCGTCCCCCGCGGCCCGGCAGAGAAGTTACGGCGGCGCTAGCCGCGAAATGTAGTCGGCCACCGCCTCTATATCTTCGTTGCCGTAGGCCTTGATGACCTTGACCATGTCCGGGTTCGCGTTGCCCCGGTTGCCATCCCGGATGAAATGGGCTTCGCGCAACAGGTATTTGAAATGCTGCCCTGCCACCATCGGGAAGAACTTCTCGGCGTTGCCTTCCCCCTTGTTGCCGTGGCAGGTCGCGCAGTCCTTCGCATATAACTCGCTGCCGCGATCCAGCGCCGTCCCCGGACCCTTGCCGAGATTCGGCGGAATTGGCAGCGCCTGCAGGTAGACTGCGATATCGGCGATTTCCTGAGTGGTCAGGACGTGTTCCTCGGCAAATGGCTCCATCTTCGGATTCTGGCGGTTGCCGGAGCGGATATCCGCGATCTGCTCGATCAAAACCGTCGCATGCTGCCCGGCCAGGCGTGGGTATGCGCCGCTTACGCTGCCGGTGGCGCCACGCCTGTGGCAACCCTGGCAAATCTTGAAGGCCTCCTCGCCGCGCGCGACATCACCCTTAAGGCCGAGGGCCTGCAATTTCTCGCCCTTGAGTTCATTCCATAACTGCCCGCCGTTGCCCGTGCCCACGAGCGCGCGATCCTGGGCCAACAGGACAAGGGGCCACAACGATAAAACCAATAGTGCATTGCTGATCCGCTTCACGATCTTTCCCCTGTCAATGCCATGGATGCTCACAGTCCGGTGAGGTATTCCGCGACCGCCTTGATTTCATCTTCCGACAGACGTTTCGCTACTTCACGCATCAGGCGCGCCGCGCCGTAATTCCGCACGTCATTCCTGAAGTTGTACATCTGCTCGATCAGATATTCCCTGTGCTGGCCGGCCAGTCGCGGGAAACGCTTGCTGCCGGCGCCATCCGAGCTGTGGCAACCGGCGCAGGATGGAACGCCTCTCTCTTCATCGCCATCCTGGTAAAGCTTCATGCCGCTGGCGGCTGCCTTTTGATCCAGCACCTGGCCTGAAGTCGGCTTCTGCGCGCCAAAATACTCGCCCAGCGCCTTGAAATCATCGGGATCGAGCTTGGCGGCAATGGGAGTCATGACGGCGCTCTTGCGCGTGCCGGAAACAAATTCCTTCAATTCCCGAACCAGATATTCGGGATGGCGGCCCGCCAGTTTCGGAAAGTTCGGTATGACGCTGTTGCCATCCATTCCGTGGCAGGCGGAACAGACCTCGGCGACAATGCCCCTGGCCTTGTCCGCGTCGCCAGCAAGCGCCGGTCCACCGATGAGCAGGCCCAGCATGGCGGCAACCTGAAATCGAATGCTGCTGTGGCACGCTCCCGGCAAAACATTTCTATCCGCGGAGTGATAATCGCTGGGCATTCTTGGCCTCCTTGCGGGGCGCTCTGCCTTTGCACGGACTTGGGCGTTCATTGTCCCATGTTCGCTTTACGCCAACAGGCTCGCCAATTCGCGGATCTCGAATTTCATCGTCTCCAGGTCGCCGAATATCCAGGTCGCTACCGGCGCGCCGAGGCCGGCGACGGTACCGGGATTGACCAGCCAGGTTAGACCGCCCCCGATGTTGGGCTGTTGCCGGATTTCCGCTTCGTGGCTGTGGCCGCAGCAGACCAGGTCGTAATCGCCGGTGCAGGCCATGCCGTGGCCGATGTGGGGATAGTGGGTGAGGAAAATGCGCCGGCCGCCCAGTTCGATGACAGCGTCCTGGCCGTGATAGTGCAGTTGTTCTTCCGAGTGGCAGGCGATGCGGGCGATCGACACCGGGTCGCCGAGGTTGTTGCCATGTATGGCATGGATCGGCAGCCCCAGTTTCAGCGATGCCCTGAGCGTATTGCCGCCGATGATGTCGCCACAGTGGATCACCGCTTCGGCGCCCTCGTCCCTTGCCGCGGCGACTGCCGCCGCCATCATCGGGCCGCGGTCATGGCTGTCGGAGAGGATGCAGATCTTCATTGTGCCTTGCCGGTTGTAAAGCCGAAGATTTGGTCGAGGCCAAGCTCGCGGATCAGCGCGTCGGCAGCGGCCTGGCCATGCTCCCGCGCCACCTCGGTCAGGATCAGGCGTGCTGCATTGCGGTTGTAGCCGCCGCCGAAGCTTGCCTGGGTGCCGAGCAGCTGGCGCGCCTTCTCAAGGGTCATATCACCAGCGGGCCGTGGTAGTCGTCGTCCTGCTCCGGGGTTTGGCTGCCTATGGCTTCCGGCAATGCGGAGGCGCGGGTACTGTGGTGATCGGCCTGGAGTTGCAACAGGTTGGTCACGCAATCGCCTAGATTGTCATAGACGTCCCGCCCGGTGCCGAACTGCTCGTCGGCCGAATAGAAGAACTGGCAGCGGTAGCGCTGGTCTGCCAGCTTGCTGACGATGAACTCGGCGCCAAGTTCGCTCCAGTAGAGCGAGGGGCAGGTGGTCAATGTCTCGCTGGCGGGGTCGAGTTGCAGTTCGACATCGGCTGCTTGCAGCGGCACAAGGCGACCGTAACGCTCGAGCAGGATCTGGTTGGCCAGTTGCCATTCGGTGTCGGTGAAGTCAGGGATGTTCATCGCTATTTGCTCTCGAGCTTTGTGCTGCATAGGCCGCGTACTCTACAGCGACGGGCCGGATTCGGGCAATCACTGTTGCTTATCCAAAAATAGAAATTATCCCCTTGTACCAAGCCCGCGCTTATCGTCAGAATATCGTGACTCTCTAATGTGCCCGCCCGCACAGGTGGTCACTTATCTTATGCAATCCATCAAAACACCGTCTCCCTCGATTCAGGAAGTCAAGAACACGACCTGCTACATGTGCGCCTGTCGCTGCGGCATCCGGGTGCATTTGCGCGACGGCGTGGTGCGCTACATCGACGGCAATCCGGATCACCCTCTCAACAAGGGCGTGATCTGCGCCAAGGGTTCGTCGGGCATCATGAAGCAGTATTCTCCGGCACGGCTGCTCAAGCCGCTCAAACGCAAGGCCGGGGCCGAGCGCGGCGCCGGTGACTTCGAAGAGATCAGTTGGGACGAAGCCTTCGCCACACTGGCCGAACGCCTCGGGAAAATCCGCGCCACCGATCCTAAGAAGTTTGCGCTGTTCACCGGTCGCGACCAGATGCAGGCCCTGACCGGCATGTTCGCGCGCCAGTTCGGCACGCCCAACTATGCGGCGCACGGCGGCTTTTGCTCGGTGAACATGGCCGCCGGCATGATTTACACGATTGGTGGCTCGTTCTGGGAATTCGGCGGACCGGACCTCGATCGCGCCAAGCTGTTTGTCATGATCGGCACCGCCGAAGACCATCATTCGAATCCGCTGAAAATAGCGCTATCCAAGTTCAAACGCGATGGCGGCCGTTTCATTTCGATTAATCCGGTGCGTACCGGCTATTCGGCGATCGCCGATGAATGGGTGCCGATCCGGCCCGGTACTGATGGTGCGCTGTTGCTGGCGATCATCCACGAGATCATCGCTACCGGCCTGTATGACCGCGATTTCCTGGTCAAGTACAGCAATGCCGGGCAACTGATCAATGTCAGTGAGACCAATGACGAGTTCGGCTTTTTCGTACGCACCGAGGTGCCGACCGAAGAGGCCTGCTACGAACCACAGGACAAGCTCTGGTGGGACCGCAATACCGATCACGCGGTGGTGACGCACACCGCCGGCGCCGACCCCTATCTGTTGGGCGAGTTCAAGCTGCAAGACGGCACGCCGGTGAAACCGGCCTTTCAGTTGCTGCAGGAGCGGGTCAAGGACTACACGCCGGAATGGGCCAGCCAGATCACCGGCATTCCGGTCGAGGTGATCCGTCAGTTGGCGCACGAGATGGGCGTTACCGCGCGCGATCAGAAGATCGAACTGCCGATCGCCTGGACCGATTCCTGGGGCAACGAGCACGACACGGTGACCGGCAATCCAGTGGCCTTCCACGCCATGCGCGGCCTTGCGGCGCACAGCAACGGCTTCCAGACCATACGCGCGCTGGCGATCCTGATGTCGCTGCTGGGCACCATCGATCGCCCCGGCGGCTTCCGTCACAAGGCGCCTTTCCCGCGGCCGATTCCACCCTGTGCGCGCACCCCCAACGATCCGCGGGCGGTGCAGCCCAATCATCCGCTCGACGGCATGGTGCTGGGCTGGCCGTCCGATCCCGACGACCTGTTCGTCAATGATGACGGCAGCCCGGTGCGCCTCGACAAGGCCTTTTCCTGGGAGTATCCGCTGTCGGTCCATGGCCTGATGCACAACGCCATCACCAATGCCTGGCGCGGCGATCCCTACCGCATCGACACGCTGCTGATCTTCATGGCCAACATGTCGTGGAACTCGACCATGAACACGGCCGAAGTGCGGCAGATGCTGAACGACAAGGACACAGAAGGGCCAAACGCCGGCGAATTCAAGATTCCCTTCCTCGTCGTCTGCGACGCCTTCCATTCCGAGATGACGGCCTTCGCCGACCTGATCCTGCCCGACACGACCTATCTCGAACGGCATGACGTGATGTCCATGCTCGACCGGCCGATTTCCGAGTTCGACGGCCCGGTCGATTCGGTGCGCATCCCGGTGGTGCCGGTATCGGGCGATTGCAAGCCGTTCCAGGAGGTGCTGATCGAAATCGGCACGCGTCTGAAGCTGCCTGCTTTCGTCACGAAAGAAGGCGTGCGCAAGTTTCGCGACTATCCCGATTTCATTATCAATTACGAAACCGAGCCGGGCTCCGGCATCGGCTTTCTGGCCGGCTGGCGCGGCAAGGGCGGCGAGAAGTTCCTGCGCGGCGAGCCTAACCCGAATCAGTGGGAGATGTACGCCAAGAACAACTGCGTCTTCCACTACGAACTGCCCAAGTCCTACCAGTACATGCGCAACTGGAACAAGGGCTACCTCGAGTGGTCGCAGCGCAACCGCATCACCCGCTACGCCGAGCCGATCCTGATCCATATCTATTCCGAAGTGCTGCAGCGCTTTCGCAGCGCGGCCCAGGGCAAGGGCCTGACGCGCAAGCCGCCGGAGCATCTGAAGAAGCGCATCGATACCTATTTCGACCCCTTGCCCTTCTACTACGATTCGCTCGAGGCGCAGGTGACCGACAAGCACAAGTACCCGCTGGCGGCGGTGACACAGCGGCCGATGGCGATGTATCACTCCTGGGATTCGCAGAATGCCTGGCTGCGCCAGATCCACACCCACAACTACCTTTACGTCAATACCCGTACCGCGCTCCAGCAGGGGATCGCCGACGGCGACTGGATCTGGGTCGAGTCGCAGTGGGGCAAGGTGCGCTGCATGGCGCGCCACTCCGAGGCGGTGGAACCCGGCACGGTATGGACCTGGAATGCCATCGGCAAGGCGGCGGGAGCGTGGAACCTGACACCCGATGCGAACGAGTCGCAGAAGGGCTTCCTACTCAATCATCTGATCTCGGAAGAACTGCCGGGTGCGAACGGCCGGATATCCAATTCGGACCCGATTACCGGACAGGCGGCGTGGTACGACGTGCGGGTGCGGATTTACAAAGTCGGCGCTGGCGAGACGGCGGTGGGTGTGCAAAATACGTCGCCCCAGTTCGAGCCGATGAAGCCCTATCCGGGCATGAAGACGCGCAGCAGCATCCTGGCGTTCCTTGGAGTCAAGGCGAAATGACGCAACTCGCGTTGGTCATCGACCTCAACGTCTGCGTCGGCTGCCAGGCCTGCGTGACGTCCTGCAAGGAGTGGAACACCGCGGGCAGCGCCGGGCCGATGGTCGATCAGAATCCGTATGGCGCCGATCCGACGGGGACCTTCTTCAATCGGGTGCAGACCTTCGAGGTGGGCGAGTTTCCCAATACCGAAACGGTGCATTTCCCGAAATCCTGCCTGCATTGCGAAGACCCTCCCTGTGTGCCGGTGTGCCCGACGGGTGCGTCCTACAAGCGCAAGGAGGACGGCATCGTGCTCGTCGATTACGACAAGTGCATCGGCTGCAAATATTGCTCCTGGGCCTGCCCATACGGTGCGCGCGAGTTGGACGAGCAGCAGCAGGTGATGAAGAAATGCACCCTGTGCGTCGACCGGATCTACGACACGTCGATGACCGAGGATGATCGCAAGCCGTCCTGCGTCAAGGCCTGCCCGACCTCGGCGCGGCTGTTTGGCGATATCCATGACCCCCAATCCGCGGTTTCGATCGCGATCCGCGAAAGCGGCGGCTATCCGCTGATGCCCGAGTGGGGCACGCATCCGGCCAACCACTATCTGCCGCGGCGCAAGACCCGCATCAAGATTCACGAGGATGAACTCGAGCGCGCCGACAATCCGCTCAAGGTCGATCGCCAGTTGCCGCGGCCGGCCATGAACGAGCCGACCCTCGACGACGTCACCACCTGGTAAGCGGATCGGCCGCCTACATGCACCCCGCATTTTCCGTCATCCTTCTGACCACCCTGATCGGCGCCGCTCAAGGGCTGTTTCTCGCGCTGTTCACCGCGCAGTCCTACGCCGCCTTCAAACTGCTGCCGCAGCCCGACGCCCACGCTTTTTACGGCCAGGGCAGCCTGCTGGCGCTGGTGCTGCTGGTCGCCGGTCTCGGCGCTTCGTTCTTTCATCTGGGGCATCCTGAACGCGCCTGGCGTTCCGCCGCCATGTGGCGTACCTCTTGGCTGTCGCGCGAAGTGATCGTGCTGCCGGCCTTCATGGGCGTGGTCTTCCTCTATGGCCTGGCCCACTGGCTGAACTGGCATCCGGTGCTGACGACGTTGCCCGGCGAACTGCCGGTAGACCCAACCGCGATTCTGGGCGTGGCCGGCACCCTGTTCGCCTTCGCCTTGTTCATCTGTACGGCAATGATCTATGCCTGCCTCAAGTTCCTCAGCGAATGGCATTCGCCGCTGACGGTCATCAATTACATCCTGCTTGGCGGCGCCTCCGGGTTCACGCTTGCCGCGGCCTTTGCTTCGGTAACGGCGCCGGAACTGGTCAGTTTCCTCGCCGGCTGGGCCGCGATCATCACCCTGCTCGGGTGGATCGGCCGTAGCGCCTCGCTCTATCGCAATGCGCGGCTGAAGCCGAAATCGAGCCTGCAGACCGCAATCGGCATCAAGCATCCAAGGATCGTGCAAAAGACGCAGGGCTTCATGGGTGGCAGTTTCAACACGCGCGAGTTTTTTCACGGGCAGCCGGTTGCCGTGCTGCGCGCTGTGAAGTGGTTCTTTGTGCTGGCCGTGTTTCCGTTGCCGCTGCTGTTGCTGCTGTCCGGCATGCAAGGGCGCACCGGTCTTCTGGTGGCGGCCTTTGCAGTGCAGTACGCCGGTCTCCTGGCCGAACGCTGGTTCTTTTTCGCTCAGGCCAATCATCCGCAGAACTTGTACTACCAGTCCATTGCCTAAACCATGTTGTTGCGTGGGGGCATTGGGTATATTATTGAATCCTAAATTAGTCGTTTCGTACCACCATAACCAAGTCAAGAGAGAGGAAGAAAACATGAACTTCGACAAGGAACTAGACGCCCGCGGCCTTAACTGTCCGCTTCCCATTTTGCGCGCCAAGAAGTCGCTGGCCGAACTGCAGTCGGGACAGGTATTGCGCATCATTGCCACCGATCCCGGTTCCGTGAAGGACTTCGCCGCGTTTGCCAAGCAGACGGGCAACGAGCTGCTTGCCAGTGCGGAAAAAGACAAGGAATTCGAATTCTTCATGAAGCGCAAGTAGGCTGCGGCTCTTTGCTGGGAGGGCCTGCCTTCTGGCAGGTCGTGCTGATCGCGCCGCGTCGGGACGCCAGCTATCGCCAACGCGGTGCTTGCTCGGCACTACCTTCGAATCGCCTTCGGGAACGTCCGATCATTGTTGGCTATAGGGCCATAGAAAGAATCGACTGGATGCTGCACCGCGATTTGTTTAATCATTAACATTGATGGTCATTTCGACCAGGAGAAGAGATATGGGTGCCACCCCCGAGATTGCCAACATCGAAGAACTCGTCAATCGTCGCATTGATGAACTGCTACCCCAGAAGATCGAGGAAGCCCTGCGCCAGCGCGAAGAATCGAAACCCGGATCGATGGCCATTATCGCCACCAAGGGTACGCTGGACTGGGCCTATCCACCTTTCATTCTCGCTTCCACGGCGGCTGCGTTGGGTTGGGATGTGCAGATCTTCTTCACCTTCTATGGCTTGAACCTGCTCAAGAAAGACGTCTCCGACCTGAAGGTAAGCCCGCTCGGCAACCCCGGCATGCCGATGAAAATGCCTTTCGGCCCCGACTGGTTCAAGGGCATCAACTGGAATATCCCCAACATCATCCAGGCCGGCGTGCCCGGCTTCGAGACCGTCGCCACGATGCTGATGCAACAGACGATCAAGAACAACGGCGTCGCCACTATCGCCGAGTTGCGGGAACTGGCGCTGGAAGCCGATGTCAAGTTCATCGCCTGCCAGATGACGGTCGATTTGTTCGGTTTCAGCCACGACGACTTCATTCCCGGCCTCGATTACGCCGGCGCCGCAACCTTCCTGCCGGTCGCGCAGAAGGCCGATGTTTCGCTGTTCATGTAGCGAGAATGCAACGGCGGTCCAGGCGATTGAGCGGTTCGCCTAGACTTCTGGAATCACTTCAGTTTATATGTTTAACCTATTGAAATTATTTGAACGACCCCCGGGAGAGATCAGAATGAAAATGAAAAAAATCACTGCACTTTTGGCTGTTGCCCTTGTATCCGGTTCCGCATTTGCAACCGATGGCTATTTCGCCCACGGTTATGGCATGAAGGCCAAAGGCATGGGCGGCGTCGGCATTGCCTTGCCTCAAGACTCATTGGCCGCGGCCACCAATCCAGCCGGGATGGTGATGGTTGGCGACCGCCTCGATGTGGGTGTTGACTGGTTCAAGCCTAATCGGAGTTCGGAGATTGTCGGTAACGGGGCTGGCCTTAACGGTACCTATTCGGGCAATGGCGATTCGAGCTTCCTGGTTCCCGAGTTCGGCTACAACAAAATGATGGGCTGGGACATGTCGGTTGGTGTTAGCGTCTATGGCAACGGCGGCATGAATACGCGATACAACTCCAGCCCGTTCCGTGCTTTCGGCGGCTCGAATCCGGCCGGAGTGAATCTTGAACAACTGTTCATCGCGCCGACTTTTGCGATGAAGGTGAATAAGGACCACGCGTTCGGTGTTTCGATCGTAATGGCCTACCAGACTTTCGGCGCGTACGGTCTTGGGCCATTTGCGGGTAGCTCCTCAAATGCAGGTAGTCTGACCGATCGTGGCAACGATCATTCCACGGGCTTTGGTCTGCGCTTGGGTTGGACCGGGAAGGTCAGCGAGAGCGTTACGCTGGGTGCGACCTACGCGTCCAGGATCAAGGGTAAGTTCAACTCCTACCAAGGGCTGTTTGCCGAGCAAGGCAGGTTTGACATCCCGGAGAACTTTGGTATCGGCATTGCCGTCAAGGCAACTCCACAACTCACTCTAGCTGGCGATATCGAGCAGATTAACTACGGAAAAGTCCAGTCGATTGCCAACCCAGTGAATTGCTTATTTACCGGTTGCCAACTCGGACAGAGCGGCGGTGCTGGATTCGGCTGGGGCAACATGACGGCCTACAAACTTGGTGTCACTTACGAACAAAGCAAGGACCTGACGTTGCGGGCTGGCGTGAACATAGCCAAGCAACCGATTCCGGCCAGCCAGACATTCTTCAACGTTCTGGCGCCCGGCGTGATCGAAAGGCACTTGACCTTGGGAGGTACTTGGACTTTGGCCAATATGAATGAGGTGACTTTGGCCTACATGCACGCCTTCAACAAGGGGGTCAATGGCTCAGGTTCTATTAATGCACTACTGGGTGGAGGCGAGGCCAACGTGAAGATGTACCAAGACTCACTCGGCTTGGCGTACGGCATTAAGTTCTGATCGGTCGATATCGTCCGATGCGGTAGTTTCAAGACAAGGGCTGAAAGCGGTGACGCTTTCAGCCCTTGTTGTTTTAGTTGCGGCCGCTGCGCTTAGCGCCAATAAAGCCGGCGTTAGCCTGCACTGAAACTTCGTTTCAAGAATTCCAAAATTACACAAACCCCATGGAGAGAGATATGTCCAGAATCTGGAAAAATCTGAG
>JANXRC010000244.1 GCA_025353195.1 Rhodocyclaceae bacterium
ATCGCTGCCTCGTCCGGCATAGGCGCGCTCCAGTTCGGAGAGGTCAAGCCCTTCGACCACATCCACGACGTACCGCGCCAAGTGCGATTCCGGCAACCACTCCTGCACCGACGGCGGCAGCAGGTAGTCCGTGTTTCGATCGATCGGGTGAAAGGCCATGGCAATCTTCTGGAAAATCAAGAGTTATGATTATAGCATACATGCGGCAGGGATGGGAAAGCCCGACAGGCTGCTAGCGGGGTTGTCTCCGGTGCGCCCATTGGCTGATTTTGCCAGTTGTGGAGCTAAAGGGATACCCCATATGTAAACACAGTTATCGTTTCCGTCATGACACCCCTGCCGGCCTACACCGAACTCCACTGCCTTTCCAACTTCAGTTTCCTGCGTGGCGCGTCGCACGCCGAGGAGCTGGTGGCACGGGCCGTGCGGCTGGGCTACACGGCTCTGGCGATCACCGACGAATGCAGCTTCGCCGGCAGCGTGCGTGCGCATCTGGCGGCGCGGGCTGCGGCGCTGCAACTGATCCACGGCACCGAGCTGCGCCTCGCCTGCGGCATGAAGCTGGTGCTGCTGGCGCAGAATCGCGCCGGCTACGGCAATCTTTCGGCGCTGGTGACACTCGGTCGTCGGCGCGCGGGGAAAGGTGCCTACCATCTGACGCGCAACGATCTTGCCGGCTGGGATGGCGGCGGCGTGCCGGATTGCCTGGCGCTGTGGGTTCCAGAGGCTGTGCCAGGAGTCGGCGCTGGTGATACGGTGACCTGGCTGGGCGAACACTTCGCCGGTCGCGCCTGGATCGCCTTCGAGCGGCATCTGCGGCCCGACGATCGCGACCGCCTGGCGCACCTGCGCGAACTGGCGGCAGCGACGCATCTGCCGCTGGTCGCCACCGGCGACGTGCACATGCATGTACGTTCGCGGCGTCCGCTGCAGGATGTGCTCGCCGCCTTGCGCCTCAACACCACGGTGGCGGCGGCCGGCGCTGCACTGTTTGCCAATGGCGAGCGCCACCTGCGTTCGCGTTTGGCGCTGGCGCGGCTGTATCCGCCCGAGCTGCTGGCCGAGACGGTGAAGATCGCCGCACGCTGCGATTTCTCATTCGACCAACTGCGCTATGAATATCCGGAAGAAGTCGTGCCGGCAGGTGAAACACCGGACTCCTGGCTGCGGCAGTTGACCACAGACGGCCTCGCGCAGCGCTATCCGGCCGGCGTGCCGGACAAGGTGCTGGCGCAGGTCGAACACGAACTGCGGCTGATAGCCGAGATGACCTATGCGCCGTATTTTCTGACGGTCCATGACATCGTCGCCTGGGCGCGCGGACAGGGCATCCTGTGCCAGGGGCGCGGCTCGGCGGCGAATTCGGCGGTGTGCTACGCGCTGCATGTCACCGAAGTCGATCCGGCGCGCGCCGCCATGCTGTTCGGGCGCTTCGTCTCCAGGGAACGCAACGAGCCGCCGGATATCGACGTCGATTTCGAACATCAGCGGCGCGAGGAAGTCATCCAGTACATCTATGCCAAATACGGTCGCGAACGCGCGGCGCTGGCCGCCGCCGTGATCACCTACCGCACCCGCAGCGCGTTGCGCGACGCCGGGCGGGCGCTGGGCTTTCCGCTGGCGGCCATTGATCGCCTCGCCGGCAATCTGGCGTGGTGGGAAAGGCGCGACGAACTGCCGCAGCGCTTTGCCGAGGCCGGGCTCGACCCGGAACAGCCGAAGGTGCAGCGCTGGCTGGCGATTTCACAAATGCTGATTGGCTTTCCGCGCCATTTGTCGCAGCATGTCGGCGGCTTCGTCATCGCGCGCTCGCGGCTGGATCGCCTGGTGCCGGTGGAAAATGCCGCGATGCCCGAGCGCACCGTGATCCAGTGGGACAAGGATGACATCGATGCGCTGGGCCTGATGAAAGTCGATGTGCTGGCGCTGGGCATGCTCAGCGCGATTCGCCGCATGCTGGCCGAAGTGGAGCGGCGACACGGCAGGCCGTTCGCGCTGGGCGACGTGCCGGCCGAGGATGCGGCCACCTACGCCATGGTTTCGCGGGCCGATACGGTCGGCGTGTTCCAGGTCGAATCGCGGGCGCAGATGGCCATGCTGCCGCGCCTGCGGCCGGCCTGCTTCTACGACCTGGTGATCGAAGTGGCGCTGGTGCGCCCGGGGCCGATCCAGGGCAACATGGTGCATCCCTACCTGCGTCGGCGGCAGGGCCTCGAGCCGGTCAGCTACCCGTCGGAAGCCGTGCGCGACGTGCTCGAGCGTACCCTGGGCATACCGATCTTCCAGGAACAGGCGATGCAGATCGCCATCGTCGCCGCCGGCTTCACGCCCGGCGAAGCGGATCAACTGCGCCGCGCCATGGCGGCGTGGAAGCGCAAGGGAGGGCTGGCGCCGTTTCGCGACATGCTGCTCGAAGGCATGCGCAGCCGCGGCTATGCCGATGAATTCGCCGAGGCGCTGTACCGCCAGATCGAAGGTTTTGGCGAGTACGGCTTTCCCGAATCCCACGCGGCCAGTTTTGCGCTGCTGGTGTATGTCTCGGCCTGGCTCAAGCGCCACGAACCGGCAGCTTTTCTGGTTGGGCTGCTGAACTCGCAGCCGATGGGCTTCTATTCCGCCTCGCAACTGGTGCAGGATGCACGCCGTCACGGCGTCGAAGTGCGGCCGGTGGATGTCACGGCGAGCGAATGGGAAAGCGCGCTGGAAGGCCAGCTTGCCAGCGTCCGCCTCGGCTTGCATCAGGTGCGTAGCTTTGCCGCAGCGGCTGGCAGCCGCATTGTCGTGGCGCGCACGGCGGCGCCCTTTGTCGATCTTGCCGATCTGGCCAGGCGCGCCGGCCTGGCCCGTGCCGATCTCGACGCGCTGGCTGCTGCCGGTGCGCTGGTGCATCTGGCCGGGCATCGGCGCCAGGCGGCGTGGGCGGCGGCAGCGATTCCTTTGCAACGCGATCTGTTTTCTGGTGTCGCCTTGCGCGAAGATGCAGTTGCCTTTGCCGCACCGCGCGAGGGTGAAGACATTGCCGCCGATTACTGCAGCCTCGGCCTCACCCTCGGCCGCCATCCGCTGGCACTGCTGCGCACGCGGCTGGCGGCGAAGCGCTACCTGTCGGCGATGGACTTGCGCGAGCGCGGCAACAACGCCGTGGTGCGCTGCGCCGGCATCGTCACCTGTCGTCAGCGGCCGGGCACGGCCAGCGGCGTCATCTTTCTCACGCTGGAAGACGAAACCGGCTGCGCCAACGTGGTGGTGTTCAAGGATGTGGCGTCCCGCCAGCGCCGACTCCTGCTCGGCAGCCGGCTACTGGGCGTGGCCGGACAGTTGCAGCGCGAAGGCGAGGGCGAACATGCCGTGGTGCATCTGATCGCCCGGCGCCTGTTCGATCACAGCGAGCTGCTCGGGCGCCTGGTGACGGCGAGCCGGGATTTTTGCTGAGCGGAAATATGGCCTCCGGATTGCGATTGACCGACACCGAACTCTCGTGCAACAAAATGCGATTACAAACTCAATTTAGATTTAAAGTGTCAATGGTCAACCCCCGGCGGCGGTAAGCCAAACCACCGGTTGTAATGGAGACGGAATGGAAGACGTCGCAAGTTTCGAGGCTTTATCGCGATTTACAAAAGCGCTCTCGGTTGCTCTGCACGAACGCGACCCTTACACACGCTTGCATTGCGACCGGGTTGATCTCCTCGCCTGCGAGCTCGGGATTGCCTGCGGCCTGTCCGCAACCGACGTCATCATGCTGCGCATCGGCTCTGTCTTGCACGACATCGGCAAGATAGGTATCTCGGACAGCGTCCTGTTAAAGCCTGCGCGCCTCGATCAGGCCGAATGGGCAGAGATAACAACCCATTCCATCCGGGGCCAGCGCATCGTATGCGCCACGCAGCTGCCGAATGCGGCGGAGATTGGCACCATCATCCGCCACCACCATGAGTACCTTAACGGCGCCGGTTATCCCGACGGCCTGGCCGGGGAAAGCATTCCTCTGCTTTCCCGCATCCTGTCGATCGCTGACAGTTATGACGCGATGGCTACGCCGCGCATTTACCAAAGCGCCAGGAACCATGCCGAAATCATGGAAATATTGCGCTCCGAGGAAAACATCAAATTCGATCCGTTCATATTTCGCAAGTTCACCGAAGTCATTGAGCAAAGCTCTTGTCGTGCGTAATGCGAGATGCCCGACGATGAGAGGCCTCCTGCCTGTGAGCGCTGTCGGCGCGGAGCTTCTCTGTTTTTCGACAGGTGAATGCCATGGTTGAGCATGTCAAGGCGTGGCAGTGCATCGGCTGCGGAAAAATTGAGGCGCCGCAGACGTGCGTCGGCATTTGCCAGGACCGCAAGGTGGAGTTCGTCTACGCAGTCGAATACGAGGAGACACTGGCTGCTCTGAAGCTGGAGCGTACCCGGGAGAAAGTTCTCGAAACACTGGTTCGCCAGTTGGCATCGACGACACCGACCAAGGGCGGATGGGAACGTTCCTACCGGGCCATGCAGGATCAGGCGCGCCAGATTCTGGCGGCGCTCGCGAAAGACGGCCACGATGCCGTCAACACCGGTGATGGCAACCCAAGCGGTGCCGGCGAGACCCCACTCGCATCGACCTGATCACCGGAGCATCAGGTTCAAGAAACTTGCCGTCACGAAGAACCGGTATTGCCCGACTCGGCCAGCAGTTCGCGCAGCCGGGTCTTCAGCACCTTGCCGGTATTGTTCTTCGGCAGGGCCTCGACGACGACATAGCGCTTCGGCCGCTTGAAGCGGGCGATGTTGTCCAGGCACAGGGCGTCGAGCGCGGCGCTGTCGGGTGGATTCCCGCGGGGGACGATGAAAGCGATCACGATCTCGCCCCATTCGGGATCGGCCTGGCCCACTACCGAGACCTCGCTTACCCCCGGATGGCGCAGCAGCACTTCCTCGACTTCGCGCGGGTAGATGTTGGAGCCGCCCGAGATGATCACGTCCTTGCTGCGGTCTTTCAGCGTCAGGAAGCCATCTTCGTCCATGCTGCCGACATCCCCCGTATGCAGCCAGCCGCCGCGCAAAGTTTCGGCGCTGGCGGCGGGATTGTTCCAGTAGCCGGTCATCACCACATCACCGCGCACCAGGATCTCGCCGATCTCTCCGCCGGGCAGCGGCCGGTCGTCCGCGTCCGCGACCCTGACCTCGACTCCGGTGAAGGCATGGCCTACCGAGGCCAGGCGCTGCTCGTAGCGCGGATGCGCGGTATCGGCATGGAAGGCCTTGTCCATGCAGGTGATGGTCATCGGCGATTCGCCCTGTCCATAGATTTGCACCAGCTTGAAGCCAAAGCGCTGCAGCGCCGCCTTGCAGTCGGCCACGTACATCGGTCCGCCGCCATAAACGATGGTCTTGAGCCCGGAGGTATCGGCATCGTCCGGGTGATCGACCAGACGTTTCACCATGGTCGGCGCGGCGAACATCGTCACACCGCGGTGCGCCTGCAGCAGCGCGTAGATTTCGGCCGGATCGAAGCCGCCCGATTCGGGTACCACGTTGAGTCCGGCGTGCGCGACGTGGGGCAGCATGTAAAAGCCCGAGCCGTGCGACATCGGTGCGGCGTGGATGATGGCGTCGCCGGGGGCGATGGTGTCCACGTCGGCCAAATAGTTGAGGATTGCCGCCATCGCGTTGCGATGGGTCAGGGTCACGCCCTTGGGCCGGCCGGTGGTGCCGCTGGTATAGAACAGCCAGGCCGCATCGTCCGCTGTGCGCGATGCGACCGGCATCGGTGCGGCGGCGCACAGCCGTGCGTATTCCGGCCCGTCCACGTCGATCACCTGCTCCAGGCCGGCCACGGCAAGCGGGGCGAGCGCAGCGTAGAGGTCGGCGGTGGCGAAGCACAGGCGTGCGCCGCTGTCGGTAAGGATGAATTCCAGTTCCTTCGGGTGCAGCTTGGCGTTGATTGGCACTACGGCCAGGCCCGCGTGCCAGCAGGCGAACATCAGCTCGACGTACTGCGGGCAGTTCTTCATCACCAGGCCGACCCGTTCATCGGGCTGCAGCCGCGCCGCCAGGCCGGCGGCAAGGCGGCCGACACGCAAGGCCAGTTCGGCATAGCTCGCCAGCAGGCGCTTGCCGCTGGCGAGCGCTGGCCGTTGCGGATGGACGTGGGCCGCGCGTAAAAGCAGTTGGGCGATGTTTATGCTCATGGTTCAGAATGTAGCAAATTTCCGCTGGTCTTCGCATGGCCTGTTCAATTGACTGCGAAGATTGCGAATTCAAACAAGGGAGGGGCTTGATGACGTCGTCGCGAGTTCTCGTCTGGCGGACACTCTGTCTGCTGGTCATGCTGCTCGCGCTGCCGGCGCAAGGGCAGCAGCGCGTCAGCCTCGTTCTCGGCACGGCGACCACCGGCGGCGGCTTCGAGGTCTATGGCGAAGCGCTGGCCAGGACCATCGCCGTAGTCGATCCACTGTTGGTCGTCGAGCCGCGGAAGACGGCCGGCAGCCTGGCGAACGTCGCCCTGCTCAAGGCCGGCGAGATCGACCTCGCGCTGGTACAGGGTGAAGCTGCGCACGAAGCCTTCACGGCAAATGCCGGCAAGGATTCAAAGTTGCGTATCGTCGCCGCGATGTATCCCACCGCCGGCATGTTCGTCGTGCGCGCCGACAGCCCTTACCGGAGCATCGACGATCTGCGGGGGCAGGCGATCGTGTTCGGCGCACGCAGCTCAGGCCTGGTGACGCTGGCGCGCTATGTGCTCGACGGGATCGGACTCGACATGGACCGGGATTTCGTCCCGATCCTGCTCGACCGCGCCGGCGACGGACCGGCCCTGCTACGCGACGGTCGCGTCGCGGCGCTGTGGGGTGGTGGCAGCGGCTGGCCGGTCTTCGTTGCCGCGATGGCGGCGCCCGGGGGCGGACGCTTCATCGCGCCAAACAGGGACCAGATCGCGCAGATCCGTGCGCGCTATCCTTTCCTGCAGGTGCAGACACTGCCGTCCGATACTTTTCCGGGACAGACTACGGCGGTCGAGTCGGTCGGTTCGTGGAGTTTCATCCTGGCCCGGCAGACTCTGCCTGACGGTCTCGTATATCGCTTCTGCCGTGCGCTCCATCGCGGCCAGGCGCAGTTCGCCGAACGCCTGCCGCAGGCGCGCGAGACGACGGTGGAAAATACCGTCGCCGCATTGACGCGCCGCGAATGGCTGCATCCGGGGGCCCTGCGCTATCTGGAAGAGACTGGCGCGCTGCGCTGAGCGCGCCTCACCGCCTCCGGTGGTACGTGATCGTCGAATCGGTGGGGATGTGCAGCGGGCTTTGCTACGTGGTCTGTAACCTGAACGACATTACGCAGCCAATCCACCGCCGGATCCGTCTGCATGGCGCCACATCATGTTTTTCTTGGTACAGATGACCACCTGTCCGCAAGATGGACAGCTCGCCTGAAGTCCGGCCGCGATGGCGCTTTCGAGCGACTCCAGATCGCGGAAGGCGATGGGACAGGGGAAAACGGCCCGGCAGTGGCCGCATCTGATTCTTACATCCGAAATTGCAGTCATGATGTTGGCGTTTCCATCCTCTCTTGCGGTGTTCCGCGACCGGCAATTCAGGCGATACCTGGATTGCCCTTCATGCCAACCAGCTTCGGCACATTGACCTTGCGCGCGCTGACGGTTTTCTTGTCTCTCAGCCAGCGGCCGACGACGTCCCACACTGGTTCACCCTTAGCCGAGGGATCGACCGGCGCCCACCCGGCAACCTTGTAGACCTTGTCTGCCGCCATTGGCTTGTCATGCAGGCGCATGTCGGAAATGCGGCTTCCCGCCTTGGCGTTGGGGTCGCAGGTGTAGTTCATGCCGCCGACGCGCACCATGTCGCCGCCCTGCTGGTAGTAAGGGTCCGGGTTGTAGAGGTTGTCGGCGATGTCTTCGAGGATTTCCTTGACCCGCTCGCCCTTCATCTCGTTCAGGGTCGAGTAGGGATAGGTGATCGCGGTCTGATCCATCAGGTGTTCGAAGGTGATCGCGCTGCCCGGCAGCAGCGTCGTGCCCCAGCGGAATCCCGGCGAAAAGCCGATATCGGCGCCCTTCACGTCCATGATGGCATCGAGAATCAGTTGATCCCAGCTGCCGTTGAAATTGCCGCGCCGGTAAAGCAGACCTTCGGTTACGGCGAGTCTTTCTTCCAGCCTTGCCTTGTGCGGCGCGCGTACCTTGTCGATGTATCCGGCCATCTCGACGTCGGCCGGCAGCAGATTGGAGAAGATCGGCAGCAGCTTGTAATGGAAATCCTGAACCTTCCCGCCGCGTACATCGAAGTCGAGTACGGCAAGGAACTTGCCGTTGGAGCCGGCATTGGTGACCAGCGTCTGGCCGCCGGCATTCTTGATCGTGACCGGTTGCGGCACGCCGTCGTGCGTGTGGCCGCCGAGGATGGCGTCTATGCCGGTGACGCGGGCGGCCATCTTGAGGTCGACGTCCATGCCGTTGTGCGAAAGAAGGACGACGACTTTCGCGCCTTTGGCGCGCACCTCGTCGACCATCTTCTGCATGTTTTCCTCCTGGATGCCGAAAGTCCAGTCGGCCATCATGTAGCGCGGGTTGGCGATCGGCGTGTAGGGAAAGGCCTGACCGATCACCGCGACTTGCACGCCATTCATTTCGCGCATCGCGTAGGGCGGGAACACCGGATCGCCGAAGTCGGTCGTCTTGATGTTCTGGGCGAGGAAATCGATCTTGCCCTTGAGATCCTTGTCGACGATTTCCTGCACGCGCTTGTTACCCAGGGTGAATTCCCAGTGCGCCGACATCATGTCCACGCCAAGCAGCTTGCAGGCATCGACCATGTCCTGCCCCTGGCTCCATAGGGCGGTGGCGGAACCCTGCCAGGTATCGCCGCCGTC
This sequence comes from Rhodocyclaceae bacterium, assembly GCA_025353195.1. Lineage (GTDB taxonomy): Bacteria > Pseudomonadota > Gammaproteobacteria > Burkholderiales > Rhodocyclaceae > Sulfuritalea. The sequence continues at coordinate 8,875 of JANXRC010000244.1, forward strand.
GAGCAGCAGCGCGCCCGGGCGCTGCGCGCGCAAGCGCTTGACCAGCGTGGCCAGATGCGCAAAGCCGCCGACCTTGCCGTAGGTCTTGGCGGCCTGGGTGAAATCGAGATAGGTAAAGGCATGCGCCTCGCGTGTTCCGGGCTTGATGTTGAATGCCTTGAGCAGGTGTTCGCCGACCAGATGCGGCGCTTTGCCCAGCGCCGTGCCAATGCCGAGATTGACGCTCGGCTCGCGAAACCAGATCGGCAGCAACTGGGCATGGCAGTCGGTGAAGTGCATGAAGTGCACGTTGCCGAACTTTGGCAGATCGTAAAGCGCGTCAGCGTTGCCGGCCGCGAGCAGCGGGCGTGCGTCCAGCGCAGCGCCTGCCACCGAGGCGGCGGCCAGCATCTGGAGGAATTCACGGCGGTTCATCGAGGACATCGTGATACCTTTTGTGGAGCGATCATCGGTCTTACTTGTTCACCGGCGATTCGGGGTCCAGCAACAGCGCCACCAGATCCTTGATTTGCTGTTCCTTCAGGGCACCGATATGGCCGAAGCGGGGCATATCCGAGCAGGCGTTGTAGGCCTTGGAGTTGTAGATTTTCGAATACACGTATTTCTGAATATCCGGCTGGGTTCCGCGCAGTTTGAGAAACTGATACAGGGTCGGCCCGATCGTGCCGAATGAAGTCTCTTTCGGGCTGATCTGGTGACAGTTGTAGCAGTTGCCGCCGACTGGCAGGCCGGGGTCGTCGCTCCAGGTAAAGCCGCGGCCGCTTTGGGCCAGCTTTTCGCCAGACTTCCAGTCGCCCATCAGTTTGCCGTCGGCCGGATACTTGACGTCGGCCAACTGGTCGGCCTCCAACTGCTTCACCATGTATTCGGGCGGCTTGTTGCCGGTGCGGTTGCAGACGGCCTGCAAGCCATCTTCGGCTAGGCGGTCGAGCGAGGCCTGGCCACGCGGCTGAAAGTCCTTCTTGAGGACGGCGATGGCCTTGGCGCGATAGTCGCCATCGGCAGCGGCCGGCAATGCAATCAGATAGGACGCAGCCATGGCAGCGGCCAGAAAAATCTTCTTGGTCATGTTCATCTCCCTTTAGCGCTTGATGCCCGGGCCTTTGTAGACCTGGCCGTTAGCGTTGCCGATCATGTAGGTCAGCAGGTAGGCGATCGCGTCGGAGGCGTATTTTGGCTGAGGGAAGCGCTGCTGGCGAAAGCAGTCGCCCATGCGCCACTGGTGGGTGAGCATTACACCGCCGGTCATGCGATAGCCCGGCCAGCCCTGTACCCCGCTCATGGCGCCCTTAGCGGTGCTGAGGTTGGGCAGATTCTGCATGCGGATGCGCTTGCCGTCGGTGCCGTGGCAGGTGTTGCACGAGAAATCATAGGGGCCGGCGCGGTAGGCTGCAATTTCCTTGCCGATCTCGTAAGCCTCACGCACTTTCGGCTCCTTGAGCGGCACATCGATCTTCATGTTGCGCGATTTGCCGGCGACATACGTGACCAGATTGGTGATGTCGGGCGTAAAGGTTTCATTCGCGAACGGTCTCTTGGCGATGTCGTCGAACTTGAAACCCTGCTTCTCGACCATGCACCAGACGATGCGGCGTTCGGCATCCATCACGGCGTCGGCATCAGCGAAGTAGCGCGGCATCCTGACGTAGGCGCCCTCGACTTTGCCCACACCCTGGCCGAGGTCGCAGCTTTCGGCCAGCGCGACATTCTTCGGGCCGCGCTTGGTTTTCCACTGTTCCGCGCCTTTCATTTCGAAGAGTTCCGCCGGATTGCTGTCCTCCATCTCGGCGCGGAATTTCTCGAACTCAAGGGTGGCGGCATCCTTGGCTTCGGCCACCGGCGGAGATTGGGGCGCAGGCTTCGCGACCGTCTTCCTCGGCGTCTGGGCGAACGCTGCACCCATGACGGCTACGGCGCAGAGAGCGCCAACGAGGCTTGGTTTCATAGTCTCCTCCTGTGAAGGGCTTGAGCGGGTGTGTCCCGCCCCGGTTTCTTTTTGTGGATCACGCGGTCAGGCAACGGCGCCTTCGTCAGTTCTCTTGTCGCCCTTGTTGTCCACCCAACTGACTACGACCTTGTCGCCGACCTTGGCGCCTTTGACCTTGAAGCCAAAGACAGGGTTGCGCGACACGGATGTGCCGACATGGCCATCGACCACCTTCTTGCCGCCGACATCGACCGTCATCGACTGAATGAAATGGGGTGGCACCGTGTTTCCGGCGGCGTCCTTGCGCTGGCCGGTTTCCATGGGGTGCGCCATCAGGACGCGAACTTCTGCGACATCGCCCTTCAATTGGGCGCGAATCTTCATCGGATCTGCCATCATGTATTCCTTCTTGTCTGGTTGTTTGGATCAGCCGCCGCAGCCGCCGACGGTGACCTTGACTTCTTTTTGAGCGGTATAGAACTTGCCATCTGCTTTGGCGACCGCCTTGACCATCGAAGTCTGGCCCATCTTGAGGCGCGCCGAAACCTCCGGCAGCGCGCCATTGGCAAAGTCGAAAGATGCGGAAAGCGGAGATGGGTTCTTCTCGACCAGAATCCAAATTGAACTGGTATTGGGAATGGTGCTCACGACGTCGACCGGCACTACGGCTCCGTTTTCGGCAATGTCGGGAAGCCTGAGGATCAGATCCTTGCTGTCGGCTGTTGCGCCGGCACCGATACCCTTGAGCGCTCCGGGCATGTCGTGAGCGTCGAAGGCCGCCTTGTTCCACTCGGCTGCGAGGACTTGTGTCGGGCGCAAGGCGCCGGCAGCGATCAGGCCGGCCAGCACGCCACTGGCGGTGGCGCTCTTGAGCACCGTTCTGCGGGTTGTGTTCATGGGGCAATCTTCTCCTCTGGTTTCGTAGTTATTGCTTAAGTCTAGATATTTCAAACTAACATCTTTCATTATTTCCGCCTTTTCCTCGCATGGCAAATCATCCGATGTAATGGGGAAATCAGGCGGTCTGATTCAATGCGGCCTGGCATCTCAAGTTCGCGCACCCGGATACCACGCCCGGTTCCGTTCAGGAAGATGTCTGTTTTATCAAACATTCATAGCCATGTCCACGCATTGCGGAGATGCCTCATGAGGGAGTTACGCGCTCGGCATACCGGGAATCCGGGTACGCCGGATAATTGATCGGCGAATCAAAATATTTGATTTACGCTTCTTCAGCCCGCAGTTAGATAATGTCCGGCGCCGAACAAGAATACAAAGCGGCGTTGCTGGATGCATTCCGTCTTGCCGCGGATCGCATGCACGAAGGAAACAGGGGGAGAGCTATGCGCACCATGCAGCGTGGACCCATCACAATCACCGGCGCCGGATTCCTCGTCACCAGTTGGAGCGCTCGCCTCACACATATGCACCCGCGCCGGTGCCAGGACGAAGATTGTCCCAGGCGAGGAAGTCGGCGATCTGCAGAAGCAAGACGCCATCGTGCTCGATAGCCGCAACACCCTCGAATGGCAGTGTCGCCGACAAGGCGCGCGGCTCAATGGACGCAGACCATTGGGCGCCACGGCTTGTGTATGTCGTTCAACACGGAAGCCGGAATGAATCGCAGAGTGCAATACCCGTGGTCCATACCAATAAAGGAGGCATTATGAATAACGAATCGCCTGGATTTTTCCGCCAGCTTCCCAGCGCACTGCCGGGACTCGCCTTGATCATCGTAACCCTGGTGGTGATCCGAATGTGGATCGAGCCCTGGATGGCTGGCGCCGTGATCCTCGGTCAGAAGGGTTGGCTGATCAAGGTCTTTCACCTCAATTTCATCCTGCTCGGCATTCTCTGCGGCATGCTTTACCGTAACGTGATTTTCGGCGGAACGATGCCGGAAATCTTCAGCAACGGTTTCAAGCTGTCGCGGCTCATGATCAAGACCGGCATCATCATGCTGGGTTCGCTGTACACCTTCTCGGCCATCGTCCAACTGGGTGCCATGGCGATTTTCCTGATCGGCGGCTTCGTCATCATGACCATCGTCATGGTGCTTTGGCTAGGCAAGTTGTTCGGCCTGGACCGTTCCATGACCGGCGTACTGGCCAATGCCCTGAGCATCTGCGGCGTCAGCGCGGCCGTCGCCACGGCGCCGGCAGTGGAAGCCAAGGGAAGCCAAGTCGCCTATGCCATCGCGACAATTCTCGGTTTCGGCATCCTGACCATGTTCATCAGTCCATTCATCGGTCACGCACTCGGCCTGACCGACCTGCAGTACGGCGCCTGGATCGGCACCGGCATTCTCAACTCGGGCCAAGTGCTGGCATCGGCGCTTGCTTTCAACCCCAATGTGACACCCGGGAGTGCAGTATCCATCGCAGAGATATGGAACATCATGCGCGTGATCTCCATTCCATTTGCGGTATTCGCGGTAACGGTCTGGTATTGGGCCGGCCAGAGCGAAGCCGACAGCGCCGGAAAAAAGAAGGGGCTGGGCACGCTGCTGGTGGAGAAATTTCCAGTGTTCGTCATCGGCTTCATGGTCATGGTGTTCTTCACCAGCATGGGCGCCTTCGGCGACGTCGGGATCAAGGGTGGGCCACCCGCCTCGGAGACCATCAAGACGCTGCGCGACGTGATGCAATGGGTCTTCGGCTTCGGGCTGGTCGGCCTCGGTGGCTATATTGACTTCAAGGAACTGCGCCAGGCAGGCGGCGCGCCGCTCAAGCTGGGCCTCATCGTCGGCGCCACCAAATACATCATGGCGCTGGTCGTGGTTCTGCTGATCAAAGATTACCTGGTGTCAATCTGAACACTACAAGGAGATTAGTCATGGCGAATGAAGAGAAGACGGGAAGCGAAACCATCGGCGCGGCCGGCCCGAAAAGCAAGGTGACGCTGTTCAAGGATGACCGCGCGGAGGACGTTGGCGCCATTATTGTCACTGTCATTATCGTGGCCATCATCGTGCTTATGAAAATGCACTAGACCTGGATGGACTTCTGCAATATCGTAGTCGCGGTCGATGGCTCGGAGGCATCGCAAGATGCCCTGAGCCATGCCGTTAATCTGGCCCGTCAGAGCAACACCACTCTGACGGGCATTTTTGTTATCGATTCCCAATGGGCCGATTACATCGGCAACGATTGGCAGTCCTCCAAAGGCGCGCGACAAGGCTTTCTCGACTATATGCGCAAGGAACAGGAAGGACAGGCCGAAGCGGCGCGTGCGCAATTTGAACGAGCCACGCAAGGGATGGAGCATGCCTCCTTCTCGGTTCATGCGGGTGACCCGACCAAAGTCCTGGTAGAGCAGGCCTCGTCCGCGACAACCGGCATGCTGGTCACCGGCCGGCGCGTCTTTCAGGTAAGCGGGCGACCCAGCTTGAAGGCCCTCGCCGTAACCTTGGCAAAGAAGGCTTCCCGTCCTTTTCTGTTGTTCCCCTAGCACCGCACTACCTTGCTTCTTCCGAGCGCGCGTGGCACCGCCATGTCAGCGGAACGGATGGCTACGCCTTGCTCCGGCCCCGCGAGAAGACGGGCATTGATCCGCGCCGGATCAAAGTTCGACTTGGGTGCCGAGTTCAACGACGCGATTGGTCGGAAGTTTGAAGAAGTCGGTCGCCGAACCCGCGTTGCGGAACATCCACATGAACAGTATCTGCCGCCACAGGGTCATGGCCGGCACGCGGTTGGGGACAATGGTTTCGCGGCCAAGGAAGAAGGAGGTTTCCATCATCTCGACGGGTGCCATGCCATGGGTACCGCACAGTTCGAGCGCCAACGGAATGTTGGGATCATCCTTGAAGCCGTAATTCAGGATGACGCGGTAGAAACCCTCGCTGAGTGGTTCCACCAGGATGCGCTCGGCGTCATCGACATGGGGAATGTCCTCCATGTTGACGTTGAGCAGGATCACCCGCTGGTGCAGCACCTTGTTGTGCAGCATGTTGTGCAGCATGGCCCGCGGCACGCCGTCCGGGCGCGTGGTCATGAAGATGCCGGTGCCTTCGACCCGATGCGGGCCGCCGTAGCGAAGGCTGGCGATGAAGGCGTCAAGCGGGATTGAATCCTGTTGTAGCTTCTCGTAGAGCAGCGTGCGGCCGCGTTTCCAGGTCGCAAACAGGGTGAATATGCCGAGACCGAGCACCAGCGGGAACCAGCCGCCATCCGGCACCTTGACCAGATTGGCGGAGAAGAAGGCGAAGTCGACCACAATGAACATTGTCAGAAAGAGGCCTGCCTGCAGCCAGTTCCAGTTCCACATCGCGCGCACCACGACGAAGGCCAGCAAGGTGTCGATCATCATGGTCATGGTGACCGCGATGCCGTAGGCGGAGGCCAGATTCGAGGATGACTTGAAGCCGAGCACCAGGATGATCACGGCCAGCAGCAACAGCCAATTGATGTTGGGGACGTAGATCTGTCCCTTTTCGCGCTCCGAGGTGAACTTGACATGGATCCGCGGACAGTAGCCAAGCTGCATGGCTTGGCTGGTGAGCGAGAACGCGCCCGAGATCACTGCCTGCGAGGCGATGACGGTGGCGGCCGTCGCGAGGGCGACCATGGGATAGAGCAGTTCGTCCGGAACCAGCATGAAGAACGGATTTTTCACCGCAGCCGGATTGTCGAGGATCAAGGCGCCCTGTCCGAGGTAGTTCAGGTAAAGGCAGGGGAAGACATACCCCAGCCAGGCCCACTTGATCGGCCGTCGGCCGAAGTGACCCATGTCGGCATACAGCGCTTCGCCTCCGGTGATGGCCAGTACCACCGCACCCAGCGCGAGATAGGCGTGAGAACGGTTCTCCAGGAAGAAGTGCAGCGCGTACCAGGGATTGATTGCGGCGATCACCGCGGGGTGCTTGAGAATGTTCCACGCGCCAAGCACACCTAGCGTGCCGAACCAGAACAGCATTACGGGGCCGAACAAGGCGCCGACGCTGGCCGTGCCGCGCGGCTGAAAGAAGAACAGGCCGCAGAGGACAAGAACGGTGATGGGAACCACGAAATGTTTGAACATCGGCGTCGCGACTTCAAGCCCTTCGACAGCCGAGAGCACCGACATGGCAGGGGTAATCACGGCATCACCGTAGAACAGCCCGGCACCGAATATGCCGAGGATCGACAGTAGCCACATCATGCCCGGTCCAGCGCCCCGAGTACGCAGGGCCAGTGAAGTCAGGGCCATGATGCCGCCCTCGCCGCGGTTGTCGGCGCGGGTGATGAACATCACATATTTGAGCGTAACCGTGATGGTCAGCGCCCAGAAGATCAGCGAGAGAATGCCCAGCAGGTTGTCCGGGGATACCGCCACGGCATGTGGGCCGTTGAAGACTTCCTTCATGGTGTAGAGCGGGCTGGTTCCGATATCGCCGTACACCACACCCATGGCTGCCACGGAGAGGGCGGCGAGGCGTGGCTTTGAAGCGTTGTCAGTCTTGCTGCTCTGCACCATCCAATAATTATAGGCGCATTGCGAATTGCTCGTCGCGCAATGGGGTGGGCAAATTCCTTGGGTCCGGTCCTGCGCATAGCGGGGGATTTGGCACCCCGGGAGCTTTTTTCCGCGGCAGCGCATGGCCGCGATAGTTCCGCACCTGGGACATTGTGGGACGGGCAAGTTTGTCGGATAATGCGCGCCTCGCGCAGTGTCTATTCAACTGCTGCGACATCCCAGGCCGGGGTGACGGAATCGGTAGACGTAGCGGTCTCAAACACCGCCGCCGCAAGGCATGGGGATTCGACTTCCCCCCCCGGCACCAAGACGAAGTTTCAGTGGAGGCTAACGCCGGCCTTATCGGCGTTAGGCGAAGGGGTTGGACTAAAGCGCCAGGGTTCCGGATTACACTTGGCCATCGGGGCAGGTGTTAAGTCGCCAGGGAGGGTATGTCGTGATTTTGCAGAATACCGGTGTTTCATTGACCATCCTACGGGCGCTGCCTATCTTCGAGATGCTCGATGACGATAGCCTCAAGCCGCTGACCCGTGTGGCCATGCTCCGCAAGATTCCTCGGCATACCGTTGTGCTGAACGCAGGCGACCGTACCGACAACATCTATTTCGTCCTTTCAGGCGTCTTGAAGGTGCAGATCAGCGACGAGGAAGGACGCGAGGTCATTCTTTCAATGCTCGGGCCGGGGGAACTGTTCGGCGAAATGGGGGTGCTCGACGATCATCCGCGCTCGGCGACCGTGCTGGCGGTGGAGTCGAGCGAAGTGGTGATGATTGGCAAGGAGGATTTCAAACAATGCCTCGCGGCGAATCCCGACGTATCCCTTTTCATCATGCGCAACCTGACCAAGCGCCTGCGCCTGGCCGACCGCAACATCGAAAGTCTGGCGCTGCTCGATGTCTACGGGCGCGTCGCGCGTCTGTTGCTGGAGGCGGCGGAGACAGTCGACGGGCGCAAAGTGGTCACGCGTAAGGTCACCAAACAGGATATCGCGAAGATGATCGGTGCTTCGCGAGAGATGGTCAGTCGCGTGATGCGCGACCTGACCGCCCAAGGGCTCATCCTGGAGCAGGACGGCCAGTTGATCCTGATTGATCTGGCGGCGTTCCGAAGGCATGGCGACACCGATGCCATAGTCTGAACGGCAATGTACCGCACTGTGCATGCGCCAATCCTGACGGCGAACGAATAGCGCTTTGCTACTATTCCCGCCGGTCCCCGCAAAGGTGGCCGGGTGCTGCAAGACTCGCGGCAATCCATCCGTCGCAATCTCCTCCTCCGCCGCCATCATGACGTCTTTGACTCTCGCCGATTTCGACTACGCGCTACCGCCGGAACTGATTGCCCAGGCGCCGTTGCCGCAGCGCTCGGCGAGTCGCCTGCTGGTGGTCGAGGGCGACCGCCGCACGGACGGGCATTTTCTCGACTTGCCGCAGTGGCTGCGCGCGGGGGATCTGCTGGTGATGAACGACAGTCGAGTGCTGCATGCCCGCCTGTTGGGACGCAAGGCGAGCGGGGGGCAGGTCGAAGTTCTGGTCGAACGTCTGCTGGACCCTGACGTAGCGCTGGCACAGGTGCGGGCGAGCAAATCGCCAAAGCCGGGCAGTCGTTTGCGGCTTGAAGGCGCGCTTGAGGTCGAGGTGATGGGGCGCGAAGGCGAGTTCTATCGCTTGCGATTTCCGGGCGACGCCGCCGAACTGCTGGAACGGCATGGCCGACTGCCGCTGCCGCCCTATATCGAGCGCGCGGCTGAGGCGCCCGATGAGTTGCGTTACCAGACCGTGTATGCCCGCGAGAAGGGGTCGGTGGCTGCACCGACGGCCGGCCTGCATTTTGATCGAGACCTGCTGACGAACTTGCGCGAAAATGGTGTTGGCATCGCTTACGTCACCTTGCATGTCGGTGCGGGAACATTTCAGCCGGTGCGGACAAATGACCTGGCCGAACATCGCATGCATACCGAGCACTATGTCCTGCCTCAAGCTACCGTGGATGCGATTGCGGCTGCCAAGGCGTGCGGCGGACGCGTGGTGGTGGTTGGTACCACTTCGCTGCGCGTGCTGGAATCGGCGGCGCTGGAAGGAGATTTGAAAGTCGGTGCTGGTGAGACGGCGCTTTTCGTCACTCCGGGTTTCGAATTTCGCGTGGCCGATGTGCTGATCACCAATTTTCACCTGCCCAAGTCCACTTTGCTGATGCTGGTGTCAGCCTTTGCCGGCCTTGATGAAATCCGTGCTGCCTATGACCATGCAATTGCAGCCCGCTATCGTTTCTTCAGTTATGGGGACGCCATGTTGCTGCACCGAAGGCCACAGGAATGAACTTTGAACTGATTGCCACAGACGGCGCGGCGCGGCGCGGGCGGCTGGAACTGGCGCACGGCATGGTGCAGACGCCGGTGTTCATGCCGGTCGGCACCTATGGCACGGTGAAGGCCATGGCCCCGGACGAGCTGGTGGGCATGGGTACTTCCATCGTCCTCGGCAATACCTTTCATCTCTGGCTGCGGCCGGGACTCGAGGTGATCGCGGCGCACGGCGGGCTGCACCGCTTCATGGGCTGGAACAGTCCGATCCTGACCGATTCGGGCGGCTTCCAGGTATTTTCGCTGGGGGATCTGCGCAAGATCAGCGAGGAGGGCGTGAAGTTCGCCTCGCCGATCAACGGCGACCGGCTGTTCCTGACGCCGGAAGAGTCGATGCACATCCAGCATGTGCTGAATTCCGACGTGGCGATGATCTTCGACGAATGCACACCGTATCCGGCGGAACTAGCGACGGCGGCTGAATCGATGCGCCTGTCCCTGCGCTGGGCGCAGCGCTCGCGCGACGCGCATGACCGGCTGCAAAATTCGAACGCCCTGTTCGGTATCGTGCAGGGCGGCATGCATGAGACGCTGCGCGACGAATCGCTGGCGGCGCTGGTCGCCATCGGTTTCGACGGCTTTGCCATTGGCGGCCTGTCGGTGGGCGAACCCAAGGAGGAAATGTCGCGCATCCTCGCCCACACTGCGCCGCGCCTGCCGGCTGACAGGCCGCGCTACCTGATGGGGGTCGGCACGCCGGAAGATCTGGTGTATGCGGTGGCCCACGGCATCGACATGTTCGACTGCGTGTTGCCGACGCGCAATGCACGCAACGGCTGGCTGTTTACCCGTCATGGCGACGTCAAGATCAAGAATGCGCAGCACAAGGCCGATACCCGGCCGCTGGACGAAACCTGCGGCTGCTACACCTGCCGCAATTTCACGCGTGCTTATCTGCATCATCTGCATCGCCTCCGCGAGATTCTCGGGGCGCGGCTGAATACCATCCACAACCTGTTCTATTACCAGACGCTGATGGCGGAAATGCGTGCTGCCATCGAACAGGGGGACTTTGCTGGCTTCTGTCTCCGGTTTAACCGGGAGCGGGCAGGCGAGCAGGTATAATCTCCCGGTTCCGTTCGACATTCATGGAGAGTCATAGTGCTGATTTCAAATGCTTACGCGCAGGCGGCCGGCGCCGCCTCCGATCCCCTGGGCGGCCTGACGGGCATGTTGCCCATTCTGCTGATGTTCATCGTGCTGTGGTTCGTCATGATCCGGCCGCAGATGAAGAAGGCCAAGGAACAACAGAAGATGGTCAGTGAGCTGGCCAAGGGCGACGAAGTCATCACCCAGGGCGGCGTCGCCGGCCGTATTGCCAAGGTGGGCGAAAACTACCTGAGCCTCGAAGTGGCCGAAGGCAAGGATGGCCCGGTAGTGATTACCGTGCAGAAAAGCGCCGTGGGTGCACTGTTGCCCAAGGGCACGCTGAAAAACCTGTAATTTTTTGAAGGCCGGCCGCGTCAACACGGGGCTGGTCACCATGCCATGAATCGTTATCCCCTCTGGAAAAATATCACGGTGTTGATTGCCGTGGTGCTTGGACTGCTCTACACCTTGCCCAACTTCTTTGGCGAAGGGCCGGCCGTGCAGGTGGCCAGCGTCAAGTCGACGCACAAGGTCGACGCCAAACTCATGGCTCAGGTGGAGGATGCGCTGAAGGGTGCCGCCATCGTCCCGCAGGGCATTGTGCTCGACTTGAACAGCGTGCGGGTACGACTCGCCGACACCGATACCCAACTCAAGGCAAAGGATGTCATCGAGAAGGCCCTTAATCCCGTTGCGGCCGACGCGACCTATAGCGTGGCGCTGAATCTGGTGTCGAATTCGCCCAATTGGCTGACCAGCATTCATGCCTTGCCGATGTACCTCGGTCTCGATCTGCGTGGCGGCGTGCATTTCCTGTTGCAGGTGGACATGAACGGCGCGCTGACAAAACGTCTTGATTCCATCGGCGCCGACCTGCGCAGTCTGTTGCGCGACAAGAACATCCGCCATGGTGGCATCGGCCGCGAAGGACAAGGCGTGACGATCCGCTTCCGAGAGACGGAAACGCGCGACAAGGCGCGTGACATCCTGGCGGAAAATCAACCCGATCTTCTGCTGGTTGACGCCCAGGAGGGTCCGGATCTCAAGCTGGTGGCGACGCTCAAGCCGGCAGCGCAAAAGCGCATCCAGGAATTCGCGGTCAAGCAGAACATCACCACGCTGCACAATCGCATCAACGAACTTGGCGTTTCCGAGCCGGTCATTCAGCAGCAGGGCGCGGATCGAATCGTGGTGCAGTTGCCGGGGGTACAGGACACGGCCAAGGCCAAGGACATTCTCGGTCGCACGGCAACACTGGAAGTGCGCATGGTCGATGACGAAGCCAGCGCCAATGCGAGCGTCATGGAGCAGGCTGCCCGCGGGCAGCCGCCGGCAGGCACTGAATATTACGTCGAGCGCGGCGGGCGCGGTCTGCTGGTGAAGAAGCAGGTGGTGTTGACCGGTGAGCGCCTGACCGATGCGCAGCCGGGTTTTGACAACCAGACGCATGAGGCGGCGGTGCATTTGTCCCTTGATTCGGCCGGCGCACGAATCTTCAAGGACTTGACCCGCGACAACGTCGGCAAGCGCATGGCCATTTTGCTGATCGAAAAGGGTAAGGGCGAGGTGGTCACCGCTCCGGTAATCCGTACCGAGATCGGCGGCGGGCGCGTCCAGATTTCGGGGCGCATGAGTACCATGGAAGCCAACGACGTGGCCTTGCTGCTGAGGGCGGGATCACTTGCGGCGCCGATGGATATCATCGAGGAGCGCACCATCGGTCCGAGCCTGGGCGCCGACAACATTGCCAAGGGCTTCCACTCGACTCTGTGGGGCTTTGCTGCCATTGCCACCTTCATGATGGCCTATTATCTGCTGTTCGGCCTGGTGTCCGTGGTGGCACTGTCAGCCAACATGCTGCTGCTGGTGGCCCTGCTGTCGCTGCTGCAGGCTACCTTGACCTTGCCCGGCATTGCCGCCATCGCACTGGCACTGGGCATGGCCATCGACTCGAATGTGCTGATCAACGAACGCGTGCGTGAGGAGCTTCGCAACGGCAGCACGCCGCAGGCCGCCATCACGGCGGGCTACGAGAGGGCCTGGGCGACGATTCTCGATTCCAACGTGACCACGCTGATCGTCGGCATTGCTCTGCTGATTTTCGGTTCCGGTCCGATTCGTGGGTTTGCTGTGGTGCATTGCCTCGGCATTCTGACGTCGCTGTTCAGTTCCGTGGTCCTGTCGCGCGCAGTGGTCAATTTGATCTACGGTCGCCGCCGCAAACTGGATGCGCTCAGCATCGGCCAGATCTGGAAGCCCGGTCTCGGCACCAAATAGGACAATCGCAATGGAATTCTTCCGCATCAGAAAAGACATCCCTTTCATGCGCCATGCGCTGGTGTTCAACGTCATATCGTTGATCACTTTCCTGCTGGCGATTTTTTTCCTGGTCAACAAGGGGCTTCATTTCTCCATCGAGTTCACCGGCGGCACTCTGCTCGAAGTGAATTACGCGCAGGCGCCCGATCTCGACAAGCTGCGCAAGCAGATGGAGGCGGACGGGTTTACCGATACCCAGGTGCAGAATTTCGGCTCCTCGCGCGATGTGCTGATCCGCGTGCCTTTGTCGAAGGATGCCGAGACTTCCAAGGTGGGCGACCGCGTCATGGCTTCGCTGGCAAGAGTCGGCGCTGGCAGTACGGCGGATAGTCCCGCCGTCGTCGCCCCAACCCTGAAACGGGTCGAGTTTGTCGGTCCGCAGGTGGGCAAGGAACTGGCGTCCGATGGGGCCATGGCGCTGCTGCTGGTCGTGTGCGGCATCGTGCTGTATCTGGCGATGCGTTTCGAATGGCGCTTTGCCATTTCGGCCATCATCGCCAACCTGCACGACGTGGTGATCATCCTCGGCTTCTTCGCACTGTTCCGCTGGGAGTTTTCTCTCCCCGTGCTGGCAGCGGTGCTCGCGGTGCTGGGCTATTCGGTCAACGAGTCAGTGGTGGTGTTCGACCGGGTGCGCGAAACCTTCAAGAAGAAACGCGGCCTGACGACGCCGCAGGTGCTCGATCACGCCATCACCAGTACCATCTCGCGCACCATCATCACCCACGGCTGTACCCAGATGATGGTGACCTCGATGCTGATTTTCGGCGGTCCTGCATTGCATTACTTTGCGCTGGCCCTGACCATCGGCATCCTGTTCGGCATCTATTCATCCGTTCTGGTGGCCAGCCCGCTGGTGATGTGGATGGGTGTTTCCCGGGAACAATTCGTTCAGGCCAAGGTCGAGAAACAGGAAGCCGTGGTCTGATGCCGGGGGCCGCGTCCGGGACCTGCGGACGCGCTGCTGGCAAGCTTGGCTATTCGCTTCCTGTGGCGAATACGTGCTTCACGCGCAGAAGACCTTTTCCCTCCGCCGCCAATGCCTGTAATCGATCGATGTTGGGATGTTTGCCGGGATTCTGGCGGGCGTCCTCGGCATGCTCGGCATAGAGTTCCAGGCCTTTCCTGGCTGCCTCCACAGTGATGGCGCCGTATATCTGACCGAGATGGTTATAGATCGACAGCGAGCCGCCTTGCCCCGGCTTGTTTTCTATCGTGGCGGCGACGGCGCCATCGCTGTCGAGCAACTGGATTGCCGCCAGATGCGAGATACGCGGGAGCTGTTTAAGGTTGTCGGCAAACGCCATCTCAAATCCGCTTTGCCAATGCGGCCGCCTTGCCGATGTAGGAGGCAGGAGTCATTTCAAGAAGCCGCTGGCGGTCGCCTTCCGGCAATGGCAGTTTCGCGATGAACTGGCGCAGGGCGTCTTTGTCGATGCCCTTGCCGCGCGTCAATTCCTTGAGCTGTTCATAGGGGTTGGGTACCCCGAAACGGCGCATCACGGTTTGCACCGGCTCGGCCAGAATTTCCCATGCGTCGTCAAGGTCCTCGGCGAGTCGCTGCGGATTGGCTTCCAGCTTGTTCAGTCCGCGCAGGGTTGAATCGAAGGCGAGCAGCGTATAGCCGAAGGCGACGCCCATATTGCGCAGCACGGTGGAGTCGGTAAGGTCTCGTTGCAGACGGGAAATCGGCAGTTTTTCGGCCAGGTGCCGGAGCACGGCATTGGCCAGGCCGAGGTTGCCTTCGGAGTTTTCGAAGTCGATCGGATTCACCTTGTGCGGCATGGTCGACGAGCCGATTTCGCCTTCTTTCAGTTTCTGCTTGAAATAGCCCAGCGAGATGTATTGCCAGATATCGCGGTCGGCATCGATCAGGATGGTGTTGGCGCGCGCCATGGCATCGAACAGTTCGGCCATTGCATCGTGCGGCTCGATCTGGATGGTGTAGGGATTGAACTCGAGTCCGAACGACTCGATGAAACGGCGGTTGAAGCTCTCCCAGTCGATATCCGGGTAAGCCGCCATATGAGCGTTGTAATTGCCCACGGCGCCGTTGAATTTGGCGGCGAGCGAAACGGCGGAAATCTGACTGCGGCAGCGCATCAGGCGCGCCGCGATGTTGGCGATCTCCTTGCCTAGTGTCGTCGGTGTTGCGGGTTGGCCGTGGGTGCGGGCAAGCATCGGCAGTTCGGCCAGTTGATGCGCCAGTTCGCGCAGACGGGCGATCACGCGGTCGAGTTCCGGCAACAGGCTTCCGGCGACGGCGTCCTTCAGCATCAGCGCATGCGACACATTGTTGATGTCTTCCGAGGTGCAGCCGAAATGTATGAACTCGCTGACGCGCATGACCTCCGTGTTGCCCGCCAGCCGTTCCTTGAGCCAGTACTCCATGGCCTTGACGTCATGGTTGGTGCGGGCTTCGATGGCCTTGATGGCTTCCGCATCGGTGACTGAAAAATTGGCGATGACACGGTTCAGTTCGGCGATTGCGGCATCCGAAAATGCCGGGCATTCGGTGATTTCCCTTGCGGTTGCCAAGGCTTTGAGCCATTCGATTTCAACCCGGACGCGGCTGCGGATGAGACCGTATTCGGAGAAATGGATGCGCAGACCTTCGACCTTGGCGGCGTACCGACCGTCGAGCGGGGAAAGTGCAGTGAGTGCGGTGAGTGCAGTGAGTGTCATGTCTTTGGCGAAGAGAGGTCGATACGCGGGAAGCGCCTGCAACCGCGTGGATTTTAGCATGCAGGCCTCGGCTCCCAGACGACGGGTCTGCTGGCAACGTAAGGCTGCGTGTTATAGTTTCCCTGCCTCAAAACTCCTGTGATTTGACGACATGAAACTGATCGGTTCTCTTACCAGCCCGTATGTCCGCAAGATTCGTATCGTGCTGGCAGAAAAGAAGATCGATTACGATCTGGTTCTCGATTCGCCCTGGGAGGAGGGAAATCAGGTGGTCGCGCTCAATCCTCTGGGCAAGGTTCCCGTGCTGGTGCTGGACGACGAAAGCACCCTCTACGATTCGCGCGTAATCGCCGAGTATCTCGATACGGTGGCCCCGAACAATCGCCTGATTCCTACCTCCGGCAGGGAGCGCATCAGCGTGAAGCGTTGGGAAGCGCTGGCAGATGGTGTTCTTGATGCCGCTGTTTCGGCGTTTCTCGAGTCGCGGCGTCCCGATGGCGAGCGCAGTCAATCGTGGATTGAACGCCAGCGCGACAAGATCACGCGGGCGTTACGCGTCATGTCGGATGAACTGGGGGAGCAGTTGTGGTGTCACGGCAACAACCTGTCTCTGGCCGATATCGCCGTCGGTTGTGCTCTGGGTTATGTTTCCTTCCGCCTCGGCGACGTTCCCTGGAGCCAGCAATACCCCAATCTCGCCCACCTTCACGAGAGACTCATGCAGCGCCCTGCATTTGCCGAAAGCGTGCCGCCTAACTAATCGTCGGGCTCGGGTTGGGCGGCGGTGCCGTCAAGCCTGGCGATCAGGCGCGGCAGCAGCTTCTTTTCAGCTTGATGGGTGAGTTCTCCCATCAGTTGGTCGGCTAGTCCGTCCGTGACCTTGAGCACCGCGTGGGGCAATTCCTGATCAAGCCAGCGCGAAAGCTCTTCACGCAGGGCGTCCAGATGCTGTTGCATGTGCGGCGGCGCCGTGGCCAGTGCAGCTTCGTCTTCCGTGACGACGTCGGTGAGAACCGGCAAATCGTCATCGGGGGGAACCGGGTCGGCTGCCGGGTCCTCAGACCCCGCAACAAATACTCGGGTGCGTCGAATCAGGGCATCGGCTTTGCGCAGGAGATCCGATGTATCGTCTTCATCCATCTCTTAAATGCCCTCCGAGATATCACGGGCTTCGAGCGGATAGCCGCGCTCGCGATAAAAGCGGAAACGCTCGCGGCCTGGCAACCTGTCGCCGTCTTCGACGCTGATGATTTCGACCAGTTGCTGAAAACGGCTGAAACCAGGCGGGATTTCGTCCGATAGATTCAACAGGCAGCCGTCATGCAGGGGGCTGTCGAGCCCGGACGCAAGGACCACCGGAGTCTCTGCCGCGAGTTTGTCTTCAGCCCGGCAGTGGGACGTGAAGCCCGTGGCGGAGTGGGTCCACAGCAGGCGATCCAATTGTTCTCTGCGCTCGTCGGTCGGCACATATACCAGTACCGGCCTGGCTTCGCTGCAGGACTGTGCGAGCCATGCGGCAATTGCATGGAGTCGGTCGCGCGCGCCATGGAGAAAGGTGATTTGCGTCATCCCCGTTTCTTCTTCCCGGTTGCTTTCGGGGCGCGACTGGCGCGATCCATCAGGAAGTGGGTCAGCAAGGGTACCGGTCGTCCGGTTGATCCCTTCTCCTTGCCGGAGCGCCAGGCGGTGCCGGCAATGTCGAGATGCGCCCAGTGGTACTTGTCTGCAAAGCGGGAGAGGAAGCACGCAGCCGTGATGGTGCCGGCCGGGCGACCGCCAATATTTGCCATGTCGGCAAAGTTGCTTTTCAGCTGTTCCTGATAGTCATCCCACAGCGGCAGTTGCCAGGCACGGTCATAGGAGTCGTGGCCGGCATCGAGCAATTCCTTCCCCAGCCCGTCATTGTTGGCGAGCAGACCGGTAGCCACGTGTCCGAGCGAGATCACGCACGCTCCCGTCAGGGTGGCGACATCAACCACGCACTCCGGATCGAAGCGCTCAACATACGTCAGTGCATCGCAAAGTATCAGCCGACCCTCGGCATCCGTGTTGAGGATCTCGACCGTTTGGCCCGACATCGATGTGATTACATCACCAGGCTTGGTGGCCGCTCCTCCGGGCATGTTTTCGGTGGACGGGATGACGCCGATGAGATTGAGCGGCAGCTTCATCAAGGCGGCCGCCTTGAGTGTTCCCAACACGCTGGCTGCACCGCACATGTCATATTTCATCTCGTCCATTTCGGGCCCGGGCTTGAGCGAAATGCCGCCGGAATCGAAGGTGATGCCCTTGCCGACCAGGACTACCGGCTTTGTGCCTGAGATGCCTCCGGCATGGCGCAGGACAATGAATTTGGGCGGTTCGTGCGAGCCCCGGGCGACCGAAAGCAGTGTGTTCATGCCTAGCTTTTCCATGTCGGTGCGCTCGAGGATGTCGACGCCGAGGCCGTAGGATTTCGCGAGTTGCCTGGCCTGGTCGGCGAGATAGGTCGGGGTGCAGATGTTGCCCGGCAGATTGCCAAGGTCCTTGGCCAGTTCCACACCTGCGGCAATCGCCAGCCCCTGCGCCAGAGCCGCTTCAGCGGTCGCAAGCTCGTTGCGACGGGCGACGCAGAACGTCAGCTTTCGCAGCGGGCGGCGCACCTCGTCCTTCTTTGACTTGAGGCGGTCAAAGCGGTAGAGCGTTTCCTGGACGACCAGCGCCGCCTGGCGAACCTTCCAGGCTACATCCCGTTTCTTGACGGAAAGCTCGGTCAAATAGAGCGTGCCGTCGAAGCCACCGGTTTCATTGAGCTGTCGAACGGCAGTCGCCAACGCAGCGCGATATTCCTTTTCCCGGAATTCCCTCTCCTTGCCCAGTCCTACCAGCAGGACGCGATCCGCCTCGACGCCGGGAACGGCATGCAGTAAAAGACTGGTACCGGCCTTGCCCTCCATATCGCCACGACGCAGGATGTCGCTGAGAAACTGTCTCGCCGCCGTATCGACGACCTCCGCCGGCTCAGAAAGCTTTCTCGGCTCGAAGACGCCGACCACAACGCAAGCGCTGCGTTGCTTTTCCGGGCTTCCGCTTTTTATGCTAAATTCCAAAATACTCTCCTTGTGGATTGCGGGAAATCGCAGGAATTGGTCTGTTTCGAGTGGTTTCTGTCGGCACCTCGATTATTCCCCATCTTTTCACCAAAAGTCAAAACAGACACTCCCCCATACGATGATTTTTCAGCGCGCCGCAATTCGGGAGTTCACCCATACGGCAGCGGGAGTCTTCGTCGCGCTGTTCGCCATCCTGATGACCACCCAGCTAATTCGCCTGCTGGGCGATGCGGCAGGCGGAAAACTGGCGTCTGAAGCTGTAATTGCTCTTCTGGGATTCCGTGCTATCAGCTACCTGCCGGTCCTGCTTTCCTTGACGCTGTTTATTGCCGTACTGATGACTCTGTCGCGCTGGTATCGCGATTCCGAAATGGTTGTCTGGCTGGCCTCAGGCATTCCGCTGACCGCATGGATCAAGCCGGTGCTGAAGTTTGTCGGGGCGCCCGTGGTGGTGATCGCGCTGCTTTCCTTGCTGCTTGCACCGTGGGCAACGCAGAAGAGCGAGGCCTACCGTCAGACCATGGATCAGCGCGATGATTTGGCGCGCGTGTCGCCCGGTTCATTCAATGAGTCAGGTGCGGCTGACCGTGTATTTTTTGTCGAGGCCATGGCTGGTGAGGAAGGCAAGGTGAAGAACGTCTTCATCAGTTCCATTCAGCAGGGGCGTCTGGGCGTAATGGCGACGGCTCAGGGCCATACGGAAACCATGCCCAATGGCGACCGTTTTCTCGTTCTTGATCGTGGCCGACGCTATGAAGGTACAGCGGGTGCCGCAGAGTATCGGGTGATGGAGTTTGATCGCTACGCCCTGCGGATTGAAACCAAGGAGGCCCGGGGATTCGAGGAGTCGCCGCGTACCAAACCATTGTGGGAACTGGTCCGCGATCCACAACCGCAAAATCTGGCGGAGCTTCTGTGGCGACTGGGACTACCGCTTGCCGCACTGAATCTTGCCGTCCTCGCCATTCCGCTGTCTTTCGTCAATCCGCGCGCCGGGCGCGCCAATAACCTGATCTTTGCGTTGCTCACCTACATGATCTACAGCAATTTGCTGAGCGTCAGTCAGGCCTGGGTAGCACAAGGAAAATTGCGTTTCGAGATAGGGGTCTGGGCGGTGCACGTCGGCATGTTCCTGCTTCTTATAGTGTTGTTCTATCGCCGGCAGAATCCCCTTGCCTGGGGCAAAGTGCGATGGCGCTGAAGATTTATGAGCGCCATCTGGCGCGAGAGATCTATGCGTCCACGGCTTTGGTATTAATGGCATTCCTGATGCTGTTCGCCTTCTTTGACCTGATCCACGAACTCGAGAGCATCGGCAAGGGCGATTACCAGCTTCACCATGCGCTGGGTTATGTGGTGCTGACCTTGCCCGGCCGCTTGTATGAACTGTTTCCGATCGGCGTCCTGATCGGTACGCTTTATGCTCTTACGATGCTCGCTCGTCACTCCGAAATTACGGTGCTGCGCGCCGCCGGCCTCTCTACCCGCGAGCTGTTGGTTACATTGGCGAAGATCGGCCTGGTGTTCGCCGGCTTGACGCTGCTGGTTGGTGAGTTTGTTGTTCCGCCGGCAGAGCGGGCGGCCCAGCAGCTCCGGCTCAAGGCCATGGGCTCACTGGTGGCCCAGGAATTTCGTTCGGGTCTTTGGGTCAGGGACGAACGCGCGTTTGTTAATGTTCGCGAGGTGCTTCCTGATGCCTCCCTTCAGAATGTGCGCGTATTTGAATTCGATGACCGGTTCCAGTTGCTGTCGATCAGTCAGGCAGAGCGCGGACACTATCTTTCTGGTGGTACCTGGCTGCTTGAAGGTGTAGTCCGAACCGTATTTGCGGGGGATGCGGCGAGAGTGGAGCACTACGGTCAACTCAATTGGAAATCCGCACTCAATCCAGATCTGCTGGCGGTGCTGCTGGTTGTTCCGGAGCGCATGTCGCTGGTAAATCTGTATCTCTACATACGCCACCTGAGCGGAAACCAGCAGAAGACCGGTCGTTACGACATCGCGATGTGGAAAAAGTTGTTCTATCCGCTGGCTGCGCTGGTGATGATGGCGCTGGCGCTGCCGTTTGCCTATATGCAGGATCGCATGGGAGCCGTCAGCATTCGGGTATTTGCCGGCATCATGCTGGGCATTGGCTTCCACATGTTGAACGGACTGTTTTCAAGTCTGGGCGCAATCAACAGCTGGCCGCCCTTCTTTTCTGCAATAACGCCGAGCGTGCTTTTCTTGATGGCCGCCGCCGGAATGATATGGTGGGTTGAGCGCCGCTGATCGACGTAAGTAGACGTTTTCAATCGCGCTTGAACACCAGCCGGGTGCCGGCCAGCCGGTCATGTAGGAATTGGCGGTCGCGATCGAATAGCGCCCAGAACACTCCCGCACCAAGATAGATGATGCTGGGCCAGGCCAGAACATAACGTAGCGCCAAGCGCTGCACGGAAGGCTGCGCACCGGTCGGAGTTGACAACCGGATCTTCCACGTCTGCATCGCCAAGGTCTGTCCGCCGTTATGCCAGTACCAGATGAAGTAGGCACCGAGCACCACAAAGACGTGGCTGATCAAGACCCAGCCCGGCGCAACGATGCCAAACCCCATCCCAATGGCAAGATGCGGCAGCATGAAGGTTACGGAAAGCACTCCCAGCAGCAGCAAGCTCTCGTATGCCATGCTGGCAATGCGGCGACGCAAGCTGGGCACTTGAGCCACCGGAACGGCTGCGGAAGCTGACATGTTGCGGTTCAGCGAGGTGCGGTCTGTTCGACTGGGGGAGGGCTGCTTGGTACGTTCTGCGGTTTGGGAGCAGGAACCGCCGGCTTCGACGGCGCAGGGCGTGGTGTTGGTTTCTGGCTTGCCTCGGCTTTGAGTCGATTTTTCTCGCTTTCCGGCAGTTCCTTGTACTCCTCCCACTTCAGCTTGACCGCCTCCTTCTTTTCAGGCGGGTCTTTTTGCAGTAATTTGTACTTGTCCCTTGCGCGCGTGCGCTCATCAGGGGTGAGTTTGGCCCAATCGGTCATCCGACGCTGCAAGCGGGTCTGCTCCTCCACGCTCAAGGACGGGTAGCGCTTGACGATTCCCAGCCACTTCTTCCTCTGGAAGCCGTCCATCTTGTCCCACTGGGTAGCCAGTGGAGCAAGGACGCGCTGTTGCTCCGCGTTCAGCTTAGTCCAGGATGGCTGCGGGAGCGGAGGGAGGATGACTGCATGGCCTAGCGAAGAGGCCAGCCAGAGCGCTACTGCGAGGATGAGTCCGAAGCGCGCTCGAGCCATGCGTGGAAGCCTCGATCAAGATATGCGGAAGGGGGCAGTTCGTCGGCAAGGAGGGCGCTGTCGATTTCCTCGTATTCCTGAACCTGTTCAAAGGCGTTCCAGTAATAGGTGCCCATGGCACCGACAGTCAGGGCCATGACGGCAAGCAGGTTGCGGGCGTTGGAAAAAAACGCAAGTTCCACGTTTTGCCCGATTCCGGCCAGACGAAGACCCCGCACCGGCACTCGTTGGCTATTCAAGGCGGTTTGACGGGCCTGATGGAGGCGGCCGGCCACGTCCCGACCAAGGGAATCCAGGCCCTGGTTGAGAATCTGCCTTGCTTTGTAGCCGAATTCAGTATCGTCGTTCATAGCTCTATGCCTTTCGCCTTAAGTGCTGCGGCCAGAGTGTGGGTGGCGCGCGAACAATGCGTCTTCACGCTGCCTTCCGAGCAACCCATCGCAGCTGCGGTTTCGGCAATATCCATTTCCTCCCAATAACGCATAAGGAAGGCCTCACGTTGACGTGGCGGCAGCCGCTCAATCTCTTTTTCAATTACACCAAGGAGTTGCGAGCGCTCCAACTGCCGGTGCGGCGTCAATAAGCCTTCTGACTCGTTCTCCGCCGCAAAAGTTTCAAGCGGATCGGCATCTTCATCCTCACTGGGAGAAAGAGACGACAACAGGGTCGTCCACAGGGAACGTACCTTGGATCGCCGGTAGCTGTCGCGGATCGCGTTTTGGAGGATTCTCTGAAACAGCATGGGCCATTCCGCAACCGGGCGGTCTCCGTACTTCTCCGCGAGTCTCATCATCGCGTCCTGGACGATGTCCAGCGCGGTTTCCTCGTTCCGAACGGCGAACATGGCCTGCTTGAAGGCACGGCGCTCTATGCCGGCAAGGAAATTTGAAAGTTCAATTCGGGAACTCAGAGGTGGCTCCTGCCTGCATTCAGCATTTCTTCAGTACAGAGGAACGACTATATCCGCAAGGGATACCGTCTCCAATGGCAGCGCTGGAGACATAAATCTTGACCATTCGCGGGCGAGTCAGTAAGGTTATACGTTTCACTCGAAAAGTGTAACAGGTGTAATCAATGCAGCTAACTGGCGCAGAAATTGTAATTAGGTGCTTGCACGAGGAAAAGGTCGAATACGTATTCGGCTATCCTGGCGGCTCGGTTCTCTATATTTACGACGAACTCTTCAAACAGGACAAGTTCAAGCATGTACTGGTTCGCCATGAGCAGGCCGCTGTTCATGCCGCGGACGCGTATTCAAGATCTTCCAACAAGATCGGCGTCTGTCTGGTTACCTCGGGGCCCGGCGTTACCAATGCGGTGACGGGGATCGCTACCGCACACATGGATTCCGTTCCGCTGGTAATCATCAGTGGACAGGTACCGACTGCCTATATCGGGCAGGACGCCTTTCAGGAATGCGATACCGTGGGTATTACCCGGCCCTGCGTCAAGCACAATTTCCTGGTCAAGGATGTCAGGGATCTGGCCGTAACATTGAAGAAGGCGTTCTACATTGCCAAGACGGGTCGCCCCGGTCCTGTGCTGGTAGACATCCCGAAGGACATCACCAATCAGAAGTGTGAGTTCGAATATCCCAAGACAATCGCCATGCGTTCCTATAACCCCATGGTCAAGGGGCACAGTGGGCAGATCAAGAAGGCGGTGCAGATGCTGCTGGAGGCCAAGCGGCCGATGATTTACGCCGGCGGCGGGGTAATTCTTTCTGATGCCGCCGAAAAGCTGACAAAATTTGCCCGCAGCTTGGGATATCCGGTGACCAATACCTTGATGGGCTTGGGCGGCTTTCCCGCTACCGACAAGCATTCTCTCGGCATGTTGGGCATGCATGGTACCTACGAGGCCAACATGGCCATGCAGCATTGTGATGTGCTGATTGCAGTTGGCGCGCGGTTTGATGACCGCGTGATTGGCAATCCGGCAAATTTTGCCGGGGTTTCGCGCAAGATCATTCATATCGACATAGATCCCTCCTCGATTTCCAAGCGTGTCAAGGTCGATGTGCCCATCGTCGGCAATTTGCCGGACGTGCTTGACGAACTACAGAAACTGCTCGAAGCCTCCGCCGGCGTACCAGATCCGAAGGCCCTGGCTGCCTGGTGGAAGCAGATTGACGAGTGGCGCAGCAAGAAGTCGCTGAAGTACAAACAGGGCAAGGAAATCATCATGCCCCAGTATGTGATCGAGAAGCTCTACGAGGTTACCGGCGGCGATGCCTTCATTACATCGGACGTCGGCCAGCACCAGATGTGGGCGGCGCAATACTACAAATTCGACAAACCTCGACGCTGGATCAACTCGGGTGGCCTGGGCACCATGGGTGTCGGTTTGCCTTATGCGATGGGCGTACGCTTCGCCAATCCGAAAGCAACGGTGGCATGCGTGACCGGCGAAGGATCGATTCAGATGAACATCCAGGAGTTGTCGACGGCGAAGCAATTTCGTCTGCCGATCAAGATAATCAATCTGAACAACCGCTATCTGGGCATGGTACGGCAATGGCAGCAGATGTTCCACGGCAACCGCTACGCTGAATCCTATGTCGATGCGTTGCCGGATTTTGTCAAGCTGGCGGAAGCCTACGGGCATGTAGGCATGAAGATAGAGCGTCCTGCCGATGTCGAGCCCGCCTTGCGCGAGACCTTCACCAAGCACAAGAATGACCTCGTGTTCATGGATTTTCTTACTGATCAGACGGCCAACGTGTACCCGATGGTGGCAGCCGGCAAGGGGTTGTCGGAAATGATTCTGGCCGAGGAACTGTAAGCATGCGACACATCATTTCCATTCTTATCGAAAACGAGGCCGGTGCGCTTTCCCGTGTCTCCGGTTTGTTCTCTGCCCGCGCATTCAACATTGAGTCGCTGACGGTAGCGCCGACAGAAGATGCTTCCCTTTCCCGCATGACCATCGTCAGCACCGGCTCGGACGATGTCATCGAGCAGATCACCAAACAACTCAACAAGCTGATAGACGTCGTCAAGGTTGTGGATCTGTCCGAAGCCGCGCATATCGAGCGCGAGTTGATGCTGGTCAGGGTGCGCGCCGCCGGCAAGGATCGTGAGGAGATGAAGCGGATTGCCGATATATTTCGCGGCCGCATCATTGATGTCACCGATTCGACCTACGTCATCGAACTGACAGGTAACGGTTCCAAGCTGGATGCCTTTCTCGAAGCCATTGATCGCTCACTGATCCTCGAAACCGTTCGCACCGGTGTCTCCGGCATCGGACGCGGCGATCGAATTCTCAAAGTCTGAACTCTGAAATCAAGGAAAACGAATGAAAGTCTATTACGACAAGGATGCAGACCTTTCCCTAATCAAGGGCAAGAAGGTCACTATCGTCGGCTATGGCTCGCAAGGCCATGCTCATGCTCAGAACCTCAAGGATTCAGGTGTCAAGGTAACCGTCGGTCTGCGCAAGGGAGGAGTTTCCTGGGACAAGGCCAAGAAAGCCGGTCTCAAGGTCGAGGAAGTTGCCAAAGCGGTGAAGGATGCCGATGTCGTGATGATGCTGTTGCCCGACGAGACCATTCCAGCGGTTTATTACAGCGAGGTCGAGGCCAACATGAAGAAGGGCTGCGCGCTGGCCTTCGCTCATGGCTTCAATGTTCATTACAACCAGGTGATTCCTCGCGCCGACGTGGACGTGATCATGGTCGCGCCGAAGGGTCCTGGTCATACCGTCCGTTCCGAATATCTTCGTGGCGGCGGCGTGCCCTCGTTGATTGCCATTCATCAGGACAAGTCGGGCAAGGCCAAGGATATTGCGCTGTCTTATGCCGCTGCCAATGGTGGCACCAAGGGCGGAGTGATCGAGACCAACTTTCGCGAGGAAACCGAGACAGACTTGTTCGGTGAGCAGGCGGTGCTTTGTGGCGGTCTGGTTGAACTGATCAAGGCCGGCTACGAGACGCTGACCGAAGCGGGCTATGCGCCGGAGATGGCGTATTTCGAGTGTCTTCATGAGGTCAAGCTGATCGTCGATCTGATTTTCGAAGGCGGCATTGCCAACATGAACTACTCCATCTCCAACAATGCCGAGTATGGCGAGTATGTGACCGGCCCGAAGGTTATCGGCGCCGAATCCCGTGCCGCAATGAAGGATGCCCTGAAGGCCATTCAGGGAGGCGAGTATGCCAAGCAGTTCATTCTCGAGGGCCGCACCAACTATCCTGAAATGACGGCCCGCCGTCGCTTGACGGCAGCCCATCCGATCGAACAGGTCGGCGCCCAGCTGCGAGCGATGATGCCGTGGATCAAGAAGAACCAGTTGGTCGATCAGACCAAGAACTGATTTCGGCGGGTACAGTGGGGAAGGGTGCAGTCATGCTGCGCCCTTCGTTTCATCGGGTTGCGTTTTTTTGCGCGAGCGAACGGTGACCGTTTCACTGCCAGATGCCGCAGCGACAAAAGTCGTTGGTCTTTCCTGAGCAGTTAGAATAGAAGCCGTCTTCAACTATTCTTGGACCATGCCTCCAATCCCACCCCGCAAGGCGTTGATGAATCCTGAACTGCGTCGGCGCGGAATCTACGTACTGCCCAATCTCCTGACCACCGCGGGGTTGTTCGCTGGTTTTTACGCCATCGTTCAAGCCATGACGGGACGTTTCGAGCATGCGGCAGTGGCTATCTTCATCGCCATGGTATTCGACGGTCTCGACGGCCGCGTGGCGCGTATGACACGTACGCAGAGTGCTTTCGGCGCTGAATACGATTCGCTGTCCGACATGGTGTCGTTTGGGGTGGCTCCGGCATTGATTGCCTTCGAGTGGGCGATGAAGGGCATGGGCAAGTGGGGCTGGATCGCTGCATTTGTGTATTGCGCCGGAGCGGCATTGCGCCTGGCCCGTTTCAATACCAATCTCGGAGTGGTGGACAAGCGCTATTTCCAGGGGCTGCCGAGTCCGGCTGCGGCAGCGCTGGTGGCGGGCTTCGTCTGGATCATCAACGACCGAGAGATTCCGGGGGAAGATGTGCGCTGGTACGCCTTCGCCCTGACGCTTTTTGCTGGCATCACCATGGTCAGCACTTTGCGTTACTGGAGCGGCAAGGACATCAATTTGCGCCGTAGCGTGCCGTTCATGGTGCTACCCATCATCGTCCTTGGCTATGTGCTGGTGTCGTCCTATCCTCCCGGGGTGCTGTTCGCGCTGTTTCTCGCCTATGCCCTGTCAGGTTACGTGATGGCAGCCTGGAGTTGGCGCAGCCGGCGAAAATGAAATTTCAGTGGAGGCACACGCCGGCTTCATCGGCGTTAAGCGCAGCGGCCTTAACTAAAATCTGTTGCGCGGTCGGAATAATATCTTTATAGTCATCACCATGGCTACGGCATTCACCTTTGCTGCATTATTTCTTGCCCTTTCAGGCGCGCTCATCGCGCGTCTGCCGCTGCGTGCGAAGCTGCTTTCGCTGCTGCGCCGCGCGCGCTAAATACACCCCCCCCACAATCCGGTTGTTCATAGTGCCCGCTCTGCGAGGGGCGGTATTGTCCATTTTTTGGTTTTTCCCAGGAGATACCCATGTCCAAGGAACATTTGATCATTTTCGATACCACCTTGCGCGACGGTGAACAGAGCCCAGGCGCCTCCATGAGCAAGGAGGAAAAGCTGCGGATTGCGCGTCAGCTTGAACGCATGCGTGTGGATGTGATTGAAGCAGGTTTTCCTGCTGCGTCAAACGGCGATTTCGAGGCGGTGAAGGCCATCGCCGAAGCGATCAAGGATTCCACGGTCTGCGGCCTGGCGCGCACCAGCGAGGCCGACGTACGGCGCGCCGGCGAGGCGATCAGGCCCGCCCGATCCGGCCGCATCCACACCTTCATCGCGACCAGCCCCATCCACATGGAAAAGAAACTGCGCATGACGCCGGATCAGGTGGTCGAGGCGGCGATTGCCGCAGTCAAACTCGCGCGCCAGTACACCGACAATGTTGAGTTTTCCGCCGAAGATGCCGTCCGTTCCGACTTCGATTTTCTATGCAGAGTCTTCGATGCCGTGATCAAGGCGGGCGCCACCACCATCAATGTCCCCGACACGGTCGGCTACAGTCTTCCTGAGGTCTGGGGCGAGCGTATGCGCCGTTTGATCGAGAGCGTTTCTGGCGCCGACAAGGTGATCTGGTCGACTCATTGCCACAACGACCTCGGCCTTGCTGTTGCCAACTCGCTGTCTGCCGTGCTGGCCGGCGCGCGTCAGGTCGAGTGCACCATCAACGGTCTCGGCGAGCGCGCCGGCAATGCTTCTCTGGAAGAGGTGGTGATGGCCGTGCGCACCCGCGGTGATCTGTTCAACTGCGACACGCGCATCGATGCAACGCAGATCGTGCCGGCTTCGAAACTGGTGTCGCAAATCACCGGTTACACGGTCCAGCCGAACAAGGCGGTAGTCGGTGCCAACGCGTTTTCCCATGAGTCCGGTATCCATCAGGATGGCGTATTGAAGCACCGCGAAACCTACGAAATCATGCGTGCCGAAGATGTGGGCTGGGCCACCAACCGGCTGACTCTGGGCAAACTCTCGGGTCGTAGCGCCTTCAAGACACGACTGACGGAACTCGGTATCGAATTGCCGAGCGAAGAGGCGCTCAACGTGGCGTTCGGGCACTTCAAGGAACTTGCCGACAAGAAGCGAGAAATTTTTGACGAAGACATCTTCGCCCTCATCGGCGACGAAGTGGTGGCGCCTGAAAATGAGCACTACCGACTGGTCTCGTCGATGTTCCACTCGGAAACCGGCGAGGCGCCGCAGGCGCGGCTGACTCTTTCTGCTGGAGGCGTGGAACAGCACGCCGAATCGAGTGGTAGCGGCCCGGTCGATGCAACTTTCAAGGCGATTGAAAAAGTTGCCACCAGCGGCTCCGAGCTTCTGCTCTATTCTGTAAATGCGATCACGACGGGAACTGACGCGCAGGGCGAGGTAACAGTGCGCTTGTCGAAAGACGGCCGGATCGTGAATGGCCAGGGCGCGGATACGGATATCGTAGTCGCTTCCGCCAAGGCCTACCTCAATGCCCTCAACAAACTGTGCTCCGGGCAGGAAAAGCTCAATCCGCAGGCTTGACCGCCTTGGAGGGTGCGGTGATACGGGCGTGGCCGAGACACGCAGCGAAGAGCAGCGCCGCCAGAACGGTTTCCGCAATCGCCAAGGTCCGGCTCGTGCCCTGGTCGGAGACCGCGCGTGTCAGGCCTTCAGCGACGTAGGCCAATGCCAGCATCGACGTCCATTGGTGGGTATAGCGCTTGCCGCGCAGGATGCCGAACAGTGGTAGCAGTAGCGGCAGGGATTTCAGCACCAGCATCGAACCGCCGGGACGCAATGGCGCCAGCCAGAGTTCCCAGGCAAGGCAGAGAACCAGCAATGCGACAAGGCTGCCGGATGCCAGGCGGTTGAACCAGGGATTCACGAAGCGAGCTTCTTTGCGGTCTCGGCCAGACGGCGGCCGAGAGCGACGGCGAGCAGCTTTTCATGTTTACTGGCAGCCGTGTTGCCATCACTGCCGCTGACGTGGCTCGCGCCGTATGGTGTGCCGCCTTCGCGCGTGGCCGACAGCGCCGCCTCGGTGTAGGGAATGCCTAGGATCATCATGCCGTGGTGCAGGAGAGGCAGCATCATCGACAGCAAGGTGGATTCCTGG
>JANXRC010000264.1 GCA_025353195.1 Rhodocyclaceae bacterium
CGCCTGATCCGTCCGCCAGGCGCGCCGTTGGGGGCGGAAACCGGCTTCGGGCTACGCCCTCCGCCGCTTCCCGCCCCCAACAGAAAAAGCGGACAATTCATGTGCTACAGAACCGGACAAGTCTAAAAACCCGCGACACCGGTCAAGGTGAAACTCGCCGCCTTTCCGTTCCAGAAATATGGCATGGTCGATGGCGTGGTCGAGCATGTCGGCGC
The DNA here is from genome assembly GCA_025353195.1 of Rhodocyclaceae bacterium. Classification (GTDB taxonomy): domain Bacteria; phylum Pseudomonadota; class Gammaproteobacteria; order Burkholderiales; family Rhodocyclaceae; genus Sulfuritalea. The sequence goes on from JANXRC010000264.1 coordinate 216, forward strand.
CGATGCGCTGGACGCCAATGCGCCGGAGGCCGGCGCGAGCAATGCCGAGCGCAAGACATCGAAGCCGCTGACCTACAAGGCGCTGGTAGCGCTCAAGGCCATGAGTCTGGAGGCGGGTGGCGAGCGCCTCGACCTGGGTGCCGGAATGCAGGCAACGGCTGAGATCGCCCTAGGCCACCGCTCCGTGATGGAATACCTGCTGTCGCCTGTGCAGAAGGCGTGGCACGAGGCGGCCAGGGAACGCTGAGCGATTCGAAGCGAAGAGACCGCGAACCGCTTCGGCTATCCGGGCAGCGGATCCGCGTTGCCCATGGCGGTGGTATGCGTGCCGCCATCGACGTACAAGATCTCGCCGGTGATGCCGCTGGCGAGATCGGACAACAAGAATGCTGCGGCGTTGCCGACTTCTTCGATGGTCACATTGCGACGCAACGGGGCGTGATGCGCGTTGTAGGCCAGCAGCTTGCCGAAGTTGCCGATGCCGGAGGCGGCGAGCGTCTTGATCGGGCCGGCGGAAAGCGCGTTGGCGCGGACGCCCTGCGGGCCGAGGCAGAAGGCCAGATAGCGGGTCGCCGCTTCGAGGCTGGCCTTGGCCAGGCCCATGGTGTTGTAGTTGGGCATGGTGCGCACCGCGCCGAGATAGGTGAGCGCCAGCAGCGACGGGTTGTTGCCCTTCAGCAGCAGCGGCCGGGCGGCTTTCGCCAGGGCAGGGTAGCTGTAGGACGATACATCGTGCGCGATGCGGAATGACTCGCGGGAGATGCCTTCGAGGAAGTCTCCTTCGATCGCTTCGTTGGGGGCAAAGGCGATGGAATGCACCAGCCCGTCGAGCCCATCCCAGTGCTTTGCCAACTCGACGAAGACGGCTGCGATCTCTGCGTCTTCGGCGACATCGCAAGGGAATATCGCCTGGGAGCCGAATTCCTCGGCGAACTTGGCCATGCGATCGCGGACGCGGTCGTTCTGGTAGGTGAAGGCAAGATCGGCGCCTTCGCGGTGGCAGGCTTTGGCGATGCCGTAGGCGATTGAACGGTGGGAGATCAGACCGGTGATCAGAATGCGTTTGCCAGCGAGAAATCCCATCGCTTTTCCTTAGTTGAATCCAGCGGCGGATTATAGCGGATCAGCTAAACTCGCCGTCATGCGTAGCGTATTCGCCTGCCTTTTTTTTCTGCTGCTGACCGCCTGCGGCAGTACCTGGAATGATCCCTACCCGGCGGCGGATCGCGGCAAGAACATTCTGTACAGCGCATTCACGGAGCGGCCGAAGCATCTCGATCCGGTGCAGTCATACAGCGAGGATGAGATCACTTTTACGGGGCAGATCTATGAGCCGCCGTTGCAATATCACTATCTGAAGCGTCCCTATACGCTGATCGCAGCGACCGTCGAGGCGGTGCCGCAGCCGCGCTACATGGATGGGCGGGGGCGAGCCCTGCCTGATAACGCCGACCCGGCAAAGATCGCCTTTACCGACTATGTGATTACGCTCAAGCCGGGCATTCGCTATCAGCCGCATCCGGCGTTTGCCCGCACGACGACCGGCGAATATGCCTATCACTCGTTGTCGGCCCAGCAACTGGCCGGCATCAATACCCTGGCCGACTTTGCCCAGCGTGATACGCGGGAATTGACCGCCGAGGACTACGTGTATGGCCTGAAGCGTCTGGCGCATCCGCGTCTGCATTCACCGATATTTGGTTTGATGGACGACTACGTGGTCGGTCTGGGCGATTTTGCCAAGCGCTTGCAGGCCGAGAAAGACAAGCCGTGGATAGATTTGCGCGAGCATCGTCTGGAGGGTGCCGAGGTCATCGACCGCTATCGTTACCGGATACGGGTCAAGGGCAAGTATCCGCAGTTCCTGTACTGGCTGGCGATGCCCTTCTTTGCCCCGATGCCGTGGGAAGCGGACAAGTTTCACAGTCAGCCGGGCATGATGGAGAAGAACCTGACGCTCGACTGGTATCCGATCGGCACCGGCCCCTACATGCTGACGGAGAACAATCCCAATGCGCGCATGGTGCTCGAGAAGAATCCGAATTTTCGCCAGGAAACCTATCCCTGCGAAGGCGAGCCGGAGGACGCCAAGGAAGGCCTGATCAAGGATTGCGGCCAGATGCTGCCGTTCATCGACAAGGTGGTGTTCACCCGCGAGAAGGAGCAGATTCCCTATTGGAACAAGTTCCTGCAGGGTTATTACGATGCGTCCGGCATCTCTTCGGACGCCTTCGATCAGGCCGTGCAGGTGACCGCGGGCGAGATCACGCTGTCAGACGACATGCGCGCGCAGGGCATCGTGCTGACCACCTCGGTGGCGACGTCGAGCATGTACATGGGTTTCAACTGGCTCGACCCGCTGGTTGGCGGCGTGGACCCGAAGACGGCGGAAAGCGCACGCAAGCTGCGCCAGGCGATTTCGATCGCAGTCGATCAGGAAGAGTTCATTTCGATTTTCCAGAACGGTCGCGGTGTAGCGGCGCAAGGGCCGATCCCGCCCGGTATCTTTGGCTATCAGGAAGGCGCTGCCGGCATCAATCGAGACATGTACGACTGGATCGATGGCCGGGCACGGCGCAAGTCGATTGCCGAAGCCAAGCGTTTGCTGGCCGAGGCCGGGTGGCCCAACGGGCGCGATGCCAAAAGCGGCGAACCACTGGTGATCAATCTCGACACCACGGCCACCGGTGTCGGCGCCAAGGCGCGCATCGACTGGCTCAACAAGCAGTTCGCCAAGATCGATGCGCAACTGGTGGTGCGCAGCACGGACTACAACCGCTTTCAGGAAAAGGTGCGCAAGGGTGCGGTGCAGCTGTTTTATTTCGGATGGAATGCGGATTATCCCGATCCCGAGAACTTCATGTTTCTGCTTTACGGCAAGCAGGGCAAGGTCAAGCATCAGGGCGAGAATGCGGCGAATTACCAGAACCCGGAATATGACCGGCTGTTCGAGCGCATGAAGGCCATGGAAAGCGGCGCGGAACGTCAGGAACTGATTGACCGGATGACGGCCATACTGCGCTATGACGCGCCGTGGATCTGGGGCTACCATCCGAAGGACTACACTTTGCGCCATGCCTGGCTGACCAATACGAAGCCGAGCAAGGTCGGCCACAACACGCTCAAGTACCAGCGCGTGAATGCCGCGTTGCGCGAGCAGCGCCGCGCCGAGTGGAATCGCCCGGTGGTTTGGCCTGTGCTGTTGGTTGTGCTGGTGCTCGGGCTGGCGATTTGGCCAGCCTGGCGCGGCTACCGGCGGCGGGAAACGGCTACGGCACGTTAGCGCGGGCCGGCATCGCCGTACCGCCAGCGCCGACTATTCTTCGATCGGCTGCCACTCGCCGCGGCGCAGGGCTTCGAGCGGACGGAACCTGGCCTTGTAGGCCATCTTGCGGCTGTCGCGAATCCAGTAGCCGAGATACAGCCAGGGCAGGCCCACATGCTGGCACTGCGCGATTTGCCAGAGGATGGCGAAGGTGCCGTAACTGGCGTTCGGGATGTCCGGGTCGTAGAACGTATAGACGGACGAGAGCCCGTCGGCGAGTACGTCGATGATGCTGACGACGCGCAGCACATCGCCTTCGCGGAATTCTATGAGCCGGCTGTCGACGTGTGTCTGCAGAAGAAAATGGGCGTACTGGTCGCGACTGTCCTGGTCCATGCCGCCGCCGGAATGTCGCGCTGCCTGATAGCGCTGGTAGAGCTGATAGTGCTCCTCGCGGAAGGTCAGGCTGCATTCGCGGCCTATGAGCCCGGCGTGTTGCCTGAGGGCGCGGCGCTGGCTGCGAGTGGGCAGGAACCGATTCACGTCGAGCCGCACCGGCTGGCATTCGCGGCAGGCATCGCAATAGGGACGATAGGTGAACACGCCGCTGCGGCGAAAACCGGCACGCACCAGTTCGCTGTAGGTGGCGTTATCAATCAGGTGGGTGGGGGTTGCGACCTGGGAGCGGGCCATGCGCCCCGGCAGGTATGAGCAGCCGTAAGGCGCCGTGGCATAGAACTGCAACAGCGGGAAAGGCGGCAGGTCGCGCAGGTGGGTCATGGCTGGCGCCTGAAATGACCGTCAATGGCCGTAGCCGGCCAGTGTCCCGGAGCATCACCTTGCGCACACAAAGCATCCAGCCGCGCGGCAAATTCACGGCGGCGGATCGGTCGGGCACCGAGCGAGGTGAGGTGTCTGGTTTCCATCTGGCAGTCGATTATGCCGAATCCGCGCCGCTTGAGGTGAGCACATAAATGGACGAGTGCAATTTTTGATGCATCACGCGCATCGGTGAACATCGATTCGCCGTAAAAAGCCTGGCCTATCGCAACCCCGTAGAGCCCTCCGGCGATACTTCCATCGATCCAGGTTTCGACGCTGTGGGCATGACCGAGTCTATGCAGAGCGCGATAGGCTTCCTGCATTTCGCGGGTGATCCAGGTTCCCGGCTGACCTTCCCGGACCTGGCTGGCGCAGGCGCGCACGACGTCGCCAAAGACCGTATCGAGGCGCACTTCGTAGTTTGCATTGCGCAGGGTCTTTCCTAGCGAACGGGATATCTTGACCTCGTCGGGAAACAGCACCATGCGCGGATCGGGGCTCCACCACAAGATCGGCTCGCCCGCCGAGTACCAGGGGAAAATCCCGCGCCGATAGGCGGCAAGCAGCCGTTGCGGGCTGAGGTCGCCGCCTGCCGCGAGCAGGCCGTTGGGCTCGGCCAGCGCCTTGTCCAGTTCAGGGAATACCGCGTCTTCGGGTAGCCAGGGAATCATCGGCCCGGCGGCAAGGCACGGCCGCGCTCGATATCGAGCGAACCGGGTTTCACCAGCGCCACCCGACGCCGCAAGCGGAGGATGCGGTCAGAGCGACTTATGGGTGCCGTCGCACAAGGCACCGTTGGCACTCTGTTTGCAGCCGCAGAAATACACGGTCTTGCTCTCTGCGGCCGTGTACTTGACCGGAACGAATTCAGAGCCTTTGTGGCTGCCGTCACAAAACGGCTGCGACTTGCTCTTGCCGCAGGCACACCAGTAGTAATCCTTGCCTCTTTCCACGTCGACTGCAAAAGGCGATTTCGCTGCTATTTCTGGCTTGGACATATTGTTTTCCGAATGTCATTGGGGGGAAGGCCCACTATAGGAGCATTCCTCACGATCCGAAATGGCGCCCCTGGAATTGTTTGTTTCGCGTCAGCGAACAATGCTGTGTCGTGCCTGACTAGTCCAGATTGACGCGGCGTGCGCCGTTGAATCGCTTCATCCAGTAGCCGTCGCGCAGATCCTCGATGCGAACCCGACCGCCGGTGCGCGGGGCGTGCACGAACTGGTTGTCGCCGAGATAGATGCCGACATGGGAGAAGGCGCGGCGCATGGTATTGAAGAAGACCAGGTCGCCCGGGCGGAGTTCGTCGCGACTGATTTCCTGTCCCGATCTGCTCATTTCCTTTGAACTGCGCGGCAGTATCAAACCGAGCCCTTCGCGGAAGACATGGCTGACAAAACCCGAACAGTCGAAACCGGCCTCCGGCGTACTGCCGCCGCGGCGATAGCGGATTCCGAGCAGATCCATGGCCTGATCTATCGCATCCTGCGCCGTTGCCGTGGCCCGATCGACGAAGGAAACCTGCAATGGCGGCGGAACCACGATGGGCTCGTCGGCATGGGCGCAGGGGACAATCAGCAGGCCGGCGAGCAGCAATACTCGCGCAAAGTCGAAGGGTATTCCATGCATGGGGTCGGACTATAGCCTTGACCGGCGCCGCCTGTAAACCCCTTCACCAGTGTTGATTCAGGGTCCTGTAAGCCTCGTCTGGCTATAATCCTTCGCTTCGGTACGCAAATAATCACCATTGTCGGGTGCTGACGGAGCACGAATTCGAGGAGGCTATCGTGGGATTCAAGGCTTACCTGATCAATCAGGAAGAAGGCAAGGTCGTCAGCCGATTCGCCGATATGGACGAGTCGCAACTCGACCCCGGCGAAGTCACCATCGCTGTCACCCACTCCAGCATCAATTACAAGGACGCCCTGGCGGCGACCGGAACCGGACGCATCATCCGCCGCTTTCCCTGTATCGGCGGCGTCGATCTGGCCGGGCGGGTCACTGCCAGCACGGATCCCCGCTTCAAGTCGGGCGACGAAATCCTGGCGACGAGTTACGACATCGGCGTTGCCCATCACGGCGGCTTTGCAGAAATGGCGCGACTGCCGGCGGACTGGGTGGTCCCGCTTCCGGCCGGGCTTTCCCTGCACGATGCAATGGCCTTGGGCACCGCCGGCTTCACTGCCGGTCTTGCCGTGGTGCGCATGGAGCACGACGGTCTGACGCCGGACAAGGGGCCGGTCGTCGTTTCAGGCGCTACGGGCGGCGTCGGCAGCATCGCGATCGAGATTCTTGCCAAACGCGGCTATCACGTCGTCGCCCTGACCGGCAAGGAAGCGGAGACCGACTATCTCAAGGGTCTCGGCGCCAAGGAAGTCCTGCTGCGCCAGTCGCTCGATCTGGCGAAGATCAAACCGCTGGGCAAGGAAACCTGGGCCGGCGCTGTGGATAACCTCGGCGGCGACGTGCTGGCCTGGATGGCCAGCACGATGCAAGTCGGCGGCGCGCGGGCTTCGATCGGCCTCGCGGCCAGTTTCAGTCTGAACACGACCGTCATGCCGTTCATATTGCGCGGCGTCAGTCTGCTCGGAATCGATTCGGTGAACTGCCCGATGGCGCAACGTGCGGACGTTTGGCGGCATCTGGCAACGGATATGCGTCCGGCCCATCTGGCGTCGGGCCCGGCCGGGATGATTCGCGACATCGCGTTTGCCGATTTGCCGTCCGCGTTCGACGACTACATTCAGGGGCGGGTCAAGGGCCGCGTCGTGGTCAATATCGCTGCCTGATCAGGGGGCGCATCGAGGTCATCACCAATACAACTGCAAATCACAATCGAAGAAGGATCGTCATGGGAAAATATGCAGAGTTCTACAAGCGTTCCATCGAGCAACCCGATGCGTTCTGGCGTGATGAGGCGAAGCTGGTCGATTGGCACAAGCCGCCGCAGACCATCCGTGATTACAGCAAGCCGCCGTTCGTAAAGTGGTTCTCCGGCGGCGAAATCAATCTCTGCTACAACGCGGTCGATCGCCACGCCGCCAAGCGCCCCGATGCGCGCGCGCTGATCTACGTCTCGACCGAGACCAATGAGGAGAAGATCTACACCTTCGCCGAGTTGAAGGCGGAAGTGATGCGCATGGCGGCGATTATGCAGTCGCTCGGCGTGGTCAAGGGCGACCGCGTCCTGATCTACATGCCGATGATCGCCGAGGCGACCTTTGCCATCCTGGCTTGCGCCCGAATCGGCGCCATCCACTCGGTGGTATTCGGCGGTTTTGCCTCCGGTTCGCTGGCCACCCGCATCGATGATGCCAAGCCGAAGCTGATCGTATCGAGCGATGCGGGCATGCGCGGCGGCAAGGCTGTACCCTACAAGAATCTGCTCGACGAGGCCTGCAAGTTGGCCGCGTTCCCGCCAGGGAAAGTGTTGATGATCGACCGTGGCCTCGACAAGAACTTCCCCAGGGTTGCCGGTCGCGACGTCGATTACGCCACCCTGCGGGCGCAGCACATGGATGCCCAGGTGGACTGCGTCTGGATGGAGTCCTCCGAGCCGTCCTATATCCTCTACACCTCCGGCACCACCGGCAAGCCGAAGGGCGTGCAGCGCGACACCGGCGGCTACGCGGTCGCCCTGGCATCGTCGATGAAGCATATTTTTACCGGCTTCGAAGGCGAGACGATGTTCTCCACCTCGGACATCGGCTGGGTGGTCGGCCACAGCTACATCATCTACGGCCCGCTCATCGCCGGCATGTGCACCGTGATGTATGAAGGTACGCCGATCCGCCCGGATCCCGGCATCTGGTGGCAGCTGGTGGAGAAATACAAGGTCAACGTGATGTTCTCGGCGCCCACCGCAATTCGCGTACTGAAGAAGCACGACAACAGCTGGCTGCACAAGTACGACCTGTCCTCGCTGAAGCACCTGTTCCTCGCCGGCGAGCCGCTGGATCAGCCGACTCACGAATGGATCATGGGCGAACTGAAGTTGCCGGTGATCGACCACTACTGGCAGACCGAATCGGGTTGGCCGATGCTGTCCGCCGTGCGCGGCGTGGAAGACACAAAGATCAAGTTCGGTACCCCGAGCTTCCCGGTTTACGGTTACGACCTGCGCATCTTCCGCGAGGACGGTACCGTGTGCGATGCCAATGAAAAAGGCATCGTCGGCATCGTGCCGCCGTTGCCGCCCGGTTGCCTGTCTACGGTGTGGGGTGACGACGAGCGTTTCGTCAGTACCTATTTCAGCCTGTTCAAGGAGCCGCTGGTCTATTCCTCCTTTGACTGGGGCATCAGGGATGAAGAAAACTATCATTACATTCTGGGCCGCACCGACGATGTCATCAACGTCGCCGGCCATCGCCTCGGCACGCGCGAGATCGAAGAGGCGATCCAAGGCCACGCTGCGGTCGCCGAAGTCGCCGTAGTGGGCGTCAGTGATCAGTTGAAAGGGCAGGAACCGGTTGCCTTTGCCGTGGTCAAGGATGCGGCGCGGGTGGCTACCCTTGAGTTGCGTACGGCGCTGGAAGCGGAGATCAAGAAGGCCGTCGACAACAGTCTGGGCGCCATTGCCCGGCCGAAGCGGGTCCATTTTGTCACCGGCCTGCCCAAGACTCGTTCGGGGAAGATGCTGCGCCGTTCCATCCAGGCGCTGGCCGAAGGTCGCGATGCGGGCGACCTGACCACCATTGACGATCCGTCCACCCTGGAGCAGATCAAGACGGCATTGGCGGGCTGAAAAAACGAGGCTTCGGTGGCGGCTAACGCCGGACCTATCGGCGTTGAGCGAAGCGGCTGAAGCCAAAACTCTTTGACCGAAGGCGTGATTCGGGTAAAATTCGCGCCTCTTTTGCAGGCAGCAGGCGCGTAGCTCAGCTGGTTAGAGCACCACCTTGACATGGTGGGGGTCGTTGGTTCGAGTCCAATCGCGCCTACCAA
>JANXRC010000267.1 GCA_025353195.1 Rhodocyclaceae bacterium
TCTCGGCCGGATCGTCTTCGGGTGCCAACCAGATTCCGAGCGCGGTGCCGTGCTCGTATTCGCGGGCGATCAGGCATGATTTGCGCGATTTCCATACCGCGAGCGGTACCAACAACGGACCGACCGGCAGGGGCACGTCCCGCTCCGACTGGCCGTCACCCAGAGTTACGACTTTCCATACGTCATCCTGCAGGCGACGTTCCTTGATGAGTCGATTAGCCATTTGCAGTTCTCCTTCTTGGGGTAATGTCGGAATAGACCGAAGCACGGAAGGGCTCCAGTCCGATACGGCGTACGGTGTCGTTGAACGTCTCATCGACATGACGGTAATCCAGATAGGTTTCTATCAGCTGCTCAATTACGTCGGGCACGTCGGCCGCAGCGAAGGAGCGGCCAATGACTTCACCGATTGCGGCGGCGTTTCCCTGGGCGCCGCCGAGGGTGATCTGGTACCACTCTTCGCCGTGCTTATCGACGCCGAGAATGCCGATGGCGCCGAGGTGATGATGGCCGCAGGAGTTCATGCAGCCGGAGATATTGAGCTCTAGCTCGCCTATGTCATGCAGGTAATCCAGGTCGGCGAAGCGATCCTGGATGGCCGCTGCAATCGGTAAGGACTTGGCATTGGCCAGGCCGCAGAAATCGCCGCCGGGGCAGGCGATCAGGTCGGCCAGCAAGCCGACCGTGGGGCTCGCCAGCCCGGCCGCCCTGGCACGCCTCCAGACGGTGTACAGATCGCGTTGCGGAACGTCGGCCAGAATCAAATTCTGCTCGTGCGAGACGCGAATCTCGCCAAAGCTGAAGCGTTCGGCGAGTTCTGCTGCTTCGTCCATCTGCGCCGCGCTCGCATCGCCCGGCGCCGTGGCGGGCTTTTTCAGGGACAGGGTGACGGCGGCGTAGCCTGAGACCCGGTGCGCATGCACATTGCGTTCAACCCAACGCGCATAGGCCTTGTCTTCACGCTGGTAGGCCAGATGGCAGAGGTCTTCGCTGGCAAGATTCTCGTAGGCCGGTGCGGCGAATTGTGCGGTGACGCGATCGACTTCCGCCGCCGTCAGTGTCGACGGCCCATCCTTCAAATGTGCCCATTCCTCTTCGACCTGGCGCGCGAATTCTTCGCTGCCGATGGCCTTGACCAGAATCTTGATGCGCGCCTTGTAGGCGTTGTCACGGCGGCCGTAACGGTTGAAGACGCGGACCAGCGCCTCGCTGTAAGTCAATAGGTGCTGCCAGGGCAGGAAGTCCACCAGCTTCTTGCCGAGCAGCGGGGTGCGGCCGAGGCCGCCGCCGGCATACACGGTGAAGCCGAGTTCGCCGTTGGCGTCCTTGACCAGTTGCAGGCCGAGGTCATGTACCTGAATTGCCGCGCGATCCTCCCGCGAGCCGCTGACGGCCACCTTGAACTTGCGCGGCAGGTAGGCAAATTCGGGATGAAAGGTGGACCACTGCCGCAGCAATTCCGCCCAGGGGCGCGGATCGGCTATTTCGTCGGCAGCTACGCCGGCGAGGTGATCGGTGGTGACATTGCGGATGCAATTGCCCGAGGTCTGGATCGCGTGCAACTCGGCGCCTGCCAGGTCGGCCAGAATGTCCGGTACCTCGGGCAACTTGACCCAGTTGAGTTGCAGGTTGTGGCGGGTGGTGAAGTGGCCGCTACCCTGGTCATAGCGACGCGTTATGTCGGCCAGGGTACGCAATTGCTTGGCCGAGAGCAGCCCATAAGGCACGGCAATGCGCAGCATCGGGCCGTGGCGCTGGATATAGAGCCCGTTTTGCAGGCGCAGCGGACGGAACTCGTCGTCGCTCAGTTCAGTCGCCAGGTAGCGCCGCGTCTGGTCACGAAACTGGGCAACGCGGGCCTGGACGATGGCATGGTCGGTGGTGTCGTAGTGATACATCGTTGGCCTTCCGATTCAGACGAGGATCAGTTTGCCGCCGACCAGCAGCAGCACGGCGGCCAGCAGGCTGCGCAGGCCGCGTTCCGGAACGCGTGTGGCGAGATGACTGCCCAGTGCGATGCCGGGCAGCGAGCCGAGCAGCAAGTTCAGCAGCAGCGGGACATCCACCGAACCCAGCCACCAGTGACCAAGCCCGGCCACCAGGGTCAGCGGCACCGCATGGGCGATGTCGGAGCCGACTATGCGGCGCGTCGCCAGCTGCGGATAGAGAAAGCTCAACGCCGTGACACCGAGCGCACCTGCTCCGACCGAGGAAATCGAGACCAGGGTGCCAACGACGGCGCCGACCAGCACAGTAAGCAGCGCGGTCTGCTTTTCAGGGCGCGTCTGGCTGGCGCGGCTTTGGGCAAAGGCCAGCAGGCGTTGACGAAAGATCAGCGAGGCCGCCGTCAGCAACAGGGCAACGCCGAGGGCGGCAGAAATCAGATGAGACGGGCCGTGCCCATCGACGCCGATTTTCGCCAGCAGCAGCAAGGTCAGGGCCGCCGCCGGGACACTGCCGGCGGCGAGTCGTCCGGTGATGCGCCAGTCGATGTTGCCATGGCGGTGATGGACCCAACTGCCGCCGCTCTTGGTGATCGCGGCGTAGAGCAAGTCAGTGCCTACTGCGGTCACCGGCTTGATGCCGAAGGCCAGTACCAGTAGCGGCGTCATCAGCGAGCCGCCGCCGACACCGGTCAGGCCGACCAGCAGGCCGACGAAAAAGCCGGAAAGCGAGAGCGCAGGGTTGAATGCGATGTCCATGATGTGATGCATCGTAACGAAGCCATATAGTTCTGGAAAATACTTATTAGGTATTTCAATAGACCTGAAAGATATATAATCGCGCCATGAAGCTACAGCAATTGCGTTATCTGGTGGAAGTCGAGCGCCGCGGACTGAGTGTTTCTGCAGCGGCGGAGGCCCTGTTCACCTCCCAGCCGGGCGTCTCGAAGCAGATTGGATTACTGGAGGAAGAACTCGGCGTGACGATTTTCGATCGCAGCGGCAAGCGGCTCACCGGCACCACAGCTCCCGGTCTGATCGTGCTGGCGATGGCCCGGCGCATCCTGAGCGAGGCGCAAAACATGAAGCGCGTGGGCGCGGACTACGCAGCGGAGAGCAGCGGCATCCTGTCCATCGCGACGACGCACACCCAAGCCCGCTATACCCTGCCGCCGGTGATCCAGCGCTTCGTCCAGAGACATCCGGAGATTCGCCTCCACATCCAGCAAGGCAGTCCGGTGCAGGTGGCCGGGTGGGTGCTCGATGGCAGCGCCGATCTTGGCATTGCCACCGAGGCCCTCGACCGGCATGCGGAACTGTTGACCTTGCCTTGTTTTCAGTGGGCGCATCTGGTGGTAACGCCCAAGGGGCACTCCTTGTTGGCGCGCCATCCGCTGACCCTTGCGGCGCTGGCCGACTACCCGCTGATTACCTACGATGCGACCTTTACCGGTCGTTCGCGTATCGATAGGGCTTTCGAGCGCCAAAGCCTGAGTCCCAACGTGATGCTGACCGCCATCGATTCCGATGTGATCAAAACCTACGTCGGACTGGGACTGGGTGTCGGCATCATTGCCGAATTGGCTTTCGATCCGGTGCGCGATGAAGCGCTGGCCGCCGTTTCTGCCACCCATCTATTCGAAGGCAATACCACGCGCCTCGCCTTCCGCCGCGATACGTGGCTGCGCGGCTACGAATACGACTTCATGGAATTGCTGGCACCGCAACTGACGCGGCAGATGGTCGAGGCCACGCAGAAGGGCGAAGGCGCCGATCCGGGTCTGTAGATTCCCGGCCGGCGAGAGATTTCGTTGCTGCCGAGGCTGTGATCGCTCGTCCGGAAGCTAGAATGGAGCCAGTCCGGATTTGCCGCACATTTCGAAGAGCGAGGTTTGACCATGCCCTATACGCCTGATCTTTTCCATGAACTGAACACCTTGATACGCTTCGATCTGGCGACCAGTCAGCAGGGCATCAAGGTGCACAAGACCGCTGATCCGGAAGTGATCGCCGCGGTCGAGCGATTGCACGCCAAGGGATTGCTGACACAGGTTGACGGCGGTTATCTGACCGGACTGGGGCGGGACGCCGCGGAGCATGCCCAAGCGGCCTTGACCATACTCACATCGACTTCGATCACATCGGCAGTGCCGCAGCGGGACTTTGCCTAGCTAGTCGACGTCATCCTCCGCGTCGGCCTTGCCTTCGAGGTCGCGCAGCTCCCTGAACAACTCGCGGTAGGCTCGCGGCGGCTTGCCCTGCTCCGCTTCTTTCAGCGCGTTGCGGCGCAGCTGGCGCAGATGCTGGATATCTGCGGCGGGGTAATCGCGGGCCAGTTCGCTGAACCTGGTCTCGTCTTCCATCAGACGCGTACGCAGATTTTCGAGACGGTGCTGGCGAATGTTCGCCGCCTCGGAGTTGCCCTTGATTTCGTCCATCGCCGCCTGCAATGGCGCGGCATCGATATCGCGCATGATCTTGCCGATGTACTGCATCTGGCGGCGCTTGGCTTCGTGCTTGGTGAAGCGCTGGGCATCGAGCAGCGCATCGCGCAGTCGTTCCGGCATGTCGATCTTGGCCAGGCGCTCCTTCGACAGTGCGACCAGTTCCGCACCAAGATGCTGCAAGGCGGTCATCTCGCGCTTCAGCTGCGATTTACTGGGGCCGGAATACTCGTCCGCGTCGTTATCCATATCTTCCACGGTTATGATTATAGCTTCGCGACGTAGAGTCTTACTCTCAAAGGGTTCCCGCATGTCCCAAGGTTTTGCTCATTCTCAGGAGGAATTGCGCGCATTGGCGCAGGCCGTACTCGATCACGCCGCTGCCATGGGCGCCACGGCCTGTGAGGTCGATGTGTCGGAAGGTTTCGGCCAGTCGGTCAGCGTGCGCCGGCAGGCGGTGGAAACCATTGAATACAATCGCGACAAGGGGCTCGGCGTGTCGGTGTATCTCGGCCACCGCCGCGGCCATGCCAGCAGTTCCGACTTCTCGCCGGCCGCGCTGAAAGCCTCGGTCGAGGCCGCGCTGTCGATTGCGCGATTCACTGCCGAAGACGATTGCGCCGGCCTGCCCGACGCCAAGTTGCTGGCGACGAAAAGCATGGACCTGGATCTGTTTCATCCCTGGGATATTTCGGTGGAGGCTGCGATCGAGATCGCGCGTCATTGCGAGCAAGCCGCCTTCGATGTCAGCCCCCTGGTGAAGAACTCGGAAGGCGCCAGTGTTTCCGCGCAGACGGCGCATTTTGTTTCTGCCAACAGTCTGGGCTTCGTGGGCGGCTTTCCCACTTCGCGACACTACGTCTCGTGTTCGGTTATCGCCGGCGAAGGTGACGACATGCAGCGCGACGACTGGTATGCCACGCGCCGCAACGCCGATGAGTTTCCTGATCCAGCACGCATCGGCGACTATGCAGCACGGCGCGCGCTGGCGCGTCTCGGGGCTCGCAAGTTGAAGACACGCAAGTGCCCGGTGATTTTTGAAGCACCGCTGGCGGCAGGGCTGATCGGCAGTTTCGTGCATGCAATTTCCGGCGGCTCGCTTTATCGCAAGACCTCGTTTCTGCTCGACAGTCTTGGCCAACAACTATTCCCCGACTTCGTTCAGATCAGCGAACGGCCGCATGTCCGGGGCGCGTTCGGATCCTCGCCATTCGACGATGACGGCGTTGCCACCCGTGATCGCGAGGTGGTGAAGAATGGCGTGCTGCAGGGCTATTTCCTGTCGACCTACTCGGCGCGCAAGCTGGGCATGCAAACCACCGGCAACGCCGGCGGCGCACACAATCTGATGGTGCAACCGGGCCGGCATGATCTCCAGGGACTGCTGCGCGAAATGGGAACGGGCCTGCTGGTGACCGAACTGCTCGGCCAGGGCGTGAATTACGTGACCGGCGACTATTCGCGCGGCGCAGCGGGTTACTGGGTGGAAGACGGCGAAATCGCCTATCCGGTGGAAGAGATCACCATCGCCGGCAATCTGCGCGAGATGTTGCGTGGCATCTCCGCCATCGGCAATGACATTGAAGTACGGGGTTCGAAGCGGGTGGGCTCGATTCTGGTCGAGCGCATGACGATCGCCGGTAACTGAGCCACGACCGTAACCAACAGTCGGCGCTGGTGGTACGGCGCAGCGCCGGATTGGCGGGCGTCCGCTGCGGCAAGATGTACGGGCTTGCAGGTGCGACGTACCATGCGTTCTAATTCCCTGCGCATCGAGGTATCAATCGTGTTGCTTTCAGTCGGACTTTGCCAATGACCGACGGCATGGTGAGCGCTGTGCCTGTCATCTCGTGGATCGAGGACGACGAAACGCGCGCCGCTCGCTGGCATTCGGAGAGCGGCACGCCGCCGCCGAAACGCGTGGTCGTCGCCGACGATCAGACCAGTGCCGACGCCGCCTATCGCCTCGCCAGTGAGGGCACGGCACTGCTCTGGCGGGGAGATTTCCAGAACGCGCGGCAGTTGCTGCAGGCCATGGCCCGGCGCATTGACCGCAAGCCGCGCAAGAAGGCGGCAACAGCGGCGCCCGCCGATGCTTTTCACTTGTACCGCCAGGCGCAGTCGCAACGCGCACGCACGCTGGGCATGCTCTTGCTGCCCTACGAAGAAGACTACCGGGTGCCCCTGCGCCGCGCGCCCGACGTGCGTCAGGCCTGCAGCGAAGCCTATGGCCCGGCACGTGGCCCCTTCGTCGCCTCGCTGCGAGAGTTGCTGGGCCTGATCGGCGCGCACGAGTGGCGCAAGAAGGGTGTTGTGATCCCGGCGCTGGGCGAGCGCATTCATCCGCACTACGGCGTCTTCGCGCCGATTCGCAGCGAGTACGTTGGCCTGGTGGCTGCGGCGCCCCTGCCGGCCACCTGTACGCTGGCCTTCGACATCGGCACCGGCACCGGCGTGCTGGCGGCGGTGCTGGCGCAGCGCGGCATCGCCCACATCGTCGCCACCGATCAGGATCCTCGCGCGCTGGCTTGCGCCGCCGAGAACATGGAGCGGCTAGGGCTGGCCGGACGGGTGGCGGTGGTGGCGGCGGATCTGTTTCCGCCGGGTCGCGCCCCACTGGTCGTGTGCAATCCGCCATGGGTTCCGGCCCGCGCCAGTTCGCCGCTGGAACGCGCGGTGTACGACCCCGACAGCCGGATGCTGATGGGATTCATCGGAGGCCTAGCCACGCATCTGGAACCAGGGGGCGAGGGTTGGCTGGTGCTCTCCGATCTCGCCGAGCATCTGGGCTTGCGCTCGCGCGCCGAACTGCTGGCTGCGATTGAGGAGGCCGGCCTCATGGTGGTGGAACGCATCGATGCCAAGCCGGTCCATCCGCGGACGGCGGACGCCACCGACCCGCTGCATGCCGCACGTGCCGCAGAACTGACCTCGCTTTGGCGCTTTACGGTGCGCCAACGAGCGTCGGACGCGCCCGCATAAAGGATTCAACGGGTCAAAGCAGCATTGGTGATTTGCGTCAAGCGACGATTGCGTTTAGGCTTTATTGTAAGTAGGGGCTTTGCATTCGGCACGCCACAGCCACTAATTTTCGGGCCGAGTTTGGAATTCATCGCCAGCGAACTCGAGATACCACGGACATTCCGACAACATGGCTTTTCAGGACAGGATGCAGTTGTTCCCGCGCAAGGTCGGGCCGGCGGTGGCCATGCTCATTGCATTGGCGGTTTCGTTCGGGGTCTACATCCACTCTGAAAAGCAGATCGACGAGGCCAATGAAGGGCGGCATCGCTCCTTTATGCTGGCGGATCAGTTGCGGCAGTCGTCGGATGACCTGACCCGGATGGCAAGAACCTACGTGGTGACCGGCGATTCCCGCTACAAGAATTATTACCAACAGATACTGGATATTCGCGACGGCAAGAAGCCGTGGCCACCTGGATACGAGAACGCTTACTGGGACTTGGTGCTGGCAGATGCCCAGGCACCGCCGGCTGATGGTGGACCGGCGGTCCCCTTGCTGGAGTTGATGCGCGAGGCAGGATCTCCTGCGGCGGAACTGGGCAAGCTGGCGGAAGCCAAAGCGAATTCAGACGGCCTGACGGCCATCGAGTTCGAGGCCATGAAACTGGTCGAGACTGCCGGTCCCGATGCAGCAGCCAGGCGAGCCAGAGCGCTATCGATGATGCATGACGCCAGCTATCATCGAGCCAAGGCGGCCATCATGCGGCCGATCAACGACTCCTATGTGCTGATGGGCCAGCGCACCGCCGACCAGGTGCACATTGCCGAACGCAATGCCAGGATCTTCAGGCTTGTGTTCATTGCCTGCATTCTCGGGGCATTGTTCATGCTCTGGCGGGCGTATGTGGCCTTGCGTACAACTCTGGGCGGATCGGCAGAGGACGTTCACCAGCACATTCTCAGAATCGGCCGGGGCGATTTCACGTCCCGCATCGATGCCGCTCCCGGTATGGAGGACGGCGTGCTCGCGGGCCTGTCCGCGATGCAGGTCAAGCTGCAATCCAATGAGATCGAGCGCCAACAGGGCGAGGCTGAACTGCGCGCCAGCGCGGATAGCCTGAATGAAGCTCAGCGCACCGCCCATATCGGCAGCTGGACGCTGGACATGGTCAGTGGCGAACTGGTCTGGTCGGATGAAGTGTTTCGTTTGTTCGAGATCGACCCGCAGGAATTCGGCGCCACCTACGAAGCCTTTCTCGACGCCATTCATCCGGATGACCGTGCTGCGGTGAACGCGGCCTATGCCAAGTCGCTCGAGACTCGCATGCCGTATGAGATCGCCCATCGCTTGCGTATGAGTGATGGGCGTGTCAAGTGGGTGAATGAGAAGTGCTCGACGGTTTTTGACGCGAAGGGCAGGCCGCTGAGTTCATTCGGCACGGTGCAGGATGTGACCGAGCGCAAGCTGGCCGAGATCGCCCTGCGCCAGTCCGAGCAGAGATTTTCGACGGCCTTCAGTTCATGTCCCATCGCGGCGTCGATCGCCACGGCGGCGGATGGCCGCATCATCGAAGCCAACGCGAACTACGAACGGGATTTCGGCTGGACGAGGGCCGACCTGATCGGGAGGACCTCGGTGGAAATCGGATTGTGGCCGGATGAAGCCACACGTCGGCCCTGGGCCGAAGCGATTCACCGCGAAGGTCGTCTGGTCGACTACGAGTCGATCTGGATGCACAAGAACGGTGAGCGCCGGAATGTCAGCATTTCGGGCGAGATAACCGAGCTCGATGGACAGCGCTGCGTCCTTGCCTACGCCACCGACATTACCATCCGCAAGCAGTTCGAGCAGGCCCTGGCAGCCAGCGAAATACGCCTGCGCGCGGTGCTGGATGGCGTTCGCAATGGCGTAATCACCATCACCGAACTGGGCATCATCGAGTCATGCAATTCGTCCGCGGAGCGGATGTTCGGTTACAGCGCCGCCGAGATGATCGGCAACAACGTCAATATGCTGATGCCCGAGCCTTACCGAACTGAGCATGACGGCTACCTGGCGAACTACCGGCATAGCGGCATCCACAGGGTGGTAGGTGTTAGGCGCGATGTCATGGCGCAGCGCCGCGACGGTTCAGTATTTCATATTGAGCTGGGAGTCACCGAAACCTTGCTCAATGACAGAAAACTGTTTATTGGCAGCGTCAGCGACATTACCTACCGCAAGGAAGCCGAGGCCGAGCTGCGCATTGCCGCAACGGCCTTTGAATCCCAGGAAGCCATGGTGGTCACCGATCCGGACGGTGTGATCCTGCGCATCAATCGGGCCTTTAGCGAGAACACCGGTTATTCGGCAAAAGATGTCATCGGTCACACCCCGCGCCTGTTGAAGTCCGGTCGCCACGATGCCGCGTTTTACAAGGCGATGTGGGAGAGTCTCCTGAATACCGGCGCATGGCAGGGGGAAATCTGGGACCGGCGCAAGAACGGCGAGATATATCCAAAGTGGCTGGCGATTTCGGCGGTCAAGAGCGATGACGGGATGGTCACCCATTATGTCGCGACACATCAGGATATTACCGAACGCAAGAAGGCCGAAGAGAAGATCATGGAGCTGGCCTTCTTTGATCCACTGACCCGATTGCCCAATCGTACGCTGCTGATGGATCGCCTGCGACAGGCAATGACCGCCAGTTCCCGCAATGGCAGTTATGGTGCGCTGCTGTTTATCGATCTCGACAATTTCAAAACGCTCAACGACACCTTGGGCCATGACATGGGTGACCTGCTGCTGCAGCAAGTCGCGCAGCGTCTCGCCGACAGCGTGCGCGAGGGTGACACGGTGGCGCGGTTGGGCGGCGACGAGTTCGTGGTGGCGCTGGGCAGCCTCAGCGCGAACATGGAAGAGGCTGCCAACCAGACCGAAGCCGTCGGCGAAAAGATCCTCGCCGCACTCGACCGTACGTATCGGCTCAATGGCATTGAACACCGCAGCACCGCGAGCATCGGCGCCACCTTGTTCAGGAGCCACCAGGCCAGCATCGATGATCTTATGAAGCAGGCCGACCTCGCCATGTACAAGTCGAAGGCAAGGGGGCGCAATGTCCTGCATTTCTTTGATCCGGACATGCAGACTGCCGTGATGGAGCGAGCCGCTCTGGAAAAGGATCTGCGCGAGGCCGTTCAGGACCGGCAGTTCGTGCTCCATTACCAGGCGCAGGTGATCGATGGGGGCCGGATCACCGGCGCCGAGGCTCTGGTGCGCTGGCAGCATCCGCTGCGCGGCCTGGTGTCTCCCGCTGAGTTCATTCCCCTCGCTGAAGAGACGGGACTGATCCTGCCATTGGGCACCTGGGTACTGGAAACCGCCTGCGCCCAACTGGCACAATGGTCGGTTCGTCCCGACATGGCCCATCTTGCGGTAGCGGTGAATGTCAGCGCCCAACAGTTCCACGAATCCGACTTTGTCGACCAGGTCCTGGCAATAATCAGCCGAACAGGCGCCAATCCGAACCGGCTCAAAATGGAACTGACCGAAAGCCTGCTGGTGGATAACGTCGAGGACATCATCGAAAAGATGTACGCATTGAAAGCCAAGGGGGTGGGTTTTTCGCTGGACGATTTCGGTACCGGTTACTCCTCGCTGTCATATCTGAAGCGGCTGCCGCTGGACCAGCTGAAGATCGATCAGTCGTTCGTGCGCGATATTCTGGTCGACCCCAACGACGCGGCGATTGCCCGAACCATCGTGGCGCTGGCGCAGAGCCTCGGGCTGGGGGTGATCGCCGAGGGCGTGGAGACTGAATCCCAGCGAGCCTTCCTGGCGAGCTCGGGATGCCACGCCTATCAAGGCTATTTCTTCAGTCGACCGCTGCCGGTCGCAGGCTTCGAGGCGTTTGCGCGGCGGGTTTGAGTTGCGGCAGACCGCGGCAGCGCATGCCGCTGGGCCGAAAGCTGATTCGAGATGCTCCCTGTAGGCTGTGCTCCGCTGATTGTATGCCACCAGTCCAAGGTTCTGGCCCGTGCCGATTGCCCGCTGGCGCGCGCCGAACTGACTTCGCTCTGGCGTATGGTGGAGCGCTGATGGTCGTCAGGCGGGGCGGTAAAATGCAGCCCATGACAAGCACACCACCCACTCGACTCTGCCTGATCCGGCATGGCGAGACAGACTGGAATGGCGAGAAGCGCATTCAGGGGCAAATCGACATCGATCTCAACGCGGCCGGCGAAGCGCAGGCGCGCGCACTACGGCAGGGACTGTCGGAACACGAGTTCGCGGCGGTGTACAGCAGCGATCTGCTGCGCGCCTGGCACACGGCGCAGATTGCCACGGTTACCCTTGGTATCGCCGTCTCGCCGGCGCCGACTCTGCGCGAGCGCCATTTTGGCGTGTTGCAGGGCGTTACCCGAGGGGAAGCCAGCCTGCAGCGTCCGGATGCGCATCGCCATCACATGGCGCGAACGCCGGATTACGACTACGAGACCGGAGAGTCCCTGATTGCGTTCGCGGCGCGGGTCATGAACGGGCTTGAAGCGCTGGCGGCGCGCCATGCGGGCCGGAGCGTGTTGGTCTTCACGCACGGCGGCGTCCTCGATGTCGCCTATCGCGCTGCTGCCGGCCTGACGCTTGAAGTACCGCGTGACTTTCCGGTGCTGAATGCGGCCGTGAACTGGCTGGAATACTGCGCAGATAACTGGCGGCTAATTTCATGGGCCGACGGCAGTCATATGCGCGGAGCGCTCGACGAGGTTCTGGAGTAGGGGCCCCCGCAACGCGCCACGACGGGGATTGTAGGTGTAGTATCTGCGCAGGTTCTACCGCGGTGCGGAACCGCCTTATTACAATACAAATAGGAGAAGTGGCATGGAACGACGCAAGTTTCTGCAACACGCCGGCCTGACCGGCATCCTGGCTGCCGGCGCGGCCCCGGCCATCGCACAATCGGCGCCGACCATCAAGTGGCGGCTGACCTCCAGTTTTCCCAAGAGTCTGGACACCATCTACGGTGGCGCTGAGGTCCTGTCCAAGCGTATTGCCGCCATCACCGGTGGCAAGTTTCAGGTGCAGGTGTTTGCCGCGGGCGAGATCGCACCCGGCGGGCAGGCGCTGGACGTAGTGCAGAACGGCACCGTCGATGTTTGCCACACCTGCTCCTACTACTACGTTGGCAAGGACAAGACCTTCGGCTTCGGCACGGCGGTTCCTTTCGGCATGAACTGTCGCCAGATGAACGCCTGGATCTATTACGGCGGCGGCCAGAAGCTGCTGGACGAGTTTTACAGCAACTACAACGTCGTATCCTTTGTCGGCGGCAATACCGGGACGCAGATGGGTGGCTGGTTCAAGAAGGAAGTAAACACGGTTGCCGATTGCAAGGGCGTCAAGATGCGCATCGCCGGTCTCGGCGGCACAGTGTTTTCTCAGCTGGGTATGGTTACGCAGTTTATCGCCGGTGGCGACATCTACCCGGCACTGGAGAAGGGCACCATCGACGCCGCGGAATGGGTCGGGCCCTATGACGACGAGAAGCTCGGCTTCCACAAGATTGCCAAGAACTACTACTTTCCGGGCTGGTGGGAACCGGGTCCGTCCATCCACTTCTTTGTGAACAAAGCTGCCTGGGCCAAGTTGCCGAAGGAATATCAGGCGGCCTTCGAGGCGGCGGCCTACGAGGCCAACGTCACCATGATGGCGGAATATGACCACAAGAACC
The DNA here is from genome assembly GCA_025353195.1 of Rhodocyclaceae bacterium. GTDB lineage: Bacteria > Pseudomonadota > Gammaproteobacteria > Burkholderiales > Rhodocyclaceae > Sulfuritalea. The sequence goes on from JANXRC010000267.1 coordinate 13,063, forward strand.
CGATTGCATTGCGCAGCCTGGTCCAGCAGGGCGTCAAGCTCAAGAAATTCTCCGACTCCATCATCGAAGCTGCCTACAAGGCCGCCGTTCAGCTGTATTCCGACGAGTCGGCCAAGAATCCCGCGTTCAAGAAGATCTACGACGAGTACCTCAAGTACCAAAAGACGCAGAACCAGTGGTTCAGCGTGGCGGAGCTGCGCATGGACGAGTTCCTGCAGAAGCACATCAAGTAGTTCCTGCTCTCATAAGCAAAAAACCCTGCGGCGTGCCGCAGGGTTTTTTTTGACCGACAGCAGGTAGATGTCGGTCAGCTTGCGGCCTACTTGCCGGCGTCGCGAATTGACTTGGTCAGCGCATCGTCGTCGGATTTGGCCGGGGGTGGTGTGATCTCGCTGCCGGTCTTGTCGGAATCCTCCTGCAACATCTTCCCGATGTCGATATCCGGGCCCGTGCTGGTGATCGGGGCGTCGCGCCCCACCAGTTGCGGGAATGCGATCAACAGGCCGACCATCACTATCTGAATCAGGACGAAAGGAACCGCACCCCAATAGATCTGGCCGGTGGTCACCGGTTCCGTGATCTTGCCGGTCTGGCGATCCTTGTAGGTGGCGGTCGGCGCCACAGAGCGCAAGTAGAACAGCGCGAAGCCGAAAGGCGGGTGCATGAATGAGGTCTGCATGTTCACGCACAGGAGCACGCCGAACCAGATCAGATCGATACCGAGCTTCGCCGCTACGGGCGCGAGCAGCGGCACGATGATGAAAGCGATCTCGAAGAAGTCGAGGAAGAACGCCAGGAAGAACACGAACAGGTTGACGAAGATAAGAAA
>JANXRC010000278.1 GCA_025353195.1 Rhodocyclaceae bacterium
TTTCGTTGCTGAAGGGTGATCAGTACAGGCCGCGCACGCCGGTCAATTGGCTGCGGTCGACGCCGTGCTTAGACCTTGGACGAAAAGTGCGCCGCCCACTCCGGCTTTTGGCGCAATGCTCCGGCGTGCTTCGAGGCAATCGCGGCTATCCGCTCGGGAGCAAAATCCTGTTGCGCCAGCGCCATGCCGCGATCAAAGATCTCGCGATAGCGGCTGATGAGGCCGCCGCGAAGTTCGATGCAACTGATGCCATCGAAACCGACCCGTCGGCCCAGTACCTGGGGCTGCAAGGATTCATAACTGAACCGGTAGCTGGCGTATCCCAAGTCGGCGGAGCAGACCGGCTGAAAGAATTCCCACCGGAACTTCCGTGCGCCCGCATAGAAATGGTCGAGCATTTCCTTCAAGCCCTGTGCTCCCTGCTTGGGGCCGAAGAAATAGTCCTCGTAGATGCCGTCGGTCGTGAAGCAATCGGCGAGAGCCTTGTCATCCCGAAGCTCGATGGCAGTGGCCAGTCGTTTCAGCAGTAGCTCAAAGTCCATGTTCAGTTCCTTTCACCAGTACGCTTCGGCTGCGTGACGGCGCCGCCGGTCATGGCCATCAGCATCTCCTGACCTGCCCGAAAATGCTTGCGCCCTGCTTCACGAAATATTCTGCTCTGATTGGGTCAGAGAAACGCTGGCCGACAGCAAGCTCGCTGAAGGTGATCCGGTAATGGTTGAGTTCTGAATTCATGCCAAATTGATCAGGAACCATTTATCGGGTTGGAATTCTACTGTGGCAGCAGTCGGTGCCATGCGCCGCCTTGCCAATCCCCTCACTTCCCGATCATCGTTTTCCTTTGATGGCGTCCAGAGCTGAGCTTCCCTCTGATTTCCGTCTTCCAACCCAACGGCATTATGCCGCCAATTTTCGCTTGTGCTGAGTGCTGATCCAGTCTTCCGGGAACTTCTGTGGTGAGGTGTAGCGGGGCGTGGAATGGCGATGCTTGCGGTTGTAGAACAGATCGATGTAGTGGAACAGGTCGGCCGCTGCCTCGGCCCGCGTGCCGTAGCGGGTGCCCTGCATCCGCACATTCTTCGGACTGTTGAGGAAGCTCTCGGTCGGCGCGTCGTCCCAGCAGTTGTCCTTGCGGCTCGTTGGCCCTGTAGCAGATTCTTTCATTTTGGTTGCGTGTAGAATCACAATGTCATTTCCGATCAGTCACATAAGGAATACCGAGTGGCAACACTGATTCCCAGTTACGGAACGTGCGCGGGACGCATGACGCCGGGCGAACGACGGTTCGCACAACGGCTCGAAGCCAAACTCGAAGAGGACTATCTCTGCTGGTATGACGTTGCTGTCGGTCCGGCCAACAGTCATCCTGACTTTATCGTCCTGCACCCCCGCCGTGGGCTGCTGATTCTGGAAGTGAAGGACTGGAAGCAGGACACGATCCGCTCAATAACAAAGTCCGACGCGGCGATTCTCACGGACCGCGGACTCAAGCATGTGTTCAATCCGCTTGAGCAAGCTCGCCAATATGCTCATGCAGTCATCAAGGTATTGGAGCGCGACAATCAGTTGACGCTCTCGAGCGGCAGAATGCAAGGGCGGCTTACGTTTCCGTGGGCTTACGGTGTCGTGCTTGCAAATATCCCCCGCCGTACCTTCGAGACTGCCGGACTAGCCGAAGTCATCGAGCCGCATTGCGTGATTTGTCAGGACGAGATGACCGAGTCCGTCGAGATCGAAGCATTCCAGAAGCGACTCTGGGAAATGTTTTCTGTGCGCTTCCATGCCGCCCTGACGCTGCCTCAGCTAGATCGCGTGCGCTGGCACCTGTTTCCCGAGATTCGGCTGCCGGCTGCCCAAGTGGGGCTCTTCAATACGGGAGAACTAAATTCCGTCGAGATTCCCGACTTGATGCGGGTCATGGACCTGCAGCAGGAGCAACTGGCACGCAGCCTCGGCGAAGGCCATCGCGTAATCCACGGCGTGGCGGGCTCGGGAAAGACCTTGATCCTTGGCTACCGCGCCGAGCAACTCGCCAAGGTCTGCGCCAAGCCCATCCTCGTTCTCTGCTACAACAAAACCCTGGCAGGACGTCTGATGCACTGGATGACGAGCAAAGGTGTGGCCGATAAGGTGCACGTCCGCACGTTTCATAGCTGGTGCCACAGCCAGCTCAGCGCCTACACCATCGGCTTTCCTCAAATCCAAGAGGATACCGATGCGATCATGGCGGAGATGGTCCAGGCCGTGAT
>JANXRC010000105.1 GCA_025353195.1 Rhodocyclaceae bacterium
CAGGCGCATGGCCTTTTCCAGATTGACTTCGCCGCCCGGCGTGTCGAGGCCCACGGTGCAATCCAGCGTCTCGCGCGAGACGTCGACCTGGTAGCTGCTCTTCTTCTTCGCGATCACCGTCAGGCACACGCCGCCGTGCGCAATGGAATCTCCCAGGGCGACGTCGCCGAGCTTGAGGCCGGGCGCCTCGATGGTGAGCCGCACGCCTGTTTCAAGCGGCTGGGCGTGGCTGATTTTTCCTACGGCGGTAATGATGCCCGTGAACATGGCAGCTCCAATGGTTAGCGCAGGACGCGCTCTAAGGTAGGCAGAAACGTTTCCGCGGGCTGGAAGCCGACGACGCGCAGGTCGCCCTGTTCGTGCCCTTTGGCATCGAAGAAGACGATGCCCGGCGGCCCGAACAGGTCGAAGCGCTTGAGTAGTGCAAGGTCTGCGTCGCTGTTCGCTGTCACATCGGCTTGCAACAGCACCAGCCGCTTCATGCTCGCGGCGACCTGCGGATCGGCAAAGGTGAAGCGCTCCATTTCCTTGCAGCTCACGCACCAGTCGGCGTAGAAGTCCAGCATCACGGGTTTGCCCGCGGCTTTTGATTCGGCGAGCCGGGCATCGAGTCGCTCGATGGTGGCGACGCGCTCCCAAGCCGTCACGTGAGATTCCGTGCTTCCTCCGGCACGCAAAAAGCCGAGCGGCTGCAGCGGATCCTTGGCGCCGCCGAGCACACCGATGAGCATCGCCGCACCGCCCACCAGGAGGACGACGCCGAGACCCTTGCCCAGCCGTTGCCAGCCGTGCGCGTGCGGCGGCAAGGGGTCGAGCGCATGCAGATAGATCGCCGGGATCACCATCAACAGCCCCCAGCCGAGCATCTGCAACCACAGCGGAATGACGGAAGAAATCAGCCACAGGGCGGTGGCCAGCATGATCACACCGAAGAACTTCTTGATGCCTTCCATCCACGGCCCGGATTTCGGCAGCAGCGAGCGGGAGAATGCGCCCACCAGCAGCAGCGGCACACCCATGCCAAGGGCCATGACAAACAGCGCGGCACCGCCCAGCGCGGCATTGCCGGTCTGCGCGATATACAGCAGCGCACCGGCCAGCGGTGCTGCGACACAGGGGCCGACGATCAGTGCCGAGAGCGCGCCCATCAGCGCGATGGCGGGCAGCGAGCCGCCCTGGCGGTTGGCCGTGTCGGAAACCCGGCTTTGCAGCGCCGCCGGCAGCTGCAGTTCATACAGGCCGAACATCGAAAGTGACAGCACGACGAACACCAGCGAGAAGCTGCCCAGCACCCATGCATTCTGCAACGCGGCCGACAACAGCGTGCCCGATAGCCCGGCGACGACGCCCACCACGGCGTAGGTGACGGCCATGCCCAGCACGTAGACGAGCGACAGCACGAAGGCGCGCAGATGGCTCACCGCATGGCCGTGATTGACAATGATCCCGGACAGGATCGGGATCATCGGAAACACGCAGGGAGTCAGCGAAAGCAGCAAGCCGAAGCCGAAGAAACTGACCAGTACCAGCGCCAGATTACCGCCCTTGAACAGTGCGGCAACTCGCGAGCTCTCGTTGGCCGGTGCTGCCGAGGCAGACTCCCTTGGCAGCCCAAGAGTCGGCGCTGGCGACGCGGCGCCCGGAGCGGCATTGGTCACCTCCGGTGTCCCCGAGGCTAGCCGTTCGATGTTCGCCTCCTGCTTGAGCGGCGGGTAACAAATGCCGCCGTCCCAGCAGCCTTGCGAGACGACCTTCAGCGCGACCGGGCCGGCGGCTTCAACCGGAAGCAGGATCCTTACGTCGTTGCGGTAGGTCTCGACCTTGCCGAACAAGTCGTCTTCCTTGATCTTGCCGGCCGGCAGCTTGGCTGCGCCAAGGGTGCCGCCTTCCAGCGCGAACTTGAACTTGTCGCGGTACATGTAATAGCCGTCGGTGATCTGCCAGCGGGCCTCGATGGTATGGGCATCGATCGCCCGCGCCGAGAACCGGAAGGCTTGCTCGGGAGGCAGCGGTTCTTCGGCCCGGGCAGGGCCCGTCAGGGCGACCAGCAACAGGAACAGAAATCGGATCAGCATCTGGGGCAGTTCCCGTCGGCGGTTTCAATGGAGGTCTCGGCGCGAGTTTCGGCAACTAGCCACGCCAGATACTCCGGCAGGCCGTGCGCGATTGGGACCGCGATGATCTCGGGAAGTTCATAGGGGTGGCGGGCCCGGATTGCAGCCTCCAGCTCCGCGTAGCGCGCCGTCGTGGTCTTGATCAGCAGCGGTACTTCCGTTGCGCTTTCGATCTCGTTCTGCCAGCGATATACCGAACTACAAGGCGCGAGCACGTTCACGCAAGCCGCCAGGCGCTCGGTCACCAGCGTCGCCGCCAATGCTTGTGCACTGGCCTCGTCCGGCAGGTTGGTGAAAACGAGCAGGGTTTGGCGGTCAGTTTGAGATACTTCCATCGCGCTATTCTACCTTCGGCCCGTGCCAGCCCTGGGTTAGCCTGTGGCACCCGGGAGCCCATAAGACCGGCCTGGAACTCGGAGCATAGGCTTGAGCAAACTCTTGATTGACTTGATGGAAGCGGAGCGGCAGCGCAAGCAACGCGCCGCGCGCGAAGCGGCCGCCGCGACGAATGCGCCGGATCCCGAGCGGAGCGCCATGGCAGATGCGCTGGCCCGCCGCGCTGCGGACCAGTGCGCCAGTGCTGCTGCCGAGTCGCGGCAATTGCGGTCTGCCGAGCAGATTGCGGTCGCGCAACGGCGCCAGCAAGCAGAGGATCTAGCGGCTGAACAGGCGCTCGGCCGCGCCGCCGCCGAGAAGGCAGCAGGCGTTTCGGCTGAACAGCAGGCTCAGGCTGAACGTTTGGCCGACGTCGCCTTGCGCGCTCGCATCGAGGCCGAGCAGCGCGCCCTGGCGGAAGCCCGGCGCCATGAATCCGCCGCGGCCGGATTGAAGAGTGCGGCCGCTTG
>JANXRC010000106.1 GCA_025353195.1 Rhodocyclaceae bacterium
GAACCCAGCGGGTGGAGAACCGAAAGCGGCTTGAAGAAATTGCGTCATTTATTCGGACGACAGACGCCACGTTTCCAAACGCTATTATTCTTGCTGCAAACTATGATCAAGACGGGCAATACATTGATGATGAAGCCCGGCGATGGACAATTGCAGGCCCAGATGATGGGCCTTGGACTTTGTCCATCCCTACGGGCGAAAAGAATGCGTCGATAATCGATGGGCAGCATCGACTCCATGCATTCGATCGCCTTCCAGAAGGCGCGCCTGAGAGGGCCATGGAGCTACTTTGCGTTGTATTTCTTGAGCTTCCAGTACCCTACCACGCCTATGTTTTTGCAACGATCAACTTCAATCAGAAAAAGGTTGATCGGAGTCTTGCATATGAGCTGTTTGGTTTCGACGTTGACGAACGCCCGGCGGAATTCTGGGCACCAGAAACTCTTGCGGTCTACTTAGCCCGGTTAATGAACACAGACCCAAAGTCGCCATTATTTAAGTCCATATTCCCCGCCGCTGATTCCGAAAAGCTGCCACCTCAAGATGGCGAGAAAGCTAAGTTAAACATCCATGTCTCAATGGCGACGGTAGTAGACGGGATCTTGCGCCTTGTTTCGAGGAATCCTAAGGAGGATCGAAATAGGGTTCGGAGGCCTGAAAACAGGGATGCTGGGCGCAAAGTTCTTTTGCCCATTGCCGGACTGCCTATGCGGGATCACTACATCGCTGGGAATGACAGGGCGTTGTACGAGTTGTTGTGCAATTACTTTTCAGCCGTCAAATTTACGCTATGGGACAAAGTCGGTGCTGGTTCATATCTTCGCAAGACGGTAGGGCTACAAGCATTGTTTGATGTGCTGCGCACGATCTTGGCGATAGCGCCCGTAACGGCCGATCGTTTTTCGGAGAAAAACTTGCGGTTGATGCTTGCTCCATGCTCCAATCTTGATCCCGAGGGAGTCAAGTATCAGGCGTCCGGTATTGGTCGTAGCGAGATTCGTCGTGACCTACTTGGTGCGTTAGGAATTATGACGTAGAAATTGCACCAACAGCTCCATTGAAAGGGCGATTTTTCCAATCCGCTATCCAGGCGATAAGGCAGAGGTGAGGCGACCCCGTTCCTTAGGACAGAATTTGCCGGTTTCTTAAGTGAATCCTCAGCGGTTACGACGCCCCACCCCTGACCGGGTGGGGCGTTTTTCATTCAATCCGTAGCGGGAAATTGGCGGCGTTTTCACCTCCTGTATCGCCTGAATATTCCCGGCCGGAGGTTTAGGCTAGATCGTAGTAGTCCGGCGAAGAGGTGCCTATCGGTCTCCGCCCTTCTTCGACCGCCATCGCCAATCATTCGACCGGGGAATCACCATGGCTAGTCCAGGACTTGCATTTTTAGCGCTGGCATTCGCGGGATATGCGCTCTCACCGGCGGACTCCGCAAGTCCCGGCAAGCGGGTCGAAAGCGAAAGCTATACCGAGCCCGCAAAACTGGCCCGCTGCATTACCTACAACATCAACAGGAAGATGTCCAATCTGAGCGTCCGCAATCGTCCAGCCGACACCCCGCAAGCGAGCATCTTCCTGGTCCTGACCAACCTGGAGCCTTCACCGACGACGTTCGGAGTGATCCGGGTCGATCCGAGCGAAGCCGGATCGCGGCTGACCACATGGCTGCCCGAGAGCACCCTGGCCACAGCCCCCGCCGAAATTGCGCAAAAACTGATTGCCGGTTGCTGAGGCGCGCGGCGGCGTCACTGAAAGCAACTGGCGCCGGGCGGAAATCGGAAAAGGATCCAGGTTCGAGTTGGATTGGAAGAACTCAAGCGCCAAGCCGACCAGCTACCGGATTTCGACCACGGCATCACCAGCAGCCAACAACTCTTTCAGCGATGGAAGTATTCTTGAGAACGCTTCCAGCAACGCTCCCTTGCGACAATTGCCAAGTCGAACCCATACGACCTGTGGCGGAACCGATCCCTGCCGATTGGCGAGCGCCTGAAAGTCTTCGTCCTTGGTAATAATCGTCAGGGAACGCGCTTTGGCATATCCCCAGATGTCTTGATCGCCGGCTTCGTCAAGCCCAACATCCCGCACATGAACGCACTCCCAGCCATGAGCTTCGAGATATCGAGCCAGTGCCACCGGCAACTGGTTGTCCACCAACAGGCTCATGCGGCAATAAGGATGACGTGGTCGGTTTGTACGGCGGCATATTCCAGCGCCGCCAGAATGTCAGCGTCTTCGAGAAAGGGATAGTCCTCCAGGATTTCCTGATGGGAGGCTCCTGCACCGAGCAGGCCGAGAACGTCGGTGACACGTATGCGCTGCCCACGGATGCAAGGACGCCCACCGCATTTGCCGGGCTCGATAGTGATTCTCTCTAGCAGGCTGGGATTCATGATGTCTCCAGGAAATGGAAGTGCGTGACGGCAAGTATACAGCCCATCGGACCGTGGCCTACCTGCGACTCACCGCCGCCACCCCGGCGATAACGAGCGCGACACCGATCATCTGCGCGGTGGAGAAGCCTTCGTCGAGCAGCAGCCAGGCGAAAACGATGGTCAGCAGCGGCCCCACCATGCCCACCAGCACGGCCTGACCGCTGCCGACGCGGCGGATCGCCGCCGACTGGGCGAATACCGGCACGACGGTGCTGAACAGGCCCATTGCGGCGCCCAGCGCATACACCGGCCAGGGCTGAACCAGGGCCGTCAATGGTTGCGTCGCCAGAAAGTGGCCGCCGGTGGCGGCCGTCGACACCAGCATGGCCAGCGCGGTGAAGCGCGCGGCGCCGAGTTTGGCGATCATGCCCGCGCTGCCGGACAGATAGAGCGCATAGCTGACCGACGAGGCGAAGACGAAGCCGCCGCCGATCCACACCGCCGTACTGTCACCGCCGACTTTCAGATCGTGGGCGAAGGCCGCCGCGATGCCGGCATAGCACAGCAGCAGCGCAAGCCCTTCGCGCCGGCTGATGGTGCGGCCATGCAGCGCCACGCCGAACAGCAGGGTGAGCGTCGGATAGGTAAACAGGATCAGCCGCTCCAGGCCGGCCGAAATGCACTTGAGGCCGAGGAAATCCAGAATGCTGGCGCCATAGTAGCCGAGCACGCCGAGCGCCGCGACCACCAGCCAGTCGCGCAGGCTCAGCGCCGGCGCATTCTTCGAGGCGGAAAAACCGACCCACAGGAATACCGGCAGCGCGAAGGCCATGCGCAGGGCCAGCAGCGTGATCGCATCGACGCCATACGGGTAGGCCAGCTTGACCAGGATCGCCTTGAAGGAAAAGCCGAAGGCCGCAAGAACGGCCAGGGCGATTCCGGTTCGATGCACGGTGCCGTGCGCGGCCCGCGGGCCGCCCGCAAACATCACCTGCGGCGACCGCCCATGATCGAGCCCAGCACGCCGCGCACGATCTCCCGGCCCAGCGAGGAGCCGATGGCGCGCACCGTGCTCGACACCGCCGCCTCGACCACCGTCTGCCGTCCGCGCGTGCCGGTGCGCGCACCGCCGCCGAGCATGCCGCCCAGGGTGTCGCCGAGGCCGCCGAAGAAACCGCCGCCAGCGGGCGCAGCCGCCGTGTCGCCAGCGCCGACTCCCGGCACGGCGTTGCCGGCGCCATCCTTACCGGCAATGCCCGTCAGTTTCTCGTAGGCGGATTCGCGGTCGAGCAGCTTCTCGTAATGCCCGGCGATCGGCGAGGCGGCAATCGCGGCGCGGCGTTCTTCCGCCGTCAGCGGTCCGATGCGCGATGCGGGCGGCAGCACCATGCCGCGTTCGACCACGGTCGGCCGGCCCTGCTCGTCGAGGAAGGACACCAGCGCCTCGCCGACGCCGAGTTCGGTGATCACCGCCGCTGCGTCGAAGGCCGGGTTGGCGCGCAGGGTGTCGGCCGCCGCCTTGACCGCCTTCTGGTCGCGCGGCGTGAAGGCGCGCAGCGCATGCTGCACGCGATTGCCGAGCTGGCCGAGCACGGGATCGGGAATGTCGAGCGGATTCTGGGTCACGAAATACACGCCGACGCCCTTCGAACGGATCAGTCGCACCACTTGCTCAACCTTCTCCAGCAGCGCCGGCGGCGCGTCGCTGAAGAGCAGGTGCGCCTCGTCGAAGAAGAAGGCCAGCTTCGGCTTGGGCAGGTCGCCCGCCTCGGGCAGTTGCTCGAACAGTTCGGCGAGCAGCCAGAGCAGGAAGCAGCCATACAGGCGCGGCGAATTCATCAGCTTTTCGGCCGCCAGCACGTTGATCACGCCGCGCCCGTCCTGGGTTTGCATCAGGTCCTCGATGTCGAGCATCGGCTCGCCGAAGAAGCTGGTGCCGCCCTGCTCTTCCAGCGTCAGCAGGCCGCGCTGGATGGCGCCGATCGAGGCCGCCGAGACATTGCCGTACTTGGTCTTGTACTCGGCCGCATGCTCGCCGACATGCTGCACCATCGCCCGCAAATCCTTGAGGTCGAGCAGCAGCAGGCCCTGGTCGTCGGCGACCTTGAACACCAGCTGCAGCACGCCGCCCTGCGTGTCGTTGAGGTTGAACAGGCGCCCGAGCAGCAGCGGCCCCATGTCGGAAATCGTGGCGCGCACCGGGTGGCCGGCTTCGCCGAACACGTCCCAGAACACGATCGGGCTGGCCTGCGGCTGCCAGTCCTTGATGCCGAGCCGGTCCAGGCGCTGCTGCAATTTTTCCGAGGCGACGCCGACGGCGCCGAGGCCGGACAGGTCGCCCTTGGCATCGGCGAGGAATACCGGGACG